>NZ_CP061502.1:0-300000 GCF_014681765.1 Roseicitreum antarcticum
TGACCTGTACCGCCGTCGCCGTCTGGCAGATCTGTCTTGACCGACTCGCGCCATGTGGCATCGGCTTCTTTCTCGCCATCCGCGCGTTTACGCAAGACGATGATGTCGGTTGTAACCTCGGTGCCGTTTTCCTTGAATGCGGTGTTGGGCAAGCGGATCGCGCCGACCAGGTCCGCACGGTCAGCGAGGTAGTCCCGCGCCGAAGTGTCACCCTTGTTCATCGTGCCTGCCGATGTGATGAACATCAAAAGGCCGCCGGGCCGCACGGAATCCAGCGATTTGGCAAAGAAATAGTCGTGGATCATGAACCCTTGCGGGTATGCGGGGTCGGCCTGAATTTTCGTGCCCGAGAACGGCGGGTTGCCGATGACAAGATCATAATGGTTTTGCGCCAGCGGGGTCTTGATGAAGTCGCCTTGGCGGATGTTCTGTCGGGGATACAGCGCCTTGGCAATCTGGGCAGTGACAAGATCAAGCTCCAGCCCCTGATAGCTGGTCTGTTCGCGCACGTCAGCCGGAATGGTCCCGGCGAAACCGCCGACACCCATGCCCGGTTCATAGACGCGACCACCGTTGAACCCAAGCTGTCGGGCAAGCCCCCACATGCCGCGCAGCGCGCTTTCGGCAGTGTAGAAGGCATACTGGCTGGTACGGGAAAGGGTCGCCTTCTCCTCGGCGTTCAGAAGCCCGTCAATCTCGGATGCCAGGT
Organism: Roseicitreum antarcticum; assembly: GCF_014681765.1. Classification (GTDB taxonomy): domain Bacteria; phylum Pseudomonadota; class Alphaproteobacteria; order Rhodobacterales; family Rhodobacteraceae; genus Roseicitreum; species Roseicitreum antarcticum. Next base: position 710 of record NZ_CP061502.1, read on the forward strand.
CGGGGAACTTAACGGACCCATCCGAACGGGGAAGCGTCCCTGCGAGGGTGCCTGCGCCACCGTACTTGGCAAGCGATGCCCGTTCTTCTGCCGTGGCCGTGCGGCCTTCTGACTGTATTGCGCGCAAGGTGCGCAGGGCTGCAATGCTCTCGCGCGCCCGGGTCTTTTCACCACGGGCAAGCGTCAGCCCGCCCGGCTCAATGATGTGGTCGCGTGGCCCTAGTTGTTCATCAGCTCGTCCAGAGCGTCCTGCTGCGCCATCTCTCGCAGCATCACGTTCAGCGCTGGGTCGCTGTTGTCCGTCGGGTCGTACCCCACGTTCTTGGCCGCCCGGCTCGTCACTTCCGCGACGTGTTCCGTCAGCTTGCCCCTCCCGCGGCGCTGGATCTCCCGCGCCCTGTCGGGTGCTTGCTCGATCAGTGCGTCTGTTACCTGATTGATCACCTTCAGCCTCGCTTTTTTGAGCCTGGTCAACATTATCAGATGCTGAGGTTTCTGCCAATGCGCTTGCATCAGCGTTGCGACGGGCTTCTTCGGCCCGCATTTTACGCACCTCGGCCATGACATCCGCAGATGTATCCATGTCGGCGACATCATCACCGGCAAGGTCCATATCATCCCTGATCTGGTTGTAGGCGTTGCGGGCGTAGGGCTGTGCGCGCTCCAGCGGCAGCCCCATGCGCTCCATCATCGTGGTGATCAGATCTCGGAACCGGCGACGGCCCGCCCGGACATAGAGAGTGCCGATTTTCAGCGCGACTGACACCAATTCGGGATCAAGCCCCGAACTCATCTGTGTCTTGATCTTGTCGAGGAACTGCGCCTCCAGCGCGGCAAGCTCGGCGTTTTCGGCCTCGTTTAGGCCCTTGAGGGCCTTTGCCGGGGTGGTTGTGGCCTCGGGCTGCATATCAGATGATACTGCGGCGGTTTCGTCTTGTTTTTCCTTCGATTTTTTGCGAGCGGAAGGTGGTGACTGCTTCGGTTCGGTCGTTGGGGTGTCCTTAAACTTCGCCACGATCCGCATGTCAGTTTCGGGCTTGCGCACACTGTCCAAGTATTCGGTAACCTGCGCATCCGTCAGGCGTTCCATGGTCGCACGGATACCCGGTCCGCGCGGATGGAAGAAGGTGGTGCCTTTATCATCCCAGACCACGCGATAGCCGTCTTCGGTAGTCATTTCGCGGTTGGTCGAGACCTCGGGCACCACCATCTTCATCGGCTTTTGCCAGCGTGACTTATCGTTCAGCGCGGCGCCCAGATCGGCCACGCTCATCGCCGTGACCCCGCCCCAGCGATCAGAACCCTTGCCGTCGCTGAAACCTGCCAGATAGGCTTCGCGCGCTTTCTGCTGGTTCCCAAAGCCCAGCATCACCTTGTGTTCATCGAATGCGCCGGTCTCGGCATCCTTCTGATCCACCACAAACACCCGGTCGCTGTTGGTATCGTCCCCCATGTAGAAATCGACGTGATCCCCATCCGCGCCCTCGGTGCGCAAAATACGGCCATAGTGGGCAGGCATGGTGACGGACCATTCGGTCTTGCCGTCAGGTGTCTTCTTGCTGCGGACCGTGCCTTTGCGGTTCTCGATCGACAGCTTCATGCCGCGCCAGTCGGTCTTGGCGGTCTTGTAGTTTTCGGCCTCGGCCTGCGCCGGGGTGGGGTTTGGGTTGGTCTCGGCGGCGATCTGGTCGAACTGCTCGGCGGTAGGTCCAGCATCCGGCGCAACACTTCCCGTTTTGGAAATGGTTGGGGGGGTAGGTTCCGGCTGGGGGGTGGGTAGGTTAGGGTTAGCCTCTCGGGAGGTTGCGTCGATTGCAGCCTGCACCTTGTCCACATGCTTGCGTGAGAAGATGAAGCCTTGTTCCTTGGTGTCCCATTTCAGGCTGACACCATCGACCTGCGGCGGCTGGTCTTCCGACACGCCTCGCACAATGGCGGCGCGCTCACGGATATTCTCGACCACCGGCGTTGATGCCGGGCCCGGCGCCTGATCCTCAACCCGATCTGCAGGTGTAGGCGTCACCGAAGCATCATCAGCAGGAGTGAGTATACGCGCGCCGATGGTGAATTCCGACCCGCTGTCGCCTCGGACAACCACCTGCCCCTGACCGGAGCGGCGATCAAGCGAACTGACGGTGCCAGTGACCGTGCGCGGCGGCGTGAACGCATCGTCCACATACTGAACCCGCATACCCTTCTTGAATTTGCCCAAAGCTGCGCGGTTTTCAGAGAACCCGGCGTCAATCTCCGGGGTGGCGCCGATAGAAGGCTGGCCGTCAGGCGCAAGGCGCTCGGCAGTTTCTTGCGTTTCATTTTGCTGCTCACTCAGTGCACGTACTGGTTCGCCGGTTCCAACTGCATCAGGAATACCGCGCCCACCATCTGCGCCATCGGGTGGTTGACCTCCACTGTCGGGCTGTTGTCCAGCAAGCGGCGCAACGCCTTCGCTTCCTTCTTCGTTATCAGGCCGTCCCGGCGCAATTCCTTGATCGCCTGCCGGTATCCCATCCAAAACCGCATCATCCTGATCCTTCTCTGCCTGGCGCACCGCGACAAAGCCCTCGTTGCGCGGCTCGATGCGGTATTCATCTGCATTGAGGCCATCACGCTTGATCTTGGCGGTAAGGGCAGTCTCGCTTTTGTAGGGTTCACCATTTGCGCGCGTAATCAGGTCCGGGGTGGACGCGGCATCAGGTGCGCCCTGCATCCCTGCGCCCTGCATCCCTGCGCCCAACTCGCCCAAAGGGTCTGCCCCGGTATCGCCTGCGGGGCCAGCCTGCGGCGCGGACACTTGGCTTTCGCTGGTGATGGCATCAAGCTGCTCTTTTTTCTTGGCGGCGTAGATTTCTTCAAGTCGGACGCGGATTTTGCGCAGATCCTCGCCCTCGCCAAACTCGTTGGCAATTGATGCGACATCGCTGAGGGCGCGGCCTGCAAGATCAATGCTCATGTCGGGCATTTCACTGGTTCGGCCAAGCTCAAACACCATCTGGTCGTATTCAGATGGCAGGGGGCTTCCTGCATCTTCCACCAGCTGCGGCGACTGATCCTGCCCGGAACCGCCTTCATCGCGCGGCGTGATCTGCACCATACCGGCCTCAACGTCTGCGCGCGGAATTTGGTAGACCTGACCCGTGGTCGGGTCCATCAGTTCATAGCCGTCATCGTTGGCAATCAACACCTCTGCGGCCATGGGCTGGCGTTCACCTTCGATCTGCACCCAGACCATAGGGGCTGCGCCGTTATTCGTCGGGTCGGCGGGGGCTTGTTGTTGAGGCGCAGGAATACCGCTGACCTCCGAGGCTGTGCCCCCACCGTCCCTGACCGCATTGGGGGAGACCATCCCTACTGCGGTGTTCGCTTGCGGCGCTGAGCGTGTAGCACCTTGCATCATGGAATCGCGCAACGAACCTGGGCGCACGGGGGGCGCGGCAAGCGCGTCCTCTGCCGCTGCACCTGGCGCTGCTGGCGTACCCGTAGAGGTGTCGGGCTGTGCTTGGGTCTCAGCCTTGGTCCTGATGCCCTCAGCAACTGTGCCAGCCTCGCGCCGGGCGTATTCCACGCCCTTGTCATAGGCCCGCTGCTGGGCAGCGGTGCGCCCCTGATCGTCATAGCCACCCTCGGCGTCGGTCAGGCTGGCTTCTGTGCCGTTCAGCTCGTTCATGACACCGCGCATGAAGGCGGAACGGTCACGCTCAGCAAGGCCAGGCAGATCGCGCGCTTCCAACTGCTCGGCTCTGTCGTAGATCGGGGCCAGAACCTCGGGGATTTCGCCCTCGGCGCTACGCACCGCGCGGTTCACACCGGCCTGTTCGTTCGCCCCCACTGCGCCGCCGATAGGCCCGCCCAGCAAAGCGCCGGCACCAAAGGCGATGATTGCGGCCTCGCCGTGTTTCTCAACCAGAAGCGGGCCGATTGCGCGCAGTTCATCACGCGAAATCGCGGCCTGAATGTCCTTGTCAAACATCACCTGCTCAATGACCAGCGCGCTTGCCTCGGCGGTGCCCTCAAGCAGTGAGCCTCTTGCTGCACCTTGGGCGCCGCGCGCGATGACATTTCGCACCACGCCCTCTGCGGCCTCGTTGATCGGACGTTGCAGCGCCCGACCAACGCCAGCCGGGAACAAGGTCTGCGCAAGGCTTGTGGCGATTGCAGTCCCCATGATCCGGGTTTGAACCTCGGGATCATTCACGTCATGCTCGTTTTCCTCAGCGGTACTCCACGCGGAATCGAGCATTTGCGGAAAGATGCTGGCAGCGGCACCAGCCACGGCACCAAGCGCGCCACCTACGACAGCGCCCTTCGGCCCTGCAATCGCGCCGATCTTGGCGCCTGCTGCCGCACCGGCAACGCTCATACCAATATCGCCTGCGATGCCCGGCGAGGATTGCACGGTAGCATCAACGATGTTCTGCCAGATTGTGTTGCTTTCGCTGATCGCGGCACTGCGCGCGGCCTCAGCCTCATCCTGCCCCAGTGTGCGGTCAGCGAAATCGACCATCGCCTGGCCCGTTTCGTCAAAGCCAAGAATTTGAAGCTGACGCCCCGCCCCAGAAATCAATGCTTCTGGATACTGGCGCGCACCAAGGGCAAGATCCTCGCCCACTGATCTGCGGCCCTCGCCTGCGGCGGCCTGCTGGCGCTGCGCGCGCTCTGCCTGCATGCGTTCGGGGTAGAGTTCATCACCGATCTGGCGCGCGCGCTCAAAAAAGGCATCCGACTTTTCACCGGCTGCCTCTCGGATGATCGCGCGAATATCACCACCCGCCTGCAACTGCGGCCCCAGCTCGCCCGCTGCATTCTGCGCGAAGCTCACCAAGTCATCTGGGTCACTCACATTCGCCGTTTCTCCCATGGCAAGGAGGACATTGACCGGGACGCTGCTGCGTTTGGCGATGTCTTCGACCTGCTGGAAGTGCGTCTTGTTGGCGGCGGAATAGTCCCGGTCGAAGATGTTGGCCACAAGCGCAATCCCTCTGTCATGTGCGATTGCAGCACAATATGCTGCAAATTTCAGTCAGGCTATACCATATCTTGTGGTCAGTCTGCCAGCAATGGAACTTGCCCGCCACCTGATCCCTGACCCAAGGAGCCAAGGATGCGTTGCTCTGCGGCGGTGATCTGTTCGGGTGTTGCCCCGATACCCGCTTCTTCGGCAGCCTGCTTGCGAATTGCGATGCGGTTTTGTGCGGTCAACCGCTCGGGCCGGTTGTCTTCATCGGCCCCAAATGTTGCTGACCACATCCGGTCAAACGCGGCTTCGGGGGCCAGCGCGCCAACCCCGATCGCCACCATATCGCGCAAGCCATTTACCTCCTGCCGGAACGTCCGTCCAGTTTGGTTGTCCCGGAACATGATCGTTGCACCGATCACTTCGCCGCTTTGCGGGTCGGTCTTCATCTGAGTGCCTTCACGCACCACAGAAAGCCCGTCGTCGTAGTAATCTTGGGCCTCGTATGCCCCGACCAGCCCATCGAGCATGCCCTCCATATCGTTCAAGCTGAAGGCATGCATCGCGCGCGCCCAGGAACGCATGCCCTGCTGAACGCTGCGTTCCTGCGTCCATGCCTCAAAGGCGCGCGCCTTCTCAATCTGGCCGGTGCGGATGTAATGCTCGACAATCGGTGGCATCTGGGTGCTGCGGTATTCGCGCACAGTCGCATCCGCAGCCCGGTCTGCAACCTGCCGCGACTGCGCCGGGCTGGCGTCACCGCGCGCAGCACTGGCGACACTCATACCTGCCCTTTGCGCTACGGTGGTTGCAGCTTGCACCGACCCCATAGGGGTGCCTTCCTCGGTGCGTGGCAATCCCTCACTGGCCCCCGACACGACGGCAGGCTGTGCCGCGCTGACATTGGGTGCAGCACGGCGCGGCCCGGGGCCGGTGGGCTGGGTTTGGACAGCCATCGCTTGCCCGGGCGCTGCTGGAGTTTGAGGGCGCGGGGTTTGCTGGGCTGCCCGATCCTGTTGCCGTTGATCGCCCATGCTGCGCAGATCCCGCGCGGTGTCGAAGGAAGCGGCTGCCCCGGCCTCATTGCCGGTAAGTGCGTTGATGACGCCAAGCCCTTCGCGTCCTGCGGCTCGCATGTCGCCCCCGAATGCGGCAAAATCAGCCATCGCGCCCTTTGCGACATTCGTGACAGCACCCGCTGCGCGCGGGACTACCCCAGCGATTCTTTGCGCGCGTGCCTGTGCTTCTTCTGATGCGGGCGCTGCTGGCGGCGCATCCACACGGCGCGGCGCGTCTGACCTGACGCCACGGGTCGCCTCGGTGTAATCCGAATATCCCTGACCGCGCCCTTGCCGGGCGTCTTGCATGGCATTGCCATTTTGCGGAACGGGCCTTGACTGGCTGGGCGCAGGCGCAGCGGGCGCGGCGGCTCTGTCTTGGCCGGGGACGTATGGTGCAATACCAGTGATGTCAGCGCCGCGCTGCACGTCAGGCGCAACAGCCGCGCCGGGTGTAACTGCAGCAATCGTTCGGGCGGGCACCGGCTCAGGGCTGCTGTTTACCTGATCAGGCACAGAGGGCGGGGTATTGCGGGCGGTTTCGCGCTGCGCAACCTGACCGGCCAAACGATCCTGCATGATCGCGCCGCCCGGCCCGGGTTGCTCACTGAAGCCCATCACGCCAAGCGCGCGGTCCTCGGTTGGCGGAATTGCACCGCGCCGGGCCGGTTGAGCCTGCACTCTGGGCTGTTCCTCATTCGATGATGCCACCCCTGCAATCGAGATACCTTCATCGCGCGGGTTGCGACCAGCCATTTGATCTGCGGTTTGGCCAAATGCTTCACGCTCTGCTGCGCTTTCGGCATCGAGCCTAGCCTGTTCGCGTTGTTGGCGCGCGCGGTCTTCATCGGCCTGCGACCAGACCTCTCTTTGACGGCCCCGTGCCTCGCCGGTCCACTCCCGGTCTTCGCGGTCCCACTCAAGCTGCTCGTCCTGAATTTTGCGTGCGCGTTCGCGGTCGTTGCGCGCCTCACGCCAGTCTTTTCCCTGAAAGACACCGTTCACGAATCCTGCGAAAAAGCTCATCGGCCACCTCTGTTCTGCATGTAGCGATTGGCCCAACGCCACGCCGTTGGTTCGGTATCGGTGTTTTGCGCGCGGTCCGGCGCTGCGGAAGGCGTCGAGGCGTTCTCGCGCTGCGGCACTGTTATACCGCGCGCGATGCGCCCCACGCTGGCGGAATAGTTGGGGTCCGTGGCATACCCTGACCGGCCAAGGGCGGCCAGTTGCCCATCCAGATCGCCCGCCGCCAACATGTTGCGGTAGCGCGGGTTGCTTTGCAGGAAATGGGCGTAGTCATCTGCGCTCTGCCCTGGATCATCGTATTGCCGAAAGCTGTCAGAGATGTTGACGCGCTGCCCGTTGACGTACTCATGTGTCCCGTGTGTCGCGCCACCTTCGCGCCCGTGGGACTTGATGCCGAAATAGTTGTTGCCCGGCGCGGATCTTCCCCAGCCGGTTTCCTGCGCTGCCTGCGCAATCACCAAACGCGGGTCGATGCCGGTCCGTTCGCTGACCCTCAATGCGTGCGGCATGAGCGTGTCGATAAACTCCTGCTGAGATTGGCGGGGCCTGCTCACCCGAGCGGCGCGGCGCGGCGCGGCCTGCGCTTCTTGCGCTGGCCCGACACCCTCCATCACGTCCGCAGGCATGCCCACACCGCGCTGCGCCGGGCGCTGCTGTCCAATCGCTTCCATTGCCGATAGCTCACGCTGGCGCACTTCGCGATCTTTGCGCGCGTTCATGCTGTCAGCCGCGCCATTCAAGAACCCTGCTGCAAAGCTCATGTCACGCGGCCTCTTTGATGCTGATTGCCTTTTCAAGACGCTCAACCTGCGCGGCCAACTCCTTGGTGGCGCCCATGTTCACGCCGATAGCGTCGATGACACTGATCGACTTGCCATCGCCCAGCCCCGTCTCGCGCTGAAACTCTTGCGCATATGGGCCGACGTGGCGGCCGCCGTCGCCTTCGCCTGCCTTGTAGTCCCATTGCTCGACACGCATATTTTTCACCGCGTCGAGGACGCCGATGGCCTTGGATTTGTTCTTTTTGGCATTTTCGTCTGAGGTAAATGGCAGGGCACCAACGATAGACCCAAGCGCACCGCCGATACCCCCCATTGTGGAGTTATTGGCATTAAACTGCGCCATCTGGGCGCTATGCTGCTGGCCGAAGATGTTGGCCATCTGCCCATGGCCTTGCATCGCCCCGGTGTGGCCCTGCGCGCTCATATTGCCCGCCATGCCCATCGACGTGGCGGGGTTCACGGCCATACCGCGTCCCATGTTGACGACGCTTGCCATTCGCGCCTCGCCACCTGCCTCAACCTGCCTGCGCGCCATGTTGCCCGCGCCAGCGGCAGACAGAGATTCCGCGGTGCCCGCGCGGCGGGTCTCCCCAGCGAAGCGGCCAGAAGCCGGGTTGACGCCCATTGCACCCATTTGCCGGTTGCGCTGCTGACCTGCCATTGCAGACTGCTGACGGACATCGGCCACGGCCTCACTGGCGGCGGCGGCGCGGCGCTCGGGAGAGTCGTAGTTCTGCGCGTCTTCGATCATCTGATCTTCGAGCGGCTGGAACGTCGTCTGATACCGCTCACGGTCTTCCTCGGCCCACCCTTGTGTGATGCTGGACAGCCCCTGCATGTGTGCGAGGTATCGCTCTCCGGTTTGGGCCGACATCAAGGCGGCTTCACCCATACGCGGATCAGGGCCTGGTGCTGATTTACCCATTTTTACTTTCCTTTACGCGTTTAGGCAGCCAGGGGCATTCGCTGGCCAGCATCCCGAACAATACACCATCTGATCCGTCATTTGCACCACATCTTGCTACACCTTCGATGCGAAGCCCAACCTTTAGTGCCAAGACCTGCACCGGGATGTTGTGGTGCGGCACCAAAAAGTTGAGACGCGTCAAATTGAGGTGCGTGAAGGCATAGCCAAAGACCAGCGCCAGAACCTTTCGTGACAACCAGCGCCGCCCCCCGTTCGACGCGACATGAAGGCTGGCATAGGTGCTGTAGAAGGCGTTGAAGCAGATCACTGCCTCAATACCGCCCGCGTCGTTCATAACGCCCAGTGCGACTGTCTCTGAGGGCATCATATCCTTCTCGACACCCATGCGCGGCTCTGCCCATGCGATAAGGTCGGCTTGATTTTGCATTGTCACACGCATGTTCATTCTTCCTCTGGATATGGGAACCGCGCCCGGATTTCTTCAACGCGCGCGGCGTATTCATCTTTCGACACCTCCCCGCGCAGCACCTTGCCGATCAGCGGGTCTGCTTCGGTCTGAAAGGCAGCACGCCGGGCGGCACGGGCTTGTTCGGTCTTCGCAGCGCGCTTGGCGGATGGATCAGCAACTATCCTCATGTCGACTCCACCAGCCATTTTGCCGACAGCCATGGAAACGGCGGGTCGATTTCGATTTGATACTGCCCCGGCTCCGGGAAGCTCATGATGATGTCCATCCCGTCTGCGGTGCCGACAGCAGCACCATCGAGGGCGATCACGGCACCATTCGGCACGCCGGAAATCGTGTAATCTTCGCTGGAGGCAAAGAGCGTGGGTTCAGGCGGCGTGATCTGCGGCCTCGGCACAGCGCTGCCGTCCGCGATATAGTGGGTCTCGCCCGACCAGCTGCCCTGAAGGAAGAAGGGGAAGCCATGCACCGTTGTCCCTTCGGGCGCGCCCCCGGTGGTCGATCCGCCAATTCTGCCATCGGCATCAAAATGCACATAGTTTGTCATCGCTTGCTCAAAATCCCCACAATACTCAGTTCAAGAATTTCCGGCTTGAACAGAGTTGAGTTGTCGCCGGTATAGCTGCCCTGAACGGTTATGGTGTTGTCGCCCGAGGTCAGGGACGGAACGGCAAAAACCCCCGTGCCCGGGCCGCTTTCTGCGCTCCGCGTGAAACGCACCGTTCCATTGATCACGACGCGATAAGAGCCATAGGCGTAGAAGACATCGCCCTCGCTGTTTTGCCGCGAGGTTTGGGTCATCAACCCCGACACGATCGCGGTCAGGGTGGCCCCTGAGAACGCGGGTATATCAACACTCAGGATGTCGACCCACACACTGGTGGTGTCGTAGCTTGCGCGCTGCACTGAACCGATTGTGGTCACGGCGCCCTCGCGCAAGGACAGCGTGCCGAATTGCGCGAAACCGCTGCGATAGATCGCCCAGCCGCTGCCGTCCGGGCCGGGGGTGTAATTGTCCGACTCGATCCCTCCCGCTATCTTAGCGCTGGTGATCGTGGCGTCCGCGATATTGGCGGTGGTGATTTCGGCCTCGCCAATGTTTGCGCCAGTGATGACTGCATCGCCGATCTGCGCCGTGTCGGTGATCAGCAGGCCGGTCGAGAGCTGCGCCGCAGTCACGCTACCGTTCAGGATGATGTTCGCAGCGTCAATGCGGGCCATGGACGTGGTGCCCGTCGGATCGCTGGCCGCGATCAGCTCCAGCGTTGCACCTGCCGAACCCGCTTCGGCGCGGAAGGCCAAGGTCGCCGCAGCGTTGCCCTCGATCGTGCTGATTGCCGTGGCTTGCGTCGACACTTCGGCAGAGACATCGCCAAGATCGCTTTGCACAGTGCTGATCTGCGTAGCCAGTGCGGCATCATCGTTCGCGCGCGTCAAAGCCTCTTGCGTGACTGACGCGGCAATATCAATCACGCGGGCCTCTGCGTCGTTTGCGGGCCTGATGCTGATGCGATGGAAGCGAATCGTTTTTTCAGCGTTGCCCGAAACCAGCGTGTTGCGGTTCGCGTAGACGATCAGCCGGTTGTAATCGAACACCCCGGCAAAATCGCTGGGTCGCTCGATCAGCATCGTGGCCGTCATGGGCTGACCAGTGACCACCGGGCCGCTTGAAGACATGCTCAGTGGCACTTCCACACGGCTTACCGTGCTGGCGGAATTTACCCAGTCGAGGTAAACACACGCCCCGGCGATACTGCCGCTTTCGAGCGTGAAATCCACGTCGACCACATAGCGCTCGGCATTTCGCGGCCCGCGCCAGTTCGCCCGGTCTGATCTGGTTTGCAAGCCATCGACTTCCCCCAGATCGGTGACAAACCGCCAATCCTGACCGATTGAATAGAGCGTGTTGTCCACCAAGGTCAGTTCACCTTGGGCATTGTCCCGCGTCCAGTTGGCGGCATTGAACTCAGCAAGGAACTGGTCCCTTAGAACCGATATACCGCGCGATGTGATCTGCGACGTGACGGTAAGCCGTTCGCCAGCCAGTGCAGCAGCTGCATCTGCATTCTCACTGGCGGTGACTGCTTGGCTTCGGGCCACCCCGGCAGCGCTGGCCTCGGTCTGGGCCGCAATCTCGGAATCGGATGCAGCAGTTGCCGATTGGGACGCATCAGACGCGCTTGTCTGGGCTGCGCTGGCAGAGCTGGCCGACGCCGTTGCGCTATCCCCGGCGCTGTTCGCGCTGGTTGCCGCATTCGTTGCGCTGGATGACGCCTGCGCCGAAGAAGCTTCCGCATTGGTCGCGCTGGTCGCTGCGTTGGTTTCCGCGCTCTCGGCCCCTGAACGCGCGGTTTCCGCTGCGGTCCGCGATGCTTGGGCCGCTGTCGCCGACTGATCGGCATCGGTTGCGCGCGTGTCAGCCGTTGCAGCAGACGCGGCTGAGGCCGTTGCAGCATTCTCGGCGTTGGTTTGCGATGTGGCGGCAGTCGCGGCGGCGTTGGCTGCGCTGGCTTCCGACAGGCCTGCGGCAGTGGCAGAAGCCGCCGACTGCGTTTGTGAATTCCCTGCACTGTTGGCGCTGGCCAAAGCGTTCGCTGCTTCCGCGATTGCCGCGTCTCGCGCGGCCTGGGCCTGTAGGGCAGCGGCGTTCGCGCCATCGACATCCACAAGCAATGCGTCGAAATCGGTCTGGATCGAAGTCGTGAAGGCATTGACCTCGGCAATGATGTTGTCGGCGGTGGTGTTCAGGTTGGCGATGTCCACCAGCACGCCTTCCACTGTGACGCCGGTTTCGGTCACAGTCTCGCTGACACGCTGTATCTCACGCATGGTCTGCGCGTTGGCGGGCCCAAACAATCTGTCGAACTCATCGACACGCAGCGCGCGCCGACCATCGTTGCCTCGATCACCGATCAGGATGCCAAGAGCCTCGAACAGCCGTCTTTCGGTCAGGTTTGGCACAGCATTACCCTCCCGACAGTGCGCTGATGTCACCCGCCATCCGGTATGCAGTAACGGTAGCGGTGCCTTCGCACTCGAACTGCCACCGTTCGGCCAGCCCAGATGGCAACCGGAATGGCGTATCGGCATCTGATGTTTCACGGATCTGAGCGGCATCGGCAAAGACACGGGTTGTCACCGTGCGCCCGGCCTCAAACATGGTTTGGGTCTCGGCTGCACCATATCCGACTGCGCCGCCTTGCCGCATCAGCCCGCTGCGCCAGCGGTATTGCATCGGTGCGCCTGCGTCCCACTTTCTGACTTCGGTTCCGCCTGAAACGCCGTCGAGGATGTATAGGTCGCCGCGCGATATGTCGTAATGCATCGCGGCGGCCTGAATATCGGCACGGGTGATGAATGGCTGATCACCAGACATGTCAATAACGACGATCTTGCGTGTGCCCGACACCGGCTCATGGGAGACGACATAGGCACCATCATACTGCCCAGCGATGAAGGTTGCCGGGTTTAGCGCTGCCCACTGGTCACGGGTCCAGATCTTGCGCGATACGACCTGCGCGCCGCTGGTGGACAGCATGATAAGGCCTTCGGTCGATGGATAGACGGCGGAGTACCCCAGATCAACGATGCCGCGCGCGGACACGCAGGGGTAATTCATTTCAACCCGCTCCATCACCATGTTTTCCGGCGCGGTTCCTTGGGCAAGGTATGGCTGGCCGGTGGTCAGGATTGCCAGGGTCGAGCCAAAGGCGGAAAGACCAACAACCTCGTAGTCCACCTTCAGGCGATACCGCACCGGCCACGCATGTGGGATGAACGGCTCACAGAACAGCACCTCCTTGCCTGAGAATGCAGCCATCATACCGTTGGGCATGGCGATGATACCCGCCATGTCACTGGGGGGCGCATCATAATCATTGCTGGGAAGCACCTCTCCCAAGGGGTGGCTCGTGTCGTTGTAGGTGAAGCTGTTGCCTGCAATGGGCTGCTCCGCGACGAAATACAGATCGGTGATGCCCATGGCTGACGTCTGGCTGCGATAGATCCTGCGATGGGTGACACCGCGCCCCGCAGGCGGCGGCGAGAAGTTGCTGACGGTGACGCCAAGCCCCGGTGTCCAGTCGAGGGTATCGCTGATGGGGGAGGGCGGGCTTTCTTCTTGCTGGTCCGTGACGAATGTCACCACGAAAGCAATCGTCTCGAACACCTCGGGGTCAAGCGTGCCGACCAACGTTGCCGTGGGCGCGTCGGCCGGGCCGGGCAGCGCGAGGTTGCGGGTCTCGCCGCCGACGATGACACGCGGTTGCAGATCGCCTGTCACATAGAGCCGATCTTGCGCGACCGGGCCGGGTACAGCGTTCACAACGGTATTCCAGGACCGCCAGACGGCATTGTGAAAGGTGAAGGATTGCGCAGTGCTGGCGAAGGTGTTGGCTGTCACGGTCGCATTCAGCGCGGCTATGTTGCCATCCTTGAGCTTTGCGTTCAGTGCGACCTCAGCGAAGCCCTGCGGCAAAAGGCGCGGGGTTATGCGTGGGATTTCGCCCTTGAAATTCTCGGCTTTGAGCATTGGTCGAGATCCTACATGAACGAAAAGCGGGTGCGTTTGGCCTTGCGCTGCTGGCCCCTGATGCTCTGCGAGAAGTGCTTGTCGCAGGCGCGTTCAAACTTCGTGAGGTAGAATCCGCCCATCTTTGGGTCGGTCCACCGCTGCTGGGGCACCATCAACAGCTTTGACAAGGCTCCACATGCGACCGCCTCGCCCCATTGGGTCAGCAGGAAGTCGGGAACGACATTGAAATCGTCCTGAATGGGGTCGCCCAACTCGCCCGGCCCGAACTGCTGGCCCATGCGGGGCTTGAGAAATACCGACAGTTCCAGCGTGCCCGCAGCGAGAGGCAGGACCGTGACGTGGTTGGGGTTGGTCTGGGTGACGTATTCAGGCTGCCCGGTCTCAAGCGACGGGCGGTACTCCTTGGACACGTCGGAAAACTGCGTCGGGGTCAACGCGCGCTTTTGGGAAAACTCTGACGTGAACGACGCATATTCGATTTCATGGATCGCGGCGTAATATGGCGCAATCATCGCCTCCGTGGTCTGGTCGGTCAGATCGACGCTGATCAGGTGGCGCCAGCATCGGGTGCGTTCGCAAAACTCGATTGCCGCCATCCGAATGTACTTCTCGGCCACGATGTCAGGCGCACCTGGTGCGTGCGGCATGACATAGGGCAGAAACTGCGCGATACGGATGGGGGCAACCATAGCAATGCGTCCTTATTGGCTGAACCGCGACTTCGGCGTGTCGACGTTCTGGGCCATCTCGACCTGGCTCTTGATGCCAAGGGCTTGCTGGAACAGCTGATAGTGCGCTTGCGCGCGCTGCGCTGCGCCTGCCACGTTGATGTCCTTGGAGAAGGCGCGGTAGCAGACATAATCCACCAAGGCATTCTGGTAGATGTCAGGGACGGCAACAGCTGCGGTGTAGCTGTCCAGATCGAGGATGGATGAACCGCCGCTCGGACGGGTGATCTTCTCGGGCAGCCGCGACACAATCGCTTCCACCTCGCCGGTCCCGGTGTTGCCGGGCACGACATAGAACACCGACTGATCAAACATATCGTCTACGACGTGCATCACGGTCGCTGAGAACGGAAGTACCGCGGTATCATGCCAGCCGGGGATCTGGGTATCGAACACCTCCCGCACTGCGGGCGTTACCACACGGCCCGCGACGTTGCGGACCACGGCCAACAGCTTGTGATACCCTTCCGGTAGGCTTTGCTTGGTACCTTCAACCAGCTCCAGCACGGCGGTCGATGCCGTTGCAGTGGGTTTTTGCAGGGCAATCTCGCGGGCGCCATCATCGAGCCAGTCGCACAGCTCGGGGGCGGGCCAGCGGACGCCACCCCCATCCTGAAGCATGATGGTTGCCCGCCGCATTACGTCGCGCGCTTGGAAAGCCATCAGGCGGCGCTCCCTTTGCTGGCGGCCTCAGCGGCGTCTTCTGCTGTCTCGATCGCTGCGATGATGGTTTCGCGCTTGGCCTTGTGATGCGGCTTTCCACCGACCACGCGGATATGCTCGGCCAGCAGTTCTTCATCGGTCATATCCGAGAGGAACACGCCGTCTTCATCATCGGCCTTCTGGTCATCGGAGTGCGGGTGCGTCGGCGGGGCGACGTCTTCGGGTGACACATTGCTGGGGGTACCGGGTTCGGTTGCGTTCTTGGTCTCGACTGGGCCCTGTGCGGGCTGATCTTCGCTGGTCCCATAGACCACATAGCCGGGGATGGTCAGCAGGCGCTGCACATGGTTCGGGTTCGCGACCTCGGCAACGTGTGCGCCGGTTTCATCGGGCTTGAAGCTGATTTCGGTGTTGTCGGCCATGGTGATATTGGTGCCACCGGCCCGCTTGATTTTCAGTTCGATCTTCACGGTTGGTCTCCTTGGTTGAAAAAAAGGGGCAGACAGTTCAAACCGCCTGCCCCTTTGCGCTTGGTGATATGCTTGCCCGGCCTCAGAAGACGTATTCGAGGACCAGCGTGATTTTCTTGGCCGAACCGGCTGCGACGTTGCCCGACAGCGTGACGCCGATGGAGCGATGCACGTTGCTGGGCGCGATATTCAGGCAAGCCAGTGTGGTTGCCTTTGCAGCAGTGTCATTGATCGAGACGGCGGCCAGCAGTTGGTTGCCAACAGTGCGCGCGTTGTCAGAGGCCCCGACCTCGCCCGACATCAGGCCCATGGTGGCGGTGATCGCGCCAACACCGACCCCGATCAGCTCTGCGCTGACAAGGCGGGCGTCTGCGGGCAGGACGGCCAATTCCAGCTTGTCGCTGGCTGCGGTGAATGCCTGGGCGACGGTGTAGGTTGCGATACCAACCATACGCGCGCCGCTGACATAGCCGCTCGGCGTGGTTTCGCGCAGTTGCGCCATATTGGATTGCTTCAGTGCCATATTGTTTGCCCCTTTTGCGGTGCTGGAGTTGAGAAGGGCGGCGGGTCTGACCTCGCCGCCCTCATGTCAATCAGACGCCGACCGGGGGCGCAGCGTGGGTGTCGAGGGAGATCAGGCCGAAGTCGCGGTTGTTGAACCGGGTTTTCGAGAAGCCGAAGATGACACCCGCCACGACCGTGGGTTCGTTGTCATAATCCTCCATTTCCTCCTTCCACATGTACCGCATGCCGCCCGGGGTGCCGTAGGCGATGACACCGGCCTGACGGCCCATGAACAGCGCGCGTGCGGCAGGCAGGTTGGCCCCGGCCCCGAAGTCATTGAAACGAATGGCGTTCTCATGGGCGTGGAGAACCACATCCTTGATCATCCCAAGCGCGCCCTTGAAGATGGGGTTGTTGCGGCCCTCGGCCTTGGATGCGTCGGCCTGGATCTTCACCCAGCCCTCGGTATCGTTCACGCGCAGGTCGTGTTCCTGATACTTCGACATGACCACGGCGAAACGGTCAGAGCCTTCGATGTTGACCGGCATCAGCGCGGTGGCTTCCCGGTCATAGGACCGGATCATGCGCGCGTGGGTTTCGGCCCGCTCGATCAGGTTCCGGCTCATGCGGTCCGTCGCGGTGATGTTGCCCTTGGCCGTCGCGGAACCACCGAACAGGTGGTGCGTGGAGTCGGGTGCGCGCAACGGGTTGTCGGCGTGACCGGCATAGTCCTCGCCTTCGATGAACTCTTCGTTCATGCCGCGCGCGCCGGACATGTAGATGAATTTCAGCTCATCCAGGTATGTCCTCCAGTACTCGGCCAGCCGATCTTTGGCGATTTTGCGCATGTCGTGGATGGTGCGCTTGCGCGACATGCGGCCACCAGCGCTGACGGGGTGCCGCAGCTGGTCGATGATCACTTCGTCGGTGTAGAAGCGCAGATTTTCTTCCTTGCCCTTCACGCGCTTGTCGCCAGCGGTCGGGCGCTGGCGCAGACGGACGGACAGGTCGAACGAAACGCGATCACCGGCATCAGAGGCGATTTCGAGCTTCTCTTCGATGATGTTGTTCTGCCCCTTGCCCATGAACTTACGGCCCCAGTACGACTGGGCGGCCACATCGACTGCCAGGGTGCTGGACCATTTTTTCTGGGCTTTGGGATCGCCCCACGGGATGATAGTTTGAGCCATTACGAGTCCTCGCTTGCTCTGAAAAGAGAGTGAGAGGACGTCCATGCCCTGTGTGTGTGTGGTCGCACGATACTACATCTTGCGTCTTATGCGCAACAATCAACTATATGTTGCGCTTCTCGGCCTGTCGGGGGCTGGCAGTCTGGTGATGCGCACCTCTGGTGGGGCCTCGAATTGAACGTATGCCTTGGCCGTTCCCCCACCATCCGCTTTGCAGGTAATGAATATGTTGTCACCGACCTGCACGCGCTCACCCGGTTTCAATTTCACTGTCAGCCCCACGATCAGATCCTTTCTTGCTTAACCAAGGTCCATGGAGGCGAATGCCTCGCGTTCATCGGGTGACAGCCGCGCCATTGCGGCTTCGATCTGCTCAGGGGTGCCGGTGTCCATCAAGGCTTCCAGTTGCCCATACTTCCCATCTGCCTCGGAGTTGGAGGCGGCAGCGGGGATCTTGTTCAGGGTGGGAACAATCTCCGGGCGCTTTGCCGCGCGTTTCGGCGCCGGAACCGCTGCGGGCTTCGGGTTGGGCGCGGGTGCCTTGACCAGAGGCGGTGCCTCGAAGCCCAGTGTTTCCGCCTCTGCCAGATACAGCTTGTGGGCTGCTGCCAGCTTCTGGGTGTTGGTCATATTGTCGTAGCGCGGCGACGCGGTGACTGCCTTCACATGCCGGTCAAATTCGGCAATGTGTTCGGGCTTTTTGAGGTCTGGGTTCCCGGTAAGGTAGCTGCGCGCGTCATTGTGGAAGGTTTCGACAACCTGGTCCCAGTCTTGCTGCGCTTTTTGCTGCACATGCTGGTTTTGGATTTCTTGGGTTTTGGCATGCGCTGCTTCGGCGGCGGCTTCCCACTCCGAATCCAGTTCATCGTCGGTGAGTTCGCCGTCCTTCCATTTTTCCATGGCGGCGGTGCGTGCTGCCTTCTCGGCCGCCTTGATGTCAGCAAGCTGCTGCGCTGTCAGTTCGACCTGTGCGGGCTGTGCCTGCGCGGTCGCATCCGGGCCTTCATCAGCTTCCTGTTCGGCATCGACATCCGCTTTGGCGGTGTCTTCGGCCTCGGGTTGGTCTTCTTCACCGGCAGCTTCTGCATCCGGGTCATCGTCGCCTTCGTCGTCGTCCTCGTCGTCATTGAGGGCTGCAAGCTCCTCATCGGACAGGAGGCCCAGCACATGCTTGTTGCTGTCGTCCAGGTCGTCGCGAATGTCGTAGCCATCGTTTTCAGCGGCGTCCTGATCAATGTCCTGATCGGCTGCATCTGCTTCCGCAGCCTCGGCAGTGTCGTAGTCAACCAGTACAGGTACGACATCATCAGCATCGTTGAGTTCATCATGGTCGAGTTGGTCCTTAGCCATTGGTAAGGTCTCCTTCAGGTTGGGTTAATGGTGGAGGCAACAAGCAGCGCGCCGGTCAGCACCTGCGACAGCGCAAGAAGCACAACGAAGAGTTGCCAGCGCTCGACAAACCTGCGGGTTTTCAGCACCTTCTTGGAAAGCTCATAGGCTTCGTCGGTTTGGATCGAGTTCATGTCTTGGATCGACCAGTCCAGACGCAGGATCGCGTAGGCGCCGATCAGGGCGATCAGCGAGGCAAGCCAGCCGATGCCGAAGGCAGGAACGGCGACAGCAGCGCCTGCCCATGTGGCGACGACAAAACCAGCCGCATTTGATGCCATGACAGCCAACAGGCCGATCAGTCCTGCGAAGACCGCGTATCCCTCGATCTTGTTCAGGCGGGCGGGTTTTTCGATGTTCCGATAATCCAGCACGTCACATTTCTCCTTCGATTGGCTGGGCCATGCCTTGCTCAGGCATCGGTGGCTCTTGAGGTGGTGGGGGTTGCATCGGTGCCTCGGCGTTCTCGACCAGCACATCTGCGGTATCGACGGCCAGCGGCGGCGCTGCGATCAGGGCGAGGGCCAGTTCCAGCGCCTTGCGCTTTTGCTCGACGGTCTCGCCGGGCATGCTCTGCAAGACCTTCGCGGCGTTGGCCGATTCCTTGTCGGCGACGGCCCGGGCCTTGGCGGCTTCGCCTTCCAGCTTTTCGAGGTTTGCAATGGCTGCGCGCTGTTCCAGCTCGGATTGCTTCGCTTTTTGCTGCTCACGAGCTTCGCGCTCAGGATCAGGGATGCTGGGGTCAACGTCGGGGTCTTCCATGCCAGTGATGGCGCGGATGCGCTTGACGATTTCCTCGCGGCTGTGCACGTCCATAGCCTCGACCACGAGGTCGAGCAGAACCATGACGACTTGGGGCGCAACGGGGGCGAGGCCCACCATCAACTCCATCAGCTCGGCCACCTGCGCTTGCCGCATAGAGGCGTTGAAATCGTCCTCGCTGACCACATAGTCGGCCTTGGTGCGCACGATGTCGTTCTCGGGCATACCGTCGTTGATTTCGACGTAATCTGGCTGCCCCCGGCTGTTCGTGATCCTGAATTGCTTTGGCTCACCCATGAACTGTTCGACCAGAGACAGCTTTTTCTCGCCATGGTACTGCTTGCATGCCCGCAGGGAGTCGAAGGGCTTTGCCGTGGACACGCTGCCTTGCTCTTGGCGCGCCATGATCGCCTTGCCTGACACGGCGTTGGTGGTCTTGCCCATAGCCTCATCCGTGACGCCTGATAGCGTCTGGATCATCTGGATAGACATCTGCATGACATTCAGGTGCGCAGCAGACAGCTCGCGGTCGGCGTCGATCTTGAGCTCAAAACCCTTCTTTTTGACGATAACCGCGTTGGGGTTGCCGATTTCCTCGGCGTATTCATCGAGGTCAGGGACGGCGCCTTCGTCCATGATGGTCTTGTTGCTGGACAGGATAGCCAGCGCCTTGGAGAACCGCTTATTGATGTCCCGCTGGGCGTCGACCATGTTGCGCACGACGCCGTAAGGCTCACGGGTGCCAGCCTTGCGGTAGCACCACATCGGGGTGAACGGGTATCGGTTGTGCCGATAGGGCGACTTGCTGAACCACAGGACGTGTTTCGTGGTCATCACCATGACGTAGATGCGGTAGGTGAGCCTTGTGCGCACCTCGGCCTGTCCGGTTTCGACCTGCTCGACGTGCCCTGGGCTGTCGGGATCGTACATTTCACCGGCGAAATCGCCGCCGCCCATCACCTGTTCCTGTTCGGGCACCTTGAACCATGCCTCGATCAGCCTGACGCGCTCACGGTGGCTGTCGGGGTGTTCGATTGATGAATAGCTGTCGCTGATGCTGTCTTGCTCGGCCTTGTCCATGGCATCATCGCCGTAGCGATCGACACTGCCGCCAAATTCGTACGTGCTGGACGCGCTTGCCTCAATGTGATGCTTGCGCTTGGGGAACATGGCGCATGCGTCGTCAAGGTCTGCCCACTTGGTGCGGA
Organism: Roseicitreum antarcticum; assembly: GCF_014681765.1. GTDB lineage: Bacteria > Pseudomonadota > Alphaproteobacteria > Rhodobacterales > Rhodobacteraceae > Roseicitreum > Roseicitreum antarcticum. The sequence continues at coordinate 21,369 of NZ_CP061502.1, forward strand.
ACATGTAGCGCCCATCGCTCATGTCGCGCTCCGTCGCCGTGCTGTCCCAGACGATGTTGCGCCACGACTCGTAGCGGTCGTAGATTGGTTCGCCGTCGGTATCTTCTTGGACGCCACATTCGATGAACGACAGGCCTGCCTTGGTCATCTCCTCGAATGCGTCGGATTCGCTGAACCGGCTCTTGTTCACGTCGGCGAGGTACTTCAGCAGCTGCGACTTGCGCTCTGCCGCCTTTGCCGCCTCCTTGCGGCGCGGCAGGATCTTGTAATCGGTGCGTGCGCGGCGCTGGCTGCCGATAATCCAGTTGAGCGACTGAGCGATGACGTTCATGACCAATGGGTCTTGTCCGCGTGCCTCAAGGATTTGGATGTCCTCGGCGGTCCACTGGTCGCTGTCATAGAACGCTTCATCGCGTGCCATGCGTGTGCGCCATGCGGCCTGCCTGTCCATCTCGCGCAGGTAGTGGCTGACCATGCGTGTGTGCAGGTTCTTGACCCGTTCACTGTCGAGCGGGCTCTTCTCGACCTTGGCCATGTCATCGCCGTAGAGGAAACGGTTGTTGACCTCTGGTCCGTGGGCTTTGGCGCTGCGCTTTGGGGTGGATTCTATGGCGCTGGGGCCATTGTGATCAGATTGCGCCATGATCATCGCTCACTTCGATCTCTTTGACCTTGCCTGTGGCATTGTCGGTCACTTCCATTTCGGCGGTGACGGTCTTGGGGGCGTCTTCATACCGCGGCGGAATTGTCAGCAGGTCGTGCAGGCAGTCGCGGATGATGCCGATGATCTTCATGGGGTTCTTGGGGTTGACCGGGTTGAACCCCAGGTTGGCGCAGAAATACCCCGCGTTGATGAGGCAGTCGCCAAAGTCGCCCGTCTCTTCCGCCCATGCGTAGGCGCGCGACAGGGGCACGATGCACGGCACCACACGCTCAGCGCTAAGAACCGCGCCCTTGGGCACCAGAACCAGACAGGCTTCCCATTGCCCCGCCCTGCGCAGCCATGTGCAATAGATCAGCACGTCGCCGCGTGAGATGACCTTGTGATTTACCGTCAGGTCGAGGGCGTGGCGGTATGCCTCGGTGCCGTCGCTGTCGGTGGTGTCGATATGCTGCGCTTTTTGCTGCACTTTTCCGGGAATGATAAGCTGGGTCACGATGCCATGCCTCCTCTTGCGCGTCGGCGCGGTCTGCGTTGGATGTTGATCAGGCGGGGGTCATAGCCCTGCGCCCATTGACGTAGGGAATCGGCGGCCTCTGAGTGCCCGGCCAGCTTTTCAGGCTCGTGAGACCATGTGCCGAGGCGCGCGTTCCACTTCTTGCCGTAGAGTTCGAGGTGGTTGAGGCCGGGCGCACAGCCCTCTTCATCGAAATAGGCCCGGCTGAACGCCTCGCGCGTCATGGATATGCCGTGCTGGATGGTTTCGACGCGGGGCACGATCTGGAAACGCCAGTCAGGCGCCAGCTCTGTCAGGAAATCGAGGGGCGAACCAACGCGGTCGGCCAGCTGTCGCTGCTGCATCGCGTCGTGAGGCAGGAAGTGGACACCGAATATCCAACCTGTATCCCGCAGCATCTTGACGTAATGGGCATAGCCCTCGCTCCACCCCTCGAAGTAGCGCAGGAACCGCTCTTGCGGGCCGATATGCTGCATCGCCCATATGCCGCTGCCATCGCCTGCACCGATGTCCCAGAACGTGTTTACAGCGACACTGGTGACATGCGGGATACGAGTGATGCGGCCTTGCATGCGCGCGGCGGCCAGCTGCTTGGTGTAGAACTTGCCTTCGGTCGACTGCATCCAGCATTCTGTGGGCGTCGAGGGCATTTCGCGCCACATCTTTTCCTGATCGCCGCTGAAATCGTTTTCACGCTTGGCGACATACCAGAGGCGCTGGCCCTGGTGGATGGTGCAACGCTGCTCACGCTGGATCGTGTCGAAATAGTCGTGGTCTTCCGGGGTGACGGTGATGCCCTCGGCGTCGTCCAAGGTGTAGCCGGGCTCCATCCACCAAGGGAAGAAATGGAACTTGAACTGCGTGATGTTCGGGATCTTGCCCGCCTGCATGATCCGTTCGGCGCGGTTGGCTATCTCGAAAAACTCGCCTTCCTGCCCCTCGGCGGTGCTTTCGATCACGGCTATGCCTGATGTTGGGACGGCTGGCAGTGAGCCTGTGACAATCTCCACGGCCTTTTCAGGGAACTTGGCGGCGATCTTGCCCATCTCGGACACATGCAGCCGGTGAATGGTGCCAGATCGCATCGAGGTGGCCACGCGAATGCCACTGTTGTTGTGCGCAAACAGCAATTCCTTGGCCGTCTCGCGCTTAAGCGGCATCGTGGCCTGGACGTGTTCGGGCAGGTTGTTGTAGGCGAACTTCACCTTGTCCCGAAAGATCACCTCGGCGTCGTCCAGGCTGTGGGCGATGATGCCGCACCGCTGGTCGGAGTTGAACAGGGCGTGGTCGAGCCATAGGATTGCAATCAGGGTGGTATTGTGGCTGACCAAACCTTCGGCAATGTAGGTTCTGGTGCTGGTTTGCAGATCGACCACATCGCCAATACCCATTGGCTCAATGGCTACGACAGTTGCCCATGCATCGTTGTTTGCATTCCGCTTGCCCGGTAAGCCTTTGCCTTCCCAGAAAGCGCGCCCGATCATTCGGCTTGGCCGTGTTTGCCCAACCAGCTGGAAAAGCTCATTCATCCGTGTGAAGCAAAGCTTCGGAACTGGTGTCTTGCCCAGTTTGGTTTTTCGTTCGGTGTCATTCTCTATCCGGGCGCTGTAGCCGCGCCTCTGGGCATACGCGACCATCCTATCCCAGACAGCACCATTGCGCTGTGAGACGTTGATTTCGCAGCCAGACGAGCATGATTTTGCTATGCTTCCCTCACCGTCAATCATGCCGCCGAACCAACCATCTTCATATGTCGGTTCATCCCATGGTTTTGCGATGGATCGTATCTTTGTTCCGACCTTGATCCTGCCGACGACATTGTTGCCGTCACCGCTGATACTGCGCCATTTCGTCCCAACACTTGCTTTGGTAGTGAGCCACGGGTGATTGGCGGTGCAAATCACCTCGCGTCCATCATCAAGCGTTATTTTGAAGCGTTCCGCCTGCATCGTGACTGTCCGCTGTACTGTTGCTGTGCGCATCGAACGTGCAGCGCCCCTGCCTCCCGGCACATGCTCGTCGCAGGCCACAAGCTGATCACCCTCCTTGAGGCTGTCGATGCGAACCCATTCGAGATTGGCTGTCAGCACGCGCGTTGATGGGTCGAGACAAAAACCAAGCTGCCGCGCCTTGAGGATCACGTTGCGGTAGTGCAGATCCTCAATGAACCGGCGCTGGTTGACGTTGGGGATGAAGGGCATGGTGAAGCCTTCGCCGTCATCACCCTCGGCTTTGACCATGATCTTGTAGAGCTGGCCGCTGTAGATGCGCCATTCCCAAGATTCCAGACATGCGAGGAAGTCGGCCTCGGTGTCGGGCACGAAGTCAGGCGTGATATGGGCCAGTGATATGGCTGCCATCGCGTTCAAGGCTGCTTATTCCCGCTTGGACGCGCGGTTGAGATTGGTGCGGCCGAACCACGGCGGCTGATTTCCTTGACCGCCTCGGCCAGCCTGTCGACGGCGGCGTTGGCGGCCTTGTCACCCATGCCCAGATGCTTGCCCAAGGTCTCAAGGGCCTTGAGGCGGTCCATGGTCTTGATCTTGACGCGGCGGATGTCGCGCGCGTCTTCGCCCCGGCCTTCGGTGAAATCCTCGATCGAGCTTTCGGCCAACAGGTCTAGGTCTTCCGGCGTGCATGCTGACAGGTCGATGATGGGATCACCGTCCGGGCTGATGCGCAGGAACTTCGACATGCCGGTGAATGCGATGCGCTTGTATTCCAGCAGGACATCATCAAGGGTGACTTCGGCGCGCTTCTGGGCGTCTTTGCGGCGTTCCTGGATGCGGGCCTGCACTTCATCTTTCTTCAACAGGCGTTGGCCTTGCGAATATGCGGTCTTTGGGCTGTATCCAGCACGAATTGCGGCCTGAGTTGCGTTCAGGTCGATCAGATATTCATCAACGAATTTGGTTTGCTTGTCTGAAAGTCCTGCCATGACACCACATCTTGCGTTGTATGGCGGATAATGTGCAGCATTTTGGGTGTCACTACAACATGTAGATCATTTGGGCGCTTTGGCTCTGTACGCGATAAATGGACTATTTCGACTACATCTTGTGTTTAGCTTGCGATTTAATTTTGGATTTTGTTTCGAAATTGACAGGATGCGGACATGAAAAAGCCCGGCACGATGGCCGGGCGTTGGTCTTGGTTGTGATGATGGCGATCAGGGCCTTGCGAAGATCACCAGCCACATGAACAGGCCGATGAGCGTCATGGCTCCGGTGAACAAGCCACGTGCGGCATAGCCCCAGCCCCAGCGCTCCGTCAGATACATGCTCGCGGCCATGGGGCCGAAGCCCAACACGATAGCGCTGATAACGATCATTTCGACACCTTCGGTAAAGCCGCATTAACCAACGACTCCGCCTCCTCTATTTCCTGCAAAACCTGTTTTGCTTTTTCGTGGGGAAGCCAGCCCGCGACGTATCGCAAGCCAGCCGCTTCCAGAATGCGCGCCTTGCGTGGGCGCGTCAGGGTCATGCTACCACCTTCAGCGTAGCGTCATGCCAATCCTTGATGCTGATGTCGTCTTGGTAGGTGTTCGCCACCGCAGCATGACAGTTTGCCATGTGACTGTCATGCTGGTCTTCGTCCAGATCGCGCCCGTTCCCGGTGCTGATTTCCCAAATTGCCAGGGCGATTGCTTCGGCGTTCATCTCGTATTCTTGTTCGGTCATTTTATCTACTCCTGCGGGCCGCGACCATCGCCGCCCTATAGGATAACAATAGCATTACACGTAACGGCGTGCAAGTGAAATCGTTACGCGTAACCCCTTAAACGCAAATTTGCGCCTGCGAAAGTTTTTCCCAACGCCGGTCCTGAGTCCACAGCCCCCAGAGATAGATACACCCCCGGCCTATTCCCACACCGGAAAGCCCTTGGTCATGATCCTCATGCGGCTCATTCTTCTTCACCCCTGTCCCAGCCAAGGTAAATCAAGGGCTTTTGGCGCGTTGCCATGTCGATCAGCATGTGTCCGAGGGCCAGCATTTCGCCGCGTGGGATCGTGAGGGTGCGCGGCGGTTCCAGATCCGGGTCCACGTCTCCCCCCTTGTAGGCGTCGATCAGGCAGTTGCCGGTGTTGGCGTCGATCTGGATCAGCATGACATCGCCATTGCCTGTGCTGCACCGGACCCAGATCGCGTGGTTGCTTTCGGCTTCGATTGTCATTGATTGCTCCTTCAAGCCTTTGCGGCACGCGGGCCGACGGCTTCTTTGATCCGGTCGATCCGGGTACCGAGGCTGCGGGCGTTGTCACCGATGCGGCTGGCGGCCTCTGCATGTTTGCGGGCCTCTGCGGCGGCGGCCAAAGCGGCTTGCTCATGCTTCTCAATTTGCTGCACCATCGTGGCCACCTCAGCGGACAGTGCGTCAATCTCGCCGTTCCCGCCGTCCTCTCCGAAAAATTCCTTGCGGATCTCTGCAACCCAACCGGAAAGGATGCCCTGACCAAGAACTTCAGCAACCGTTTTGTCGGTGTCGGACCCTTTGTACCGCCCCAACTTGGTGTCATACGACACATCCAGCATACCCATGATTTCGCGCTTCTGTTCGCGGGTGGGTTGGCGCGGGGCTTGTTCTTTTGCGACAGCTGGCTTCATTTTGGTGACCGTCGTATCCATGCTTTTCGTCTCCGTGGGTTGATCGGTTTCGTTTTCGGCCTTTCGCGCTATGACGCAGCTGGGGCAGAGGTTTTTCTTGCGGATGGATTGCCAACCAGCGTTTTCGAGTTTGGTCGACACCTGGCTTAGTTTTGCGAGAGTCAGAACGCCACGCGTGCTGCACCTCCCGGTTTTGATGAATTTCGTTGACGGCCCGTGAGCTGCGCGGAACTCGTATGTTGTGCCGCAATCATCGCAGGTTGCTCGGGCCAGCTTCTCTCCCCTCGCACCCTTGATTGGCTCTACACTCATGCGTCCTCCCTCTCTGTTGAAAACATCTTGTCGTGGATCTTCTGGGCGCGGCGCAGAGCGGCTACCTTCGGTTCGTATGTTGAGGCCCAATAGCGCGACTCCCCGGTCCGAGGGTGGGAGCGGGCGGCCAGCTTCTCGTAAAATTCGATGCGGCCGGGCAGATCGGCTGCTGTGATGGTCTCACCCCAGATGCCGGTTATCATGGTGATCGTGCCATCGAAGTTGACCACGGCCCGGACGCTACGCAATTTGCTGCTCATGCGTACATCTTCCTGCGGTCAGTTTTTTTTAGCTTCCCGGATGGTTCATATTCCTTGCCATTGTCATCAATGAGCGGCTCGTTCCAGCAGAACTGATATCGCGTGCTTGCGAAGCCCCGGGAACTGGCCCAACCATCGCTTTGCCGTAGGTATCACTTCGTTTTCGAGCTTCGAGCGGTTGATGGCGTCGAGCTTGAACCGATCACCGGTTTGGCTGCCGATAACTTTCTCGCCGGTCTTCTCGCGCTTCACTTCGCGCAATGCCTCGTAGACCTGCGCCGCAGTTGGCCATGCGCGGGATGTGTTGGTCATTTTGATATGCTGGAATGTCTTGTCGATGGTTCCAGGCCCGGATGTTTCGCGTGTGAACACCCCGGCGATGGTTTCCATCTCGCGCGCCAGCGCTTCGGGATTTTCCTTCATCGACGCGATGGGTGAAAATGTGTCCAGCCATGCGAGGACTTGATCATTGGTCGTCTGCATCTCGTTTCGCCTCCTTGCTTCTGAGGATTTCCTTGGCCCTCAACATTGCCTCTTGTTCCCGGCCTTGGGTTCTGGGTTTTCGTGGAAAATTTATGATCTCTTTTTCCCGCCCCCCTGGGGGGGCTAAGGGGGGTTCTTTTATACTTGGACTCTTGGTCTCTTGGGTAGGTTGTTCCCCGGAATGGTCCGCTGTAGTTTCCGTGGTTGCATCTTGATCGTTATTTTTCAGTGACTTATATGAGTTTATGTCAGAACTGTCTGCCTCTTGCTGCGTTCCCTCAGGGAACGCAGCTGCGTTCCCTGAGTTCTCCGATCCCCTTTTCCGGTCACTTTGGTCGCGCAAAAACTTCTCTGTTTTGGTCGCTTCTTTGGTCAGTCTGACGTTGGTCCAGTACCCGTTTTCGACATCGAAAAATGGCTCCAGCGCTGGCCGGATTCGCGCGCGCCACATCTTCTGTGAACACCGCGCCAAGCGTGCCAGCTTGCGGTCATCATCGGGCATGTTCAGTTCTTCGCGGGACCACATCGCATAGAGGATCAGGTGATAGGCGCCGAACTCGTCGGCTGCCAAATCCATCGTATCCCGCACAAAAGCATCCACCCAGATCGGGCAGGCATACTTGGTCCGCGCCTTCTTGGGGTTGTAGTCTTGGCTCAAGATTTTCGCCTCCCCGCCTTTGCCTTCAAGACGTGCAGGGGTGGGCGCACCACATCCACCCGCGCGCCGCTGCCACGGGTCAGCTTCCGCCTGCGCGTCATGATTTCCTTCGCGTCCTCCGTCATCGCCGCGATCAAGGCCTCTTGTCTTTCTTCATCGGAAAGCACGGCCTCGATTATGATGATGACGCCCCCATCTGGCGGGTACTGTCCGTGGAACTGGTGACCCATGTTGAACCTGCTGTCATCGACCTTCATTGCGGCGGCGATGCCGTCCTGGGCGTGCTTCAATGAGCCTTTCATGTTATCCTTGTCGCGCCGGATCTTGTTGGGTTCGAAGAAATGCCCTGTCAGCTGCCATTCGCCTTCATGTGTGTGGTGGACATTGCGCAGCATCGCTTCCCGGGTCAGCACTTGGGCTATTTCCCGGTATCTCTTGATATGCGGCTGGCACTTGCTCCAATGGTTGCCCCGAATGAAATTCGGGAACACCTGCTTTGGCGGCCATGGCAGGATGATGCGCATCGGGGGTAATTTCACTTCGACCGCTCCCGAATAGCCAATTCAGCCATCTTCTGGCCCATGCGCTCCTCGATGAACTGTCGGATCGGCATGGTGGGCTTCCACCCGCCATTGTGCTTGCCAGAGGGGCCACGCTCTCTTTTCGGCAGCCCCATTCTGCGGACCGCGTTGCCGACCGTTTGCGAGTGGTCTGAACCGAAATATCGTGCAATTTCTGACAGGCTGACACCGGCCAGGTACATTTCCTTGGCCAAGGTCGGATCGACTATGGTTCTGCGAAGTGTGCTGCGCGGTGGCAGCCCCATGCGCTTTGCGTGCCAGCCGCACGCCTGACGAGTAAAGCCGATTGTTTCGGCGATCTTCGCTGTAGGCACCTTGTGGTTGCACCATAGTTTGGCGAAGATTTCTTTGTTGAATTTTGCTGGCATCACACACCCTCGAATTACCCCCGGCGTGAACCGGGGGCTTTGCAAAAAATCAGATCACGCCGCCTGCTTGCCCGTGTCGGTCAATTCGACATGCGTCGAACCGCGCGCGTTCGGGCGGCCACTTGCTTTCACCAGGCCCATGGCCTTGAGCTTTGCCGCGGTAACGGCACTGATCAGTCCGGCGCCGTCTTTCAGGGATACGAGCGCGGCCTTCTGCTTCTCGGTGAGTGACAGGTCGTTCATGGTCTCTTGGTTCACGTTGGCCTCCTTGGGGTTATTTGCGCGGAACACCCGCCGCGCCGGGATTGGTTCACTGCAACAAATCAGGCTGTCGCCAGTCGTGCCGGTCGAGAAAGCGGAAATCGGGGTGATTGGATTTGGTGTCGCGCGGATCATCGCGATCCCACACGAACCACGCATTGCGCTGGGGTGCTTGGCCCTGTCCGGTGAAATCAATCTTCCACCTGATCAGGTAGCAGTAAGAAAAGGGGTGCCGATCGAGGATTTCACCGAGGCCATTAATTCGGCCGGCGGCCCATTCCCATGACAGCAACAGGGCGCAGTATCGCCAATCATGCAAATTGAGCGTGTGGTGCAGCCAGCGGCCATGGCCATCGCGTGCCGTGATCAGGTTGTAAGGCGGGTTGGTGATGATCGCCCGGCCCCGGCTGCGATAGCAGGAGAAGTAATCAGCCGTCCAACTATCGGGACACCCCCGGTCGATCAGGTCGGATGCAGAGCATGGCAGGCCGAAGTCGCGTATCTCACGCACCATGGCCCCATCGCCGCAGGCTGGTTCCCAGACTGACCCCAGCGCGCGCAAGCGATCGCCATCGGCATGCAACAGGGCACGCACGGCTTCCGGCTGGCCGGTGGCGTAGAAGTCATGCTCGCGGCGCTGCTCCACCGGCCTCGAATGCTTTGGCAAGTCCAACGCAAGGCCGGGCCCTTTCAGGACCGGCTTTGCCTTGGTGGCGCGAAACAGGGATTTTGCGCTTTGCGTCATACCGCGCCCTCCGCGACATCTAGCTGAGGGCCGATAAGTTCACCGTACTTGTGAACCGCCTGCCAGTGGCCTCGGCATTGAATGCCAAGGTCACCGAGCAGGTCCAGCGTGTGACATGGCCAGTCATCGGCAGAAATGTGGGCGCAGGACATCTGATACTCGACGCTTGCTCCGCGAAAGGGGCAGGTCTGGCATTTATTCGCGGCTCTGATCATGCCAACACCCCGGCCGGGATGCACAGCACCACCGCGAACAAGCGCAGATGCATTGCCATCAGCTCACACGCGATTGAGCTGTCTGTAATCACGACGCTGGCGCCGGATGCAGAGGCTATCAAAAGGGCGATCATTCTACCCACCCCGCGCGCGTTTGGATTGCAATGACGCCGCCCCGGCGCAGGGAGGAGGAGGCACCGGGGCGACTGGCCGCGCGGGAGGAGTGCGCGGTGTTAAGTGGGCGGATCATGCCGCCACCGATTTCTTGAAGGCCGGTTTGCCGGGGATAAGCCCATCTCTGGCTACGTCGACAACCCAGCCGCTTGGGCATGATGTGCCATACATCCACAGACGTGCTGCTTTTTCACTGACGCCGAAGTCTGCGCCCAGTTCCGTGCTGTTTTCCCAATTCTCACGACAGTAGGCCGCCCATTCTTCGGGGAACTCTCGGCGGGCGCGGTGCGGATCAAACAAGCGCCTGGAGAATTTTCCGGCGAGAAGGTCGGAAAAGCTACCGGACGACACGTCCAGAGGTTGCGTGCAATCTGTTAGGAACACGTTTTGCGAGGGAAGAAATGACATTAAGCCGCCCCTGCTTTTTGCTGCGTTTTTTGCTTCTCTTTATCAGCCATGCGCATGAACGCTTTGACCTCGACTTCTGTTTCGGGCCAGAATCGTCGCCCAGCCCTCAACCGCTCAACGAACCGTCCGTTTCGGACGGCTAGCCACCCAAACCGGTATGCTGACATACCAGTGCGGCTCAGGAATTCTTCGACTTCATCACGGAAATTGTTTGCCATGCCCGATCATATACACGCCATAGCGTGCAGGTCAATGCACGTTATTACGTTCGCGCCGACTTGTTTTCTTCATGATAAGGTTTCGCGATGAATGAGGCATGGTTAGATCGGCTGTTGGAATGCGTGGAACGCGACGGGCGCTCCATGCGCGCTATCTCTATTGCCGCAGGCAACGGGCCAAACTGGTTGCAGCAGGTGTTCAAGAACAAGAAAGACCCCGGTTTCAATCGACTTGCTAAGACGCTGGACATCTTAGGGACAAGTGCGACGCTTTACGTTATCTCGGGCACCCAGATGGGCGACGAGGACGCTGAGCTGTTTCAGATATTGCTTTCGGTGCCGCCAAGAGTGCGCGCGGAGGCGCTGGACCTCTTTCGCGCAATTCAATCGCGCGAAGATTTGCCATTGCTACAACCCTCTGCTCGGGAGTGAGCCTTCGCCAGACGTCAAATATCTCGATGATTTTATCCATTACCCCGCCTGATGTTCGCATTATGTTCCGGATTGTACCCGTGTTGGTCAGATTCGGTCAATCAGCTTGATCCACAAGCTTCACAGAGAGGAAAGAAGATGAAAATGAAGAGCTTGATGATTGCCGCCTTCGCGCTGGCCGCACTGACCGGTACCGCCAGCGCGAGTTGCTATGGCACAAGCAATGTGTACACGTGCACCGATTCCAGTGGGAACACTTACAACGTAAACCGATATGGTGGCTCGACCTCCGTTCAAGGTTACAACTCCAGCACTGGCTCCACCTGGTCGCAAAACAGCCACTCTTACGGCAACACCACCAATACCTATGGTCAGGCGGCCAATGGAAATAGCTGGAACTCAACGACCAACCGCTACGGCAGTGGTAGCAGCACTTACGGCACCGATTCTCGCGGTCGGTCGTTCAACTCTTTTTGCTACGGCTCAAATTGCTGAAAGAAGCCAACAGGCTTTGCTTGTTGATGACTTCAGCACGAATCAAAGCTGCACGCTATAACGTTTAATGTGTTGACGCGCACGCCATAGCGTGCAACTGTGCCCCATCGTCACCCGATGGAGGCACAGATGCGCGACCACCCACCGACACACATGCAATCAAGAGGCTACACGCCCGGGCCTTACGGCGGGGGTTGGGCCATTGACCCTGACGGCTCTGCGGAGTTCGGCACACTGTCGCTGCGTGACAGCGCTGCGGACCACAGCGCCGTTGCCCGGCAGGCTGAGGATTTCAGTAATCCGTTCGCCGACACCGATCTGCGTCAGCAGGCTGAGCGCGAGGCAGAGGCAATTCAGCGCGCCATCGTCAGGCTGCGCTTCATCGCTCTGTTTTTGATTGCTGCCTTGGCGCTTTGGCTGGTTTTCCTGCCATGGAGCGCCGCAGCCCTCGGCCAGACGATCAGTAATTACCAGACACCGAACGCAGGGGTGCCTTGGTAATGAGCGCCCCAGCCCGCACCCCGCTTGATGCCGCATTGCGCGCGCTGAACGCTGCCGCATATCTCGCGGCGCATGAGGCGCGCATGGCAAAAGACCCCCGCGCCGATGATCTCAAGCGCATGTCGCTGCAAACCGACGATCTGGTTGATGGTCGTTCCGTGATGCAGGCGCGCCAAAAGGAAAATTCTTGATGGATAACCCAGCCCTCACGGCAGGAGATCTGAGCCATGTTGTTCGTCGCGTCCCGAAAGATGTCCGCACATTGCTTTCCAAGTTTCACGGCACCCTGTTCCTCGGTGGTGGCTTTGTTCGCGCCGTGGTCGCGGGGGAACAGCCTTCCGATGTTGATCTGTTCGGGCCGAGCAAGGAATTGCTGACCAAGATCGCTGAGGAGTTGCAGGCGTCACGCGGCGGCAAGCAGTTCTGCCGCCTTCATCACACCAGGAACGCAATCACGGTTATATCCATAGGCCGTATCACGGTGCAGTTCATCACGCGCTGGGAGTTCGCAGATGCCAAAGCGCTGGTAAGCTCTTTTGATTTCAGCGTTTGCCAAGCTGTCATTTTCCGTGACGGTGGCACCAAAAAATCGCCTTGGTCTTCGGTCACCGGTCCCCGCTTCTATATTGATCTTGCTGCGCGCCGGATCCACTACACCCACCCGTCCGCGAAGAAGAGGCCGGGGGTAGCCTGATGCGCGCACTCAAGTATCAGCGGCGCGGATATGTCATGCAGATCGAGTCTTTGGCTGGCGGGTGTGTCGCGGCTGGTCGCAAAGCTCGACCCCAGTAAAGTCGACACGAAGGATGAAGGCGCAGTGACGCGCATCATGCTTGGGCTGCAAGAGGTTGATCCATCTATCGCCGTTGATGGGCTTGAGATTACTGATGATCATGAGACCCCAATTGAAGGGTTCTCTGAGGCGGATCAGTCGTGATGCTGATGCGCCAGCCCACCACTGCCCGTGTCGCTTATGCGTGGCACCGCGACTATGTCGCCGGTCTCTGCCCCGAGCAGCATGACGGTGACCCTCAGTGCGGCTGGTACAAGGCGCGCCTGATCAGTGGCGGGCCATGGGTATCAGCGCGCATCTGGCTTGAACGCGACATCGACTTTGAAACCGGCGAGTTGACCGGCCCAGAGCAGTATGTCTGCGAGGTCGATGGTCAGCGCCGCGATCCATACCGGATGTGGACGTATCTCAAGCCCATCACGAAGGCTGAATACGACAGTCTCAACCATCGCATCAGTATGATCCCTGCGATGCGCGCCACCTTGGCGAAGGTCGATCTGACCAAAACCCCCATGCTGCCGGAAAGAGAAATGATTACCAAGGAGACCGCAAAGAAGCTGGGCGATTGCTACACGAAGCTCGATGCCCTTGATCGGATCATTACCAATTTTCAAGACGATCTCATCGAGAACTTGCGTAACATCGCGGAGTGCGAAGCTGCCAAGACGGACTGCTTGTCGACCATCGGTGAACTGGGTGGCGAGGTTCCTTCTGCTGAACGTAAGCGGCAACACTACGAAGCCGAACGCACAGCGCACCCGAAGGCCGCACAGCACCGCTGGGCGATCATCCACGACCCGACGCCCGGCGGACGCCAAAACGAAGACGGGTCTCGCAACTTTTCGTTGCGCTTCCCGGTCTTGTTGCTGACCGATTATGTCGACGATCCCGAAACTGTCGCGATCAGCGTGGCCAAAGCCCTGAATGAGGCGTTTGAGCGCGAAAAGGCTCTGCGGCCCAAAGTGGCTGAAAGCGCCGCCTAACCTTCACCCTCAAAAACCCAAGGAGACCAACCAATGAACGACCTTTCTGGATTGCCCGACCGCCTTCACAATCAGCCGCCTGAGGCGATTGTCATGCCGACGCTGCCGGGCGAAGCCACCCTGGAGCAGGTGAAGCGCGCGAAAGAGGCGGCTGAGGCGGCGCGCACTAAGGCCGACGACAAGCAGGCAGCCTATGACGATATGGCCCATGCTGAACTGAATGCGCACGTCTCAGTGTTCTGCGATGCCGCTGGCAAATGGCTGGACATCAAGACGGTGCAGACCGTCGATCAGGCGGAACGGCTGACCGACTTCATCACCGGCGCCCGGGGGCTTTTCAAGCGCGTCGAGGACGCCCGGAAGGCAGCGAAGAAGCCTTGGGATGATCTGGGCGCGGAGGTGCAGGAAGCCTTTACCCCGCTGACTGCCAAGCTGGATAAGCTGGGCAAAACCATGAAGGCCATGCAGGGCGACTGGCTGCGCCGTGAGAGCGACCGGCTTGCCCGCGAGAAGGCCAAGGCCGAGGCCGAGGCACGCGCGGCGCGGAAGAAGCCGAGCGCCTGGCCCGTGAGGCGGCGGAACGCAACGACATCGCCGGTCAGGTGGAAGCCGAGGCTGCGCTGAAACAGGCCAATAAGGCCGAGAAGGTTGCGGCCAAGCCGGTCAAGGCGCGCGCCGGGAGTGCCACGGGCGGCGGCCGGGCCATGGGTATGCGCAAGATCAAGGCCGCAAAGATCACCAACATCCGGGCCTGCTTTGCCTATTTTCAGGCTGACCCGGCAGTTTCAGAGTTGCTGACGCGCCTCGCCACGGCGGCGGTGCGGTCGGGCGAAATCACCCAAGATACCGCGGTCATTGCCGGTATCGACATCATTGAAACGGAAGGTGTGTAATGGCTGGTACGAGCATCAAGACCCTGCCAATCCGGCAGTTGCAAAATGTCGATCAGTTGCTGATCAACGACAACGCCCGGCAACAACTGTCGATGGTTGCAGCGAAGCACCTGAACCCTGAGCGTATGATGCGCGTCGTCGCCAATGCGATCCGCACCACGCCGAAACTGCGCCAGTGTGAGCCTTTGAGCTTTCTTGGCGCGCTGATGCAGTGTTCGTCGTTAGGTCTAGAGCCAAACACGATACTTGGCCACGCCTATCTTGTGCCCTTTGATAAGAACGTCAAAGGCCCGGATGGCCGCTGGCAAAAGATACCCCAAGTTCAGCTGATCGTTGGCTACAAGGGCCTGATCGATTTGGCACGGCGTTCCGGGCACATCACAAGCCTTTCGGCCAACATCCACTACTCCGACGAGCTGTGGGAGTATGAGGAGGGCACCGAGGCACGCCTTCGCCACCGGCCCGTAACATGGAAGGCCAGAAGCTGCACGCCTATGCCATCGCCAAATTCAAGGATGGCGGCCACGCCTATGTGGTCTTGCCTTGGGCGCATGTGATGAAGATCCGCGACGGCGCGCAGGGTTGGCAGAGTGCCGTGAAAATGGGCAAGACCGAAGACAGCCCGTGGGCAAAGCATGAAGACGAGATGGCGAAGAAAACCGCTATTCGCGCGCTGTCCAAGTATCTGCCGCTTTCGGTCGAGTTCATGGACGCCATGGCGGTTGATGAAGTCGGGGCCGATTATCGCGGCTTTGCCATGGACCCAAGCGGCGGCGTTGCTCAAACCGATGGGGACTACATCGACGGCGAAGCCGAAGATGGCGACGCCGACCCGGAGACGGACCAGTCAAAACCCGATCAAGAAAAGGCGGGGCGTCAAGAGGCTGAAAAGCCGAAGGAAACTGCGAAGGCCGAGGCAAAACCCGCCGAACAGGCGAAGCCCGATCAAGAAAAGTCGCAGCCCTACGACACCCGGCCCTCGCGCACCAAGAAGCAGGAAGCATCCAGCGGCGATCAGTTGCCGCTGGATCAACCTTCGCCCCAAATGACCGCTGCCAATCGCATGGCCGATCAGATCATTGGTGAAATCAATGACGGGGTTCATCCCGATGAGGTCTACGACCTCTTCCGGGACCAGATCGCCAACCTTGAGGCAAACCCCGAAATGAGCCCAGTTCTTGAACGGATTAATGCCGCTTTCGACCAAGCTGGAAACTGAAAAACCACGACCAAAGGAGAACGACGTGTCGGATGGAAACAGCCATTTTTTGATGGCGATAGGGCGGATTGATGGCGGGCTTGCCATCGAAACGGCGGATCAGGCGTTGAAAGACGTGATCGCCGCCGTCCAGCGGAGCGGCAAGAAAGGCAGTGTCACTGTCTCGCTTGATGTTTCGCCAAACGGTGAAATGGGCTTTGCGGCATCCGCAAAAGTCACTGCGAAGGCCCCGCAGGTCAATTTCGGCCAGAGCTTCTTTTTCATGGGCCGGGACGGCGCGCTGACGCGCGAAGCCCCCAGCATGCAGCAGCTTGGCCTCATGGATAAGGAGAAAACCCGTGGCTGATAAGACAGAGTTTCAGGCAAAGATCGAGCACAACCTTGCGCTGGCCTCTATGGGCGGTGTCGGCTTCGACAGAAATGCTTATGGGCAGTATGCAGTTGTCCCGGATGGCCACCAACTTCAGTCTTTGGAGAAGTTTCAGGATCGCCCCAATAACATCAAAACCGATCATCGGTTTGTTTCGGCAAAGTCTTTTTCGGAATACCTGACCCGGTTCTTCACGGACTCAATGCTGATCACAGCGTCATCAGACAAGGCGCAAATGTACGCTGTGATCGACTATCATGATGCAGATCCAGAGTGCGGTGTTGTCCTGCCAAGCCATGGCGCGCACAAGGCCATTTATACCGCGCGCAAAACTGACAAGATCAAGGCGTGGCTGTCGATGTGCAACACACCGCTGGGTCAGATCGACTTTGGTCTGTTCCTGGAAGAACGCGCGGTTGACGTGATCCAGCCAATGGCGGCGGAAATCATGGAAATGGTGATGCAGTTCGAGGCCACCAAGAAGGTGGAATTTAAGAGCAGCACGCGCCTGGCCGACGGTTCCCGGCAGTTCAGCTACGTCGAGGATAACCAGACGCGCGGCGGGATCACACTGCCTGACAAGATCATCGTTCGCGCGCCGATCTATCAGGGTATGGAGCCCCAGGACATCAAGTTCCTGCTGCGCTACCGGATCAACGAAGGGTCTTTGAAGTTCATCATCAAGATGCACGACGAGGAAGAAGTCTTGCGAGATGCCTTCGAGCGGTGCGTGGACGCCGTGCAGCACGACGTTAAGCCCACCCAAACCGTCTACTGGTCGAGTAACCGGAAAACCCGCGCCGCCGGTCATTCCGGCGCGCCTGAGCAGCAATAGGAGCAGCATGTGGCCCATAACCTGACAGAGATTCACAGGATGCGGCGATTGTCGCCAGCCAGAATGACCACCTGCTCCAATTTTGAGCGCATGGAGGAAATCATGGCTGAACATGAAGCGATCAAAAGCAAAGACGCGCGTTCAGATCGCCAGAATGAAGCTGATGAAGCTCAAGGCGGCGGCATGATCTACCGCAAGTATGAGTTCCCATTGTCGATCAGACTGCAAAGGTCTGGTTTGTTGAAATCCCCGGGCGCCAGAAGACCGCCCTGCATGACGAGATGATCCCAAAATCCGTGAATGTCATGCTGGGGCTGGTCTCGCGCAAGCTCCCGACAGGTTTCGAACGCACATCCAGCTGGCAGTACCGGAAAACATCGCTGACGCGGCCTATGCCGATCAGCCGCGCGGCCCTGTGGTCGATCCCATGAAATCGAAAAAGCAAAGGAATATGGCAATGACATCCACCACCCAGGCTGTCGTAGACCTGCATGAAGCAGCAATGCGGGCGAAGTATCTCGCGGATGAGGCAGGCGACAGCCGCCTGTTTCACCTGCGCCAGATCAGCGCCTACACCGGGCGTCTGGTCGAGGGGGTGCCACCCAACCCGGCACCTGTGTTTCACAGTGTGCGGGCGATTCATGGGAGCCGGGCATGACCGAACAGCACACCCCAACCGAGGACCAGATCGCAACTGTGATCGAACGTACGGCGGAGATCCTCGCAAGCTGGCGATAGCCTATCTGCGCGCCCAGAAACGCGCGCGCGATCCGAAGTGTATGCGGGCTTCATGGGACATCACCGATCTGTCGATTGCCACCTTGAAAGGCAGCGTGCGGAGGCAATGCGCGCCGTCGAAAGGGGAGCGTCGCGTCAAGACGCAAAAGGAGGTTTCGGAGTGATCGCCACCATCCCCGCCACCACATCATACGCAGCGCGCGCAGCCCCACCCGCGCGCGTAACGCTGCCTAAGGCGCAATTCATCATCCCGCACGACGACCGCAGCGACACAGCGCCCCGTGGTGCGCCGATCCGAGCCAATCGCGGCTACCGCGAAGATCGGGTGATCGACTGGGCTTGGAGGTGCGCGCGATGACGCCTGACACGCTCACAGACGCTTTGCCGCGCTCAGGACACGATCACGGCGTTTGAGTCCGCATGTCGCAAAATCCTGCCGCTGATCGAAGCGGCAAGTCGAGAAGAAGTCACGGATGTCGCCGACTGGACGAGGCGGAGGACAGATCCGCGCGGCGATGGATCACAAAGGAGTAAATCATGAAGCTACTGCGTGAAGCAACCTGAAATAGAAACACCTGCTGCGATGGCGCTGCGTCCCGTCGATCACCGGGGTTCCGGTGCCGTGGTTTGTCACGAAGAGGACCGAGGCTGGCCTTTGGGATTAGTGAATATCGAACGCAGTCGGATGCTGGAAGCGATGCGCTTTTGAAAAGTGCTGGGTAAGCGGCCAGAAGCTAGGGCGCTACAAGGCGTTTTGCATTGGTCCCATGTGCGCGATTAACAGAACCGCCGGTGATCCACCGACGCGGAAAGACATAGCCCTGTGGTCAGTTCAGGTTTGCCGTTCATGTCACGACCAAGGGCCGGCGCGCGGCGCGCAACGAGATCAGCAGATCGAGGGTCAGGCGTCGATGGTGTCGGCATCAGCGCAACCCGGCGTGACTGGCGTCTGGGTCACAAGCAACTCCGAATATCATCGGGGAAGGGGCTTTTACCTTGGCGATTATCGAGGTGATGGTGGGCAGAAGGCCGCCTGCCACCCGACGAGTATTAGCTTCGGTCGATAGCGGCATCCATCACCTTAAAGTTGGCGCGCGATGAAGGGTACGCAATGAAAGCGCTGGCCTTTTATCGGCGCCGCGCTGAATCGCTGGCCCCCCACCCCGGAGCCACGCCAATGACCTACTACAGCGAACGCCTCAACTCACCAGCGGCTGGGTATCCCAATGACTCCACACGGCAGGCACAACCCCACACACGGAGACAAACAATGCTGACGAAAACACCGAAATCTTGGCGCCGAAGTTGAACGCACCTTGCCGCCGAGCACTTGTCAAGGCCGTTACTGGACAGCAGTTCTGGCGCTGCGCATGACACGAAGGAGATAGGCGCATGACAGAAGTCAAAGATCATCTTCGCCTCAACCCGCGCGCCGAAACCGCGCTGCGCGGTGGCAGGGCTCAGTATCGGCAGCCGCCAAGGCAGGCCCGGCGCATACTGTTTTGGT
Source organism: Roseicitreum antarcticum (assembly GCF_014681765.1). Classification (GTDB taxonomy): domain Bacteria; phylum Pseudomonadota; class Alphaproteobacteria; order Rhodobacterales; family Rhodobacteraceae; genus Roseicitreum; species Roseicitreum antarcticum. The sequence continues at coordinate 40,604 of NZ_CP061502.1, forward strand.
ACTACCTGATCGCCAAGTGGCGAAATCTGACAATGCACGAACGCAACGCTCTGCATGGCGAGCTACTGATGCACTCGGACCTAGATTGGTGAAAGCAAAAATCCGCGGGATCGCGTGCCGCCCGATGCGCTGGCATTCCTGCAGCTGGCGGCAGAGTCGGCTGAACGCCAGAAGGGGGGGGATGATCCGAGGCCGCTATGGCGAGATCGCCGTGAAATGTGTCCTTCTCCGATGGTCGATGCGCATTGCCATGGCCAGCAACACGCGGCCACAGCGAAAATCATGGCACAGCGGGCGACCTTGACGCCACCAACAGCGTCGGTCGGCGAGTGTATCGCCTGCCGCCAAAAACTCCCTCCGATCAAACCCCTCACCCCCCGGAGCCGCACCCATAACCTACTACAGCGAACGCCTCAACTCCACCAGCGGCTGGGTATCCCAACTGACCTCCACACGGGCAGGCACAACCCCACACACGGAGACAAAACAATGCTGACGAAAAACACCGAAATCTTGCGCGCCGAAGTTGAACGCCACCTTGCCGCCGATGCACTTGTCAAGGGCCGTTACTGGACAGCAGGCTCTGGCGCTGCTGGCGGCACGGGCTGCTTTATCGGATGCCTCACGCACTCCAGAGACCCCGCGCCTGCTTTTGAGCGGTTTGGCTTGCCAATCGAACTCTTGCGCGTGGCGGAAAATATTTTTGAGGCGCTGCCGGAGGCTGATGGAAAGGCGTTTTTTGCCGCTTTGCCAGACGCTGTTGGGCGCGACGGCAAAGACCTGAGGCGGGTTGTGTGGGCGTTTCTTGCGGCTGAATTGCGGGCGCTGCCGAGGACAACCGACGCGGTGCAGGCGGTAATTGATCCTGTCATTGCGGGCATGGATTTGCTTGCTGCTGGCAAGAATTGGCCTGACGCCGCCCGTGCCGCCTATGCCGCCCGTGCCGCCCGTGCAGCCTATGCCGCCTATGCCGCCGCCCGTGCCGCCTATGCCACCGCCGATGCAGCCTATGCCGCCTATGCCGCCGATGCAGCCTATGCCGCCTATGCCGCCACCTATGCAGCCCGTGCCGACGCCGATGCCGCCTATGCCGCCCGATTGCGCCAGCGCGACACGCTGCTTGCGCTGATCGCCGCCGCTTAACCACCCCACACCACAAGCACACACCGGAGAACGACAATGAAAATCACCAAAACAATCACCGCCCTGACCCCCACACGGCCACTGACCCGCAACGCTGACGGAGAGATCATCACCCTGCGCCGGGTCCAGGAAATCCCCGCCGACTGGTCGCACATGGGTGTCGGTGCAATGCGCGCGCGGATCGCGGAACAGGAAGCGCATGCAGCAAAGCTGGCCGATGAGGCGCGCTGCGAGGCCGATGGATTCATCACGGTGTACCGGGTGCACGATGCCACTTTTACGGGGTTTAAATGATGGACAATGACATGATGCAGATCCCCGGCTGGGAGGCGCTGATCGACGCCACCGGCACGGACGACTGCGCCACGGGCTGCGGCTGGTGGATAGTGCCCAGCGTCCTGGGTGGCGCGGCGATCTGGGCATGGGTGCTGACATGATGGGCCCCATGATTATCGACAGCTTCGCAGGCGGCGGCGGGGCATCCACCGGCATCGAGGCGGCGCTTGGCCGCAGCCGGATGGCGATCAACCACAATGCGGCCGCACTGGCGCTGCATGCGGCCAACAACCCCGAAACCTTGCATCTGGACAGCAACATCTGGGATGTAAAGCCGCTCGAAGTGACGGGCGGGCGGCACGTTGGCTTGCTCTGGGCATCCCCCGATTGCAAGCACTTCTCGAAAGCCAAGGGCGGCGCCCCGCGCGATCGCAATATCCGCGACCTCGCATGGATCTGGTTGACTGGCTGAACAGGTCAAACCCGACGTAATCTGCATGGAGAACGTCGAGGAGTTCGTGACATGGGGTCCGGTCGACAATGACGGCCAGCCGATCAGGAGCTCTCAGGCCAGATTTTTGAATTGTGGATCAAGCGCCTCAAGGCCGCAGGCTACAAGGTCAAATGGTGTGAACTGCGGGCGTGCGATTATGGTGCGCCGACAATCCGCAGGCGCTGGTTTCTGGTGGCGCGACGCGACGGCAGGCCGATCCGCTGGCCGAAGCCGACGCACGGCGATCCCAAAAGCCCGGCTGTGAAGCGCGGCAAGCTGCTGCCCTGGCGCAGCGCAGCCGAGTGCATCGACTGGTCACTGCCGTGTCCCTCGATCTTCGACACAGCCCCCCAGATCAAAGCGCTGCATGGTCTGCGCGCCGTGCGCCCACTGGCGAACAACACCATGGCCCGCATCGCGCGGGGCATGCGGCGCTATGTGCTGGAGGCTGATCGCCCCTTCTTGGTCAACCTGACGCACGGCGCACGGTGCGAACCCGCCGATGAGCCGATCCGCACCATCACCGGCGCGCACCGTGGCGAAAAGGCGGTGGTAGTGCCCAGCATCGTGGGTTGCGGTGGCCGCGCAGCGCAAAGCCGGGCGCGCGGCGGCTATGAACCACTGGCCACAATGACGGCCAAGGCCGACGCATGCGTGTCGACAGCGTTTCTTGCAACGATGCGCAACAGTCAGAAGCCATGGCAGGGCGCAGACGAACCGACGCACACTATCACGGCGGGCGGTGCAGGTCTGACGCTGATCGTGCCCAGCATCACCCGGTTCAATTCTGGCGCGACTGGTTCTGATATGGCCGACCCAGCGCCGACCGTCACCGCCAACAGTTGGATCAAGAAGCCGGGCGGGGCAGCGCCGCTTGGGTTGCTGGCCCATATCTCGCCAGCATCGCTCACGGCGACAGTGGCGGCCGCCGCGAATACCCGATGGCCGATCCGCTGGGCACGGTGGTCGCCAGCAGCGTAAAGCATGCACCCTTCGCCGCGTTTCTCGCCACATCACGGCGGGCCCCGAATGGATGGCAACGCGGGCCACGATCCGCGCGACCCTATGTCGCCATCGCCGCCAGCGGCAGCCACCAGACGCCGGTCGCCGCATGGTTCGCCAAATACTACGGCACCGGCGACGGGGCGCGCACCGACGAGCCGATGCACACAGTCACGGTCAAGGACCGCATGGGCCACATGCAGGCCGATCTGGCACCGCCCCCCTTCGCGCCAGAACATGAAGCCAAGGCCCGCGCCGTTGCCGACTTCCTGCGCGCGCACGATGCCTGGGCGGGCGGCGAGTTCGTGACGCTGGAAATCGGCGGGCAGACCTTTGTGGTGGTCGACATTGGCATGCGCATGCTGACCCCCCGCGAGTTGTTCAACGCGCAGGGGTTTCCGGCTGACTACGTCATCGAGGGCGTTTGGCAGGGCGTCGAGACCGATGATCCGACGTTCAAGCCTTTCGCCAAGGACGTGCAGGTCAGCTGCTGCGGCAACAGCGTCTGCCCGCCGCTGGCTGAGGCCATCGTGCGTGCCAACTGCGCCCATCTGGCAGCGAACATTGAACAGGAGGCCGCACATGGCTGAGAACAGTAAGATCGAGTGGACCCACCACACTTTTAATCCATGGGAGGGCTGCCAGAAGGTCGGCCCGGGCTGTGACCATTGTTACGCCGAGGCACGCGACCAACGGTTCACGGGCGGCGCACACTGGGGGCCGGGCGCACCGCGCCGCCGTACCAGCGCCGCGAACTGGCGCAAGCCGCTGGCGTGGGACCGGGCGGCACAGGCGGCTAGCGTTCGGCGCCGCGTGTTCTGTGCTTCGCTGGCCGATGTGTTTGACAATGCCGTTGATCCTCAGTGGCGCGCTGATCTGTGGGAGCTGATCGGCAAGACGCCAAATCTCGACTGGCTGCTGCTGACCAAACGGCCGGGCAACATCGCAGGCATGCTACCTGAGGTGGAGCGCGCCCCTTGGGGCGAACTTTGGCCCTGGTCGAATGTCTGGCTGGGCTGCACCGTGGTCAATCAGGCCGAGGCTGATCGGGACATTCCCAAGCTGCTGGCGGTGGATGCTGCGGTGCGGTTCCTGTCGATGGAGCCGCTGCTGGGGCCGGTGGATTTGACGCGCCCTGAGTTCGGCGGCACCTACTGCGCGGTGAATTGCCGCACTATGTGCATAGCGCAAGGCGACGAGGAGTGCCCGAAGAACAGCGACCCCGCTCTCGACTGGGTGATCGTCGGCGGCGAGAGCGGCCCCGGCGCGCGCCCGATGCACCCGGATTGGGCACGGTCACTGCGCGATCAGTGCGAAGCGGCGGGCGTGGCGTTCTTCTTTAAGCAATGGGGCGAATATGAGTCCGATCAGATCGGACGAGAGGATGCACAGTCTGCCAGTTTTCCACCCGGTCATGTGATTTTTCGCAAAGTAGGCAAGCGCACAGCCGGTCGCAAGCTGGACGGGCGCACATGGGACCAGATGCCGGGGATGAGCCATGACTAAGAACACCACCGCGCCGGAGCTTTTGCCATGCCCCTTTTGTGGGGGCAAGGCAAAGTGGATATCTGGCGGTCCGGGATGTACTTACATCAGTTGCATGGCATGTCCGGCAGCAACCGATGACGGGGCGGTACCTCGCATCGCCAAGGCATGGAACACCCGCGCCGACCTTCACGCCGCACGCGTGGCTGAACTGGAGATCGCCCTTTCTGAGATGCGGAGGGATCGGGATGTGCGCAAACAGTCTGCCTATGAATACAAATCCCACACCCGCGCAGCCGAGGGGGCTTGCATAAAACTGGAAGCCGAGCGGGACGCGGCGCGGGCGGATGTCGCGCGGCTGCGGGATGCGTTGCGCGCCGCAGACGGTCACATTGATCGCGGTCACTACGAAATGGCGCGCAACATCACACGCAGTGCGTCCGCAGGTTCAACGCCGCACTGTTCTGACTGCCCACCCGAAGGCTACCCAACAGACAACACCCGCTGCGCGCCGTGTCCGCGTCGGCTGCGGGAAGTAAGGAGAGACCAGTGAACAAATCCACACTTCCCGCATCACTGACAGAACGCATGGCCCTTTCGGCGCACGGATACGCGGCAGTGATCGACGGCATAATGAATGTGCGCACCGTGTCATCGTCACCAAACTTCGCCGCCCTGAATGCCCTCTATTTGACGGGGAAGATTCTGGCTGGCGGCTGTCGCGACCCCGAATGCGATTGCATGGTCAATTTTATGAAGAAGGTAAGCCCGAACATCAAGATTGTGCCGGTTTCGGTTCACTCCGCCCTGTTCGTTCGCCCCGACTAGAGCGCCAAAGGCTTAAGCAGATCGCGGACCATTTCTAGGTCCGCGCCCCCACCGTAGCGTTCCCGGTTCAGTGCGTGACCGAACACGTCGCGCCTGATCCGCTCGTCTACCCCGGCGCGCAACATGCGGTCCTCAAAAGAGTGCCGCAGCGAATACATGCTGTGGCCGTCGCTTTCCAACAGACCATTGGTCCGCAGGTACTTGTTGACCGTGTTGGATAGACCAGCACTATCCCGGTACCGCGGGAAACCATCGGGGAACTGCTTGAACGCCTCCAAGCTGACGCCCAAGAGCGGAATCTTGCGCTTGGAATACTGGCTCTTGAGCTGGCGGCCGACGGGCTCAATCGAGATATGTGGCACCGCATGGTCCAGCCTGATCTGATCGCGCAGCAGGCCTTGGCCTTCGCTGGGCCGATAGCCCGTATTCACCATACCCAGCAGGATCGCGCGCGCCTCAGTGTTCAGGCCATCCAGCGCGCCTGGGGCAAGCAACTTGTTCTGTATCCAATCTATTGAGAACGCGGGGCGAGTCTTCTTGTCGCCCTCCTTGAAGCTCAGATCAGATAGCGGGAGATCCAGCCCGAGCCGCTTCATCTTGTTCACGGTGCGCAAGACGTTGGCGATATGGATCAAGTCTTTGTTCGCGCTGTTTTTTGTCAGACCTTCTGCGGCGATCTTATCCATCCACCATGAACGGAAATCCAGCATATGGTCCCCTGTCAGGTCAGACAGGGGAATGTCGCCGACCACATCAATCAGGTTGTTGATCGCCTTGATGCGTGGGTTTCGCCATCGGCGCTTCTGATCCTCGCTTTTCTGGTCGATCCGGTCCCTTGCGAGATCCCAGAACAAAGCGAGGCACCTCGAAAGCGTGAGTTGTGGAGGCGGGACACCGCCCAGAAGCGCGTTGGCCTCGCGCATGTCAATAGAACCGTCCTTGCGCGCCACCCGGGATAGCCGGTCAAGGAACTCCTCACGGGGTAGTTTGGCAACCGCAGCGGCTGGCAGGTATCGAAATCCACGAATCCCGGCGAGGTTGCGCGCGGCCTCGAACTGCGCTTCAGCATCGCCCGTGTCGCCGTGCATCTTGGCTTCCCAAGCCTCCAGCATCGAATCCCAGATCGCTGGGGCCTTTCGGCGCGCTACGTCTTCCAGGTCGGTGTGCATAGACATCCAGACATAGGCGCGCGGCTCCACGTCCTCGTACCGCTTGGGCACACGTCGTCTCAGGTGCAGGGTGCCATTCCGGCTCACAAATTTCATGGCTGATTTATGGCTCTTGGCACAGAGTCGCGCAAGCCCCATTTGTGATGCAAAATGATCCGAATTGTGCAGCAAAAACGGAAGTCGATCCATTTTCGCCTTGCCACCGCATTGTTTTCATTCGCTTTATTCAGAAGTTTTTGGCGGATGGGGTGGGATTCGAACCCACGGTACGGTTCCCCGCACGCTAGTTTTCAAGACTAGAGCCTTAAACCACTCGGCCACCCATCCGCAGTCAGTTGACAATGCGAAGGCCGCTCACAGGCGGTCCGCGTGCCAGTTTGACGACAGAGGGTTATCGCCCTTCGCGCAACCTTGCAAGCCAAACCGGCTGGGGCGAAAACAGTAACTATTAAAACAGCTAGATTAAACCGTCGCCGGCGGAAACGTGGCGGGCCCGTTCCCTTGGGCGGTGGAGCAGGGGCGCTGCCAGAAGGGGACCAGAAGGCAGCGAGAGGCGGAGCGGTGGATACGGGCAAGACGCCAAGCATCAAAAGACAAGGCAGCAAAAGATACGCGCTGCGAGGCTGGCGATGCACCGATGCGCTGGAATGATCGCGGCAAGCACCGCAATACGCCGAACATCGTATCGCGAAAAAGTAGTGCGGGAAGGGATGGCAAATGACGGGACATGCGCCTCAATGCGCGCAGGGGGCAGTTGCCTGCCCCCTGCTGTCGTTTTCATTCAGCGACACCAGATAAGACCACACGGGCGCCCTGACCGTCGCATATTCAAACAGTTCAGGGCAGGCTTCCCTCAACCCCACCGACGTAGAAATCCATCGACAGAAGCATGCCGTCATCAGGCAGTTCGCCCTCGGCCACCTTTACCGTGCCATCCTGGGCCAGCAGCGGTCCCTGGAAGGGATGAAAAGTGCCCGCCCGCATTTCTTCCATCTTGGCGTCAACGACATCCCGAACCTCTTGCGGCACGGCGTCATTGTAGGGGGCGATCGTCATCATATCCGCACTGATGCCTTCCCATGTGTTCGCGGTCTCCCACGTGCCGTCCAGCACCTTCTGCACGCGATCCACATAGTAGGGGGCCCAGTTGTAAACAAGCGCGGTCAGGTGCGAGTTCTCACCATACTGCGCCATGTCACCAAGGGCCACGACGTATTTCTCGCGATCCTCGGCAGCCTGCACCACAGCGGGACTGTCGGTGAAATGCGCCAGTACATCTACGCCTTGATCAAGCAGCGCATCAGCGGCGGTTCGTTCCAGCCCCGGGTCGAACCAGGACGAGATCCAGACAACCTTGGTGCTGAACTCTGGGTTGACCGAAAGCGCACCCAGCGTCATCGCGTTGATACCGCGCAGCACCTCAGGAATGGGATAAGATGCGACGACGCCCATGCTATCGCCCATCATGCCAGCGACCATGCCCACCAGATAGCGGCTTTCATAGGCGCGCGTGTGGTAGATCGCCAGGTTGGTGTCTTGCGTATAGCCGGTCGCGTGTTCAAACGCGATGTCGGGGAACTGAGCCGCCACCCGGGCCACTGGGTTCATGTGGTTGAACGAGGTGCCAAAGATCAGCCCGTAACCCTGGCTCGCAAACTGCCGCACAACGCGTTCGGCATCCGCGCCACCGTCGATGCTTTCGACATAGGCGGTCTCGATCTGGTCGCCAAAGGTTTCCTCCAGCATCAGGCGACCCAGATCGTGTTGATAGGTCCAGCCTGCATCGCCGATCAGCGATGAATAGACGAAGCCGATCTTCAGAGGATCGTTTGCCTGCGCAGCGCCTGCCAGCCCAAGGCCCAAGGCCGCAGCCAGCATAATTGATTTGGCAGAGGTTTTCATATGTTGCTTTCTCCTGTTGGTCGTTTCTGGTTGAACATCACATCGGACACCTGCGCGGCGTCCGGGATCGGGAAAAACTGCATCACGCAGCGGGACGGAAGGGTTTACCCAGACATCCGGGCGCACTGAGGCGAATGCGTGTCGCGTCGCGGCTGATGAGCACCAGCACAAGGATGGTGACCAAATAGGGCAGCATCGCAAGCACATGCGATGGCACCGCCACGCCGAGCCCCTGACCGTGGATCTGCATCACCGACACCAGCCCGAAGAGCCAGGCCCCCAGCACCAACCGCGCAGGTTTCCACGTCGCAAAGACCACCAGCGCCACCGCGATCCAGCCGCGCCCGGCCGTCATGCCCTCGATCCAAAGCGGCGTGATGACGCACGACAGATAAGCACCACCCATTCCGGCAAAGGCCCCACCAAAGGCGATGGCAGCAAAGCGGACCCGCACGACCGAGAACCCCAGCGCATGGGCGCTATCGTGGTTTTCGCCCACGGCACGCAAGACCAGGCCAACCCGGGTGCGCACCAGTATCAGCGCTACGGCGATGGTTGCGGCGAGGGCGAAATATACCACCAGATCCAACCTGCTGAAGACCGTACCGAGCACCGGCAGGTCGGCCAGAAACGGCACTTCGACAGGTTGCAGCCCGCGCATGTTCTGCCCTTGCCACGCCTGCCCCCAAAAGGCTGAGGCGCCGCCACCCAGAATGGTCAACGCCAACCCGGCCGCATATTGGTTGACCTGAAAATAAAGTACCAGAACGCCGAAAATCAGGCTGAGCAGCATGCCCGCGATGGCGCCTGCGATGAAGGCCAGCGTAAAATTCCCGGTGCTCAGCCCGATGGCAAAGCCCGCGACCGCGCCGACCAGCATCATCCCCTCCACGCCAAGGTTGACGCAGCCAGCCTTTTCGACGACCAGTTCGCCCAAGGCAGCAAGGATCAGCGGCGTCGCAGTGCGCAGGGCGGACACAAGGATCGCCAGAATGAGGGCCGTGTCGATCATGCCACAACCTTTCTTGCCCGGGCGCCCGTGCGCACAATGCGGAAGCGGACAAGCACATCGCTGGCCAACAGTGTCACCAGCAGTACGCCTTGAAACAGCTCAGCCACGGAAACCGGCACGCCCAGCATCTGCGCGTTCTCGCCGCCGATCATGATGAGGGCCAGCAGATGTGCGGCCAACACCACGCCCACCGGATGTAACCTGCCCAGAAACGCCACGATGATCGCGGCAAAGCCATAGCCAGGGCTGATCTTTGGCAACAATTGGCCCACAGGCCCCGCCACCTCCATCGCACCGACCAGACCGGCCAGCCCGCCCGTCAGCAGGAAGGACAGCCATACCATCCGGTTTTGCGAAAACCCGGCATAGGCGGCGGCGTTCGCCGCATCGCCGCCGACCCGCAGCCTAAAGCCCGTTACCGTGCGGGTCATCAGGAACCAGATGCCGATGGCGGCCAGCGGCACCAGAAGCCAGCCGATATGCAGCCTTGTGCCGGACCACAAAAGCGGCATCAGCGCCTCGGGGCTGAACAGGCGGCTTTCGGGAAAGCCGAAGCCCTGCGGATTGCGCAGCGCACCGTGCACCAGCCAGCCCAACAACTGGTCGGCGACGTAGATCAGCATCAGACTTGTCAGAATTTCATTGGCGTTGAAGCGGGTGCGCAGCAGCGCCGGAATCGCCGCCCATGCCATGCCACTCAGCGCGCCCACGATGCAAACCAGCACGAAGGTGCCCGGCACGCCTTCGCGCCACAGCGCCAGCGCCACAGTGCCGCCGCCGATGGCACCCAGCACCAGCTGCCCCTCAGCCCCGATGTTCCAGATATTGGCCCGGAAGCCAACCGCAAGGCCCAGCCCGATCAAAGCCAGAGGCATCGCGGCCAGCAACAGCTCGCTCAGGCCGAAGACCGAATTGATGGGCGCGATGAAATAAGCATAGAGCGCCGACCAAGGATCGCGTCCGATGCTCAGGAAAAGCACGAAGCCAAACGCCACTGTCAGCCCCAGCGCCAGCACCGGCGCGCCATATAGCGCCAGTGGCGACGGGCGCATGCGCGGGACAAGCCTAAGCGGCATCAGCATTTCCCTTCGATACGCCCGGGGCAGGGGTGCTCAACGCGCTGGCCCCACTCATCAACATGCCAAGGTGTTCGCGGGTGCAATCAGTCCGCGCGATGGGTGCGGACATCTGACCGTCGCACAAAACTGCCACGCGGTCGGACAGCGACAAAAGCTCATCCAGATCTTCGGACATCACCACCACCGCCGCGCCACGGTCACGCAACGCCACAAGGGCGGCATGGATCGCCGCCACCGCAGCCACATCGACGCCCCATGTCGGATAGGCCACCACCAGCGCAGTAGGCTCTGACAAGATCTCACGCCCAACGATGAATCGTTGCAGGTTGCCGCCCGACAATGCCTGCGCCGGGGTCGCGTTTGACCGGGTGGCGACGCGGAATTCGTCGATCACGCGGTCGGCGAAGGCTGTGCGTTTCGCGCTGGAGATGATGCCGCGCAAGCTGAGCGGCACGCGCCAATGCGCGGTGAGAAAGCCGTTTTCAGCCAGGCTCATCGGCGGGACGGCGCCACGCCCCAGACGTTCGCCCGGCACAAACCCCAATCCCAGCTTGCGCCGCGCGCCCGGCCCCATGCGGCCCACCGCCACATCGCCCAGTATAACACCACCAGCATCCGGCACGGTGCGTTCCCCTGACAGTGCTGCCAGAAGCTCTTCCTGACCATTGCCCGCGATCCCGGCAATGCCCAGAATTTCACCGCCATGCGCCACCATGCTCAACCCGTTCAGCGTCGTGCCATGCGGATTGGCTGCCTTTAGATGAAGATTCACGACGGCCAACTTCACCGGGCCTTGTTGGCCTGCGTGGTCGGCACCGAGGCTCGGCATTTCCTGCCCGATCATCATGCGCGCCAGATCGTTGACGCTGGCGCCCTCTACCGGAACGGTGCCCACTACGCGCCCGCCGCGCAATACGGTCGCCCGGTCACACAAGGCGCGGATTTCATCGAGCTTGTGCGAAATGAAAATGACCGATCGCCCCTCAGCACGCAGGCGGCGCAAGGTATCGAACAGGCCGACGATGGCCTGAGGCGTCAGCACCGAGGTGGGTTCGTCAAAGATCAGGATCGAAGGGTCCTGCAACAGCACCCGCACGATTTCCACACGCTGCTGTTCACCCACCGACAGGTCAGCCACCACGCGGTCAGGATCGATTACAAGCCCGTAGCGCGACCCGATATCGCGAATGCGACGCGGCAAGTCGCGGCGGATTTCCGGATCGTCCAGCCCCAGCGCGATATTCTCGGCCACGGTCAGCGAGTCGAACAGGCTGAAGTGCTGAAATACCACGCCGATGCCCGCAGCCCGCGCCGCAGCGGGCGAAGCGATGGCCCGCGCCACGCCGTCAATCTCGATACGCCCGGCATCAGGGCTTACGAGGCCATAGATCACTTTGATAAGGGTCGACTTGCCCGCGCCGTTCTCCCCCAGCAACGCGAGAATTTCACCCGGCTGCACACTGAGTGATACATCGTCATTCGCGAGACAGCCGGGATATTGTTTGGAAATGCCCAGCACCGCCAGCCGCGCGGGGGCTTGGCTATCGCTGGGACGGTCGGAAGGGAGCGGATCGGCGTTCATTGCGCCACCCGATCACGGGCGCGGCGCGGCTGTCCAGACAAAGGCGGCAGGCGGGCGGGTGGGCGTGAAAAATGCACCTGAAATAGACATGAGCAGAGCATTTCAGCCTAAATTTTGAGCGCTTTGATCGTTTTGCACGCGGCCCGTGGCAGCAACTGCCCGTTCGCTGCGCATAATGTGCCCGAGTCGCCCGCAGGGATGATCCGACCCCAACCGCGTGCACGCGCGCGCTGTCTGCAGGACTGGCGCCCGGTCATCCATCATCAGACCTGTTGCGCGTGCCGCGCCAGCGCCATCGCATCACGCATCACACACGCGGCATCGTACCAGTGCGGCAGGCGCTGCCCGCCCGCGCGGCTGGCAGCAGCCATGCCCGCGCGGTGATCCACGTCGGTCAGCAGCCGCGCCAAGGCATCCGTGAAAGCGGGGGCGTCATCTGGTGCAGTCAGTGCAGCGGCCGCTGAAGGCACATGCTGCGGCACCGCGCCGACGGCGCAGCTAACCATGGGCAGACCGTAAAGCTGGGCCTCGCTCAGCACCATGCCGTATCCCTCATACCGCGTGGCCAGCGCAAAAACATGCGCCTGCCGCCACAGCTGGTCAAGCGTCTCTGCCGACACCTCGCCGGTGAAGCGCACGCGCCCCTCCAACCCAAGGGCAGCGCGCTGGTGCAGCAGGGCCTGGTACACGCCCTCATCATGGGTCATGCCGACGATGGCCGCCTGCCAGTCCAGATGCCGCAGCCGAGCCAGCGCGTCGAGCAGCACGTCATGCCCCTTGCGCCGACAAATCAGCCCGACCGACAGGATGAGCGGCGGGTCGGCAGGCGGCGTCTGCACAACCCCTGTGGGCGGGCGGTCAAAGCCCGGGGGCGCAACCGATATCCGATCAGCTGGCACACCGAACTGCGCGATCAGAATGTCGCGCGTATGGGCCGAGGGTACGACGACATGTGCGGCGTGGCGTAGATTGTCGCGTTCGCGCGCGATCAGTGCGGCAGCGCGGGCGGGCGGCAGCCCGGCCTCCAGCCCCAGCGGGTGGTGCAGCATGGCCACAACCGGACAGGCCAGGCTGGCCAGCACCTCGGTGTCGATGGAGCCAAAGACCAGCCCGTCAAGGATCAGCACGGTATCTGGCCCCAACGCGCGCAGCCGGGTCGCCGCATCGCTGATCGCTGCATCGGTAGGATCGGGAAAGGACGAGATCAGCGGGATATATTGAACGGGCTGTCCGACCTGCGGCAAGCTTTCAAGCATCCGGCGCTCATAAATGTAACCGCCAGTGCGGGTATTCAGATCGCCAGGAATGGCGAAGGCGCCGTTTATGGGAATCATGGTTCAGCCCCTCAGTTGTTCGGGCGCGACGCGGGCCAGCACCGCACGCTCTGCCCAGCCCACCAGCGCATAGCCAAGTGCGGACCCCAGTGCCACGACCACCACCGCCGACCACAGCAAGTTGTAATCCGAGGTCGAGGCCGTCAGCGCCATCAGGTTGCCCAACCCCGTGCCAGTGGCCAGCCATTCCGCCACCGTCACCGCCAGCACGGCAGCGGGCACCGACATGCGCGCGGCGGCGAAGAAGGCGGGCAGCATGGCAGGAACCTGAGCATGCCACAACCGGGCCCAGCGGCCCGCACCATAGGTGGCCATCACGTCCAGCACCTGCCCGGGTGCCTGTCGCAGCCCGTGCAGGCAAGCGACCAGCGCGGGAAAGAAGATCATCACTGCCACGATGGTTACAGTCCCCACACTCTCACGCCCCAGCGCCAGCACAATCAGCGGCGCGGTGATGACAATGGGAACGGACCGCAGCGCCACGGCCACCGGCATCAGCACGCCCGAGGCGACGGGCGACAGCGCCAGCGCCATGGCCAGTCCCGCGCCCAAGGCCAGCCCCGCCAAATAGCCCGGCAGCACATAGACCAGCGATTGCGCCGTCGCCGACCACAACACCGCCCGGTTGGCTGCGGCTTGCGGCGCGGCAATCAGATAGGTCCACAGGTCATCAGGGCGCTTGGCGAAGAAGCGCGGCAGGGACAGCGCCTCCATCACCAGCCACCAGATTGCCAGCAGCACCGCGAGTGTCAGCGCAGCCGTAACCGGGCCACGCAGCCACCGAATACCCGCGCCACCCGGGGCGCTGACGGCGGGAGGGGCCAAAAGGACCTCTGGCCGGGCAGGGGCCAGCGCGTGCGCGATCCGGCCAAGCGCGCCATAGGCCAGCATCGCCGCACCCGATGCCACCGTCGCGATCGCCCATGTGGCAGGGGTGTCGAGGCCGCGCATCGCGCGCAGGGTCAGCACGCCCAGCCCGCTTTCCGCCCCAGTGAACTCGCCCACCATGGCCCCTAGCAGGGCAGCAGGGGCGGCAATTTGCAGGCCCGCCATCAGATAGGGCAGGGCGGCCATCAGCCGGATCTGCACGAAGGCCGTCCAAGCGCCCCGCCCATACAGGCGAACCAGATCGAACAGGCTGGCGGGTGCGGCGCGCAGGCCCACCAACAGCGGCACGAAAGTCGTAAAGAACACGGCCAAGGCCGCCAGCGTGATCTGCGGCCCCGGCCCCGGGCCATAGAGAACACGCAAGATCGGCCCCGTCGCCACCAGCGGCAGGCAAAACACCACCAGCGCCAGCGACGCGACCACGGGTGCGGCACGCGGCAACAGCGCCACAATCAGCGCCAGCCCCACCGCCGCCAGATTGCCCGCAACAAAGCCCCAGCCCGCATTGGTAAGCGTGATACCCAGCGCGCGCGCAATCAGCCCCGTATTCTCGGCGAGGTAGTGCGCCACCTCCCAAGGCCCGGCCAGCAGATAGTTGCCAGCAAGCGCCCAAGCTGCCCCTTGCCAGACCATAAGCGCGACGGCAATTCCTGAAAAAAGCGGCAGCGCCGGGTTGCCCTCAATGCTCCGCCCGCCCGCTTGCGCGCCGTGACCCTGCGCGGCGGTAGCACCAAAAGCCGACGCCGCTTGCAGCGTCCCAGTCATCGAAGCGGGGGCCGCAGCGCCGTCGGAAACGGCCCTTTCCCCGTCCGGTCTGGAGGCAGCACCTCGGCTTTCGCCCTGGGTTGCGGCGTTTCTTGATGTCATGCTTGGGGCCCCGGCCTATTGCGCCGCGTGGCGTTCAGCAACGCCGGGTTCGTCCCAGCCCTGCGCCAGCGCGGCACTGATCCGCGCCTCCAGCGCCAGCGCGGCCTCGCCACCCGGGGTCAGGTCGCGCGGCACCGCCACGTCGGCCACGACACGCGCGGGACGACTGGACAGCACGATGACACGGTCGGCCAATACCACAGCCTCGCGGATGGAATGGGTGACCATCAGCGTCGTTGTTGCCCCGGTGCGCCACAGGGGCGGCAAGTCGGCGTTCAGCCGCGCGCGGGTCAATTCGTCCACAGCGCCGAAAGGTTCATCCAACAGCAGCACCCGGGGGTGGGTGACCAGACAGCGCGCGATGGCGGCACGCTGGCGCATCCCGCCCGACAGCTCGGCCGGGCGCGAATCCTCGAACCCGGCCAAGCCCACGCGGGCGATCATCGCATCCACCGCCGCGCGGTCAGCGGGCTGGCGCGCCAGTGTCAGGGCCAGTGCCACATTGCCGCGCACCGAGCGCCAGGGCAACAGCGAGGCATCCTGAAACGCCATGGCCAGCGCACCCTGACGCTGAAGCGTCTGCGGGCTGGCCCCCCCGATAGATATCGTGCCAGTCCCGGGCGGCTCCAACCCCGCCACCATACGCAAGAGCGTCGATTTCCCACAGCCCGAGGGGCCGACCAGCGCAGTCATCTGCCCTGCGGCAAATTGAAGGTCGGTCCGGGCCAGAACCTCGACTGCGCTGGAGCCTTCGCCGAAAGTCTTGGACACATCAGAGCAAACGATGCCCGGCGCCACTGCGTTCGTGGGCCGGGCGTCTGCCGTGTCGCTTTTGGGGTCAGGAACCGCAGGCGCCATGACTGATGGACCCGTATCAGCCATGCACCTCATCCAGAATGCTGCGGTCCCACAGATCGGCGCTTACCGGGGTGCCCAGCAGGGCCAGCGTCTCGATATTCTCGGCAACGGTCTCCTCCGTGAACCAACCAAAACCGTTCGCTTCCGTCAGGTCTGAAAACATCAGCGGCACTTGGCGGCGCGCCTGTTCCAGCTGCGCGGCACGGTCGAGGCCTGCATCAGGGAAGCGCGCCAGCGTCAGGTCGGTCGCGGCATCGGTGTCGGTGAGGTAATCGGACCAGCCGCGCGCCTCACCCGCCAAAAGGGCCACCAGATCGGCGCGCCGGCTGGACAGTGAGTCATCCGTGGCAATGTAGGTTTGCGAGTGCAACTTGTAGCCGTAATCGGCCATGAGCATCGTAACGCTCTCGATGCCGCGCACGAACATCGACACCGGCAGATCGGTAGACCAGCACAGCAGACAATCCACCTCACCGGCGATCAGGGGGGCGGCATCGTATTGCGTCGGTACAATGGTGATCGCGTCGAAATCCACATCGTTCAGGGTGCACAGGGTGCGCAGCACCGGCGTATTCGCGGTGGCCATGCCAATGCGCTTGCCCTCCAGATCGGCGGGGGTATTCACCGGGTTGCCGGGCAGCGAAGCGATGGCGAAGGGGTTGTTTTGCATCGCCACGCCAATGATACGGAAGGGTGCACCCTGCTGCACGGCGGCAGCGGTGTAATCGGCGGCTGAGATACCGACCAGCGCCGTGCCCGCGACCACGGGGGGTTCGACCGGTGCGTTCGGCCCGCCGCTGTCCAGCCGCACGGACAGCCCGCGATCAGCCCAATAGCCGCGCTCATCCGCAAGATAGCTGCCCGCGAATTGCACCGAATGCAGCCACGACAGCTGCAGCGCCACATCGCGTTGCTGCGCCATGGCGGGGCGCGCACCAACGGCCCAACCGCCGAGGCCCGCCAACCCCATGCCGATCAGGTGCCGACGCGAAATGTCAAATCTGGTCATGTTGTGTCCCATTCGTTTGCTTCGCTGGAGAAAGTTCGGTTAGAAAAGGATAGAGGCGATGCCCCGTGTTTCAACCCAGCCGCTGACTTTCAGTTCCCTGGTGATGCCGCTCCGGGCGGATGTACGCGCAGATGCCGTGCGAAAAGGCGGTTTGGGCGTCAGGGGGGCTGCTCAGGCGGCGGTTCTTCCGGACGCATCAACGGTTAACTGCCGGTCGGGCACATCCCGCGTCGCGGCAGGACTGGATGCTTCACGCAGCACGACCAATCGGTAGGACATGATCCCGGCGCGATGCGCCTGCGTCAGAGCATTGCCGCCGATCATGTTGGCGAAGAGGGGAACCCGCGCAAGCCCCAGTGTATCGGCCATTGGCCCGGCCAGCCGTAGCGCCTGGTCCCGCCAGCGGTTCAGCCGCAGCATGGGGCTGAGATCAGTCTGGTCCAGAAGGCGATAACCCATCCCCTCCGCCGCCGCGACCAGCCCCTGCGCCGGTGTAACATGGCCCAGCCGCCAACCGCGCCGGAAGGCGGCGACCAGCCGTGCGGCCCGGTAGTCCAGCGCAGACACCGGGTGCGCCAGCATGTCGTCGATAATAACCAGCACCCCACCGGAGGCGATATGGGCGTGCGCACTGCGCAAGAAGCCAGCCGCGCTGTCCGCATGGACGTGGCTTTCGATGGCGATCACCAGATCGGCGCGGGGCAGGGTGGTGGGCAGGCCGAAATCACTGCGCAGCACGCGGATGCGTGACGCCATGCCGCGTGCTGCTACGTGGCGCTCGGCCAGCCGCACCTGCTCTGCGCTGAGGGTCAGCCCGCTGAGTTCGGCCTGCGGCCAGCGCGTGGCCAACTGCAGCAAGGTGCCGCCCACGCCGCAACCCAGATCGCGCACCCGTTCCGGCGGGCGCCCCAGCGCGTCCTCAGCAGCGCGTGCGACGAGGGTGTTTACATGGGCTGCCGCGGCCTCGGCATCGGCGATGCCCGGCGCCCAGAGTGGGCGGTGAATGGCCAGCGCCGCGCCACTTCCGCCCAGCTTCAGGAAACGCCGGGTGCTGGCGTCGTAATAAGCAGCGATCGGGTCGCCGGACGCCGCCGCTGCGCAGCGCTGTGGCCGCGGGCCGTCAAACCAGCGGGTCAACCGGGGCGCGACCAGCAAGGGAACAACAATCGGCATGACCATCAGCGCAGCCACCAGCGCGCTTCGCCATCCGACCGCAGACGCGGTGTCGGGGGCGCCGCTACCCGGCGCCGCGGTGTCAAAACCTTCCGCAACCATGCTGGCGCCGCCGCCGATCAGCAGTTGCGGCAGGGTCACGGCCAACAGGATAGCCAGGCCGGACGCCACCTCGGCCCGGCCCGGGACCAGCGCACGCGGGCCAGAGGTGCCTGCGGGCACCCAGCCGCAGTCGCGCCCCGACAGCACCGACAGCACCGCCCCAGTACGCCGGATCAGGCCGAGGGGGGCAAGCAGGGTCGACAAGACCAGTTCCGCCCCGACGCTGCGCCAGATCACACGGCGGCGACGCGGCCAAAGCGCCGCCCGCCCATAAGACGCAGCACCCGCCAGCTTCGGCACCATCAACAGCCCCATCGTCCCCGCGAGGGGCCAGAGCGCCGCCCCCGTCATATGCACCGCGCCCGACCCGGTCAGTAGTACAAGCGCCAGCCAGATCGGGGCGGAAAGATAGCTCTGGATACCCGCCAGCAGATGCAGGCGGCTGGCCGGGTGCAGCCCCGGCCCCGCGATCAGCAGCAGGTGTTGCAGATTACCCTGCGCCCAACGCCGATCGCGGCGCAGATGGGCGGCGATCGTGTCGGGCGCATCCTCGAAACTGCCACGGCTGTCGGGAACGATCTGCACCGCCCAGCCCGCGCGGCGCAGGTAGGCCGCCTCAATGAAATCATGGCTCAGGACCGGGCCGCCGAAGGGCGGGCGGCCGGGCAGCGGCGGCAGGTCGCAAACCTGCGCGAAGGCTGCCCGACGCAGCAGCGCGTTATGGCCCCAGTAATTGCCCGCATCGCCGCTCAGCCGCGCGAGCCCGCGCGCGAAA
The DNA here is from genome assembly GCF_014681765.1 of Roseicitreum antarcticum. Taxonomy (GTDB): domain Bacteria; phylum Pseudomonadota; class Alphaproteobacteria; order Rhodobacterales; family Rhodobacteraceae; genus Roseicitreum; species Roseicitreum antarcticum. Next base: position 59,581 of record NZ_CP061502.1, read on the forward strand.
ACCGGTCCGCAGAGGCGCCCGGAAAGGCGTTGCACCCCCGCGAAGCGGCTAGGCGCGGGGCGCAGCCGGATCGCGGATTGCAAAAGGCCAAGGCACGGGTCGCATGCCATCTGGGAACGCAATTCGGCCAGCCGCGTGGCGCTGAAGGTGCTGTCAGCATCCAGCACCAGCATCGTCTCAAACCCCGCGCCATACTGCTCCAGCCAGTCGCGCAGATTGCCTGGCTTGCGGCCCGTTGGCGCGGTGCGGTTGCGATAAGTGATCTGCCCGGCAAGCGGGCCAAGCACTGCCACCTCTTGTGCCCGCGCATCCGCACCCCGGGTGTCGGACAACACGAAAATCCGGCAACCGGCATCCTGGCCCGTCTGGCGCAGGCCCGTCAGCATGGCACCAATCCGGCGCGCCAGTGGCGCGGGGTCCTCACCGCAGGTCAGCCACAGGATCGCGCAGGGACCGGGCGCTTCGTCCCGCGCAGCATCATGTTCTGAAAGCCGGACGGGCAGCGCAGGGGCCACGACTGCGCGCGGCGACGGATCGCGAGCATCCGTGTCCCGTGCCATCCCCATAAGCGCGGTCACCGCAGTGCCCGCCAGCCAGACGGTATTGACCGCGAACAGCACAAGCACAAGCGCACTGAGGCCAGGATGCGTCGCGCCCCTGTCCAGCCCGTACCAAAGCGCCAAAACCAGCAGCGCGCTGAGCGCCGCTGTGGCGATCATCTGCCAACGGCGCAGGAGGGCGCCCCGCTTCATCAACGCCCGCCGACCGGCGGCCAGATGCGCGAAAACACCCCATCTCGCTGCACCAGATGCTTCAGTCCCGCCGCGACATGCAGCGCGACCAGCGCAATCAACCCGAAGCGCGCATAGGAATGAATGGTCTTTGCCACCCCGGCCAGCGAGTCCGAGCGGGGTACCAGCGACGGCATGCCGATGGCATCCAGCATCTCGATCGGAAAGCCCCCCGCCGCGACCCGAACATAGCCGCTGAGCGCCATGACCAGCAGCAGTATATAAAGCGCCGCTTGCGTCAGGCCCGCCGCCCGCACCTGCCAGCGCGGCAGCGAAGCGGGTAGCGAGGGCGCGCGGTGCGTGGCCCGCCAGACCAGCCGTAGCAGGACCAGCGCCAGCAAAATCACCCCACCGTTCTTATGCATGACAAACAGCAGGTTCTGCTGGGCACGCGGCAGCCCTTCGGTCTGCATATAGATGCCGATGGGGATCATAGCCAGCACCATGAGAGCCACTAGCCAGTGCAGCAGCCGGGTGGTTGCGGCATATTTCAATGGCCGCTCGTAGGTCGCGTTCATGCTATCCGCCCTCCGGTTTGCATCACAGGGTGTTATCATTGCCAACCAGATGAGATAGGGCAGCGGCGCGCAAGGCAAGCCTTGGCGCGACAAATGGACGTGCCGCGAAAGATGAAAGAAACGTGATCGCCGCGATGCGGCGTTGACAATCATGTAACGCAAGCAATCTGTACCTCATGTCACAAATTGCCCGCGCTCGCGCCAGACCCCCCGTTGTCCTTGCCCCGCCCCGCCGCCGCGTTCAGTGGCAGGCGGCGTTGTTGCTGACCCTGCTCATCCCTGCGGCATCACTGGGAAGTTTTGCGCTGGCCGGGACCGCAGGCGCACGCGGACCGATAGTTCCGGCGATGATTACGCTGATGATCTGCCTTGCAGGCGGCGCCTTGGTGCTGCGCGGCTTGGCACCCGGCAGATACCCGCACGCCCGGCTGGGTCTTTGCAATGTCATCACCCTGTCGCGTGCGGCGGGCATCGCTGTCATGGCTGGGCTGATCGCCGCGCCCGGCGCGCTGAGCGGCCCAGAAGCCTTGGGATGGGCGCTTGTCGCGCTGTCGGCATTGGTGTTGACGCTGGATCTGGCGGACGGCTGGGCGGCGCGGCGGTCTGGCCTCAATTCCACCTTCGGCGCGCGGTTCGATGTTGAATCCGACGTGGCCTTCGCGGTTGTTCTGGCGGTGCTGGCCTGGCAAGCCGACAAGGCGGGGGTCTGGTTTCTGACGCTCGGCGCGCTGCGCCCCGCGTTTTTGATGTCCAGCCTGATCTGGCCATGGCTGAGCGGCGCGCTGCCCGATGCAATGTGGCGCAAGACAGTCGCGGCGGTACAGATGATCGCGCAGGTGGTATTGCTGGCCCCGGTAGTGACCCCCCCGGCCTCTGAGGTGTTGGCCGCACTGTTGCTGGCCGGGGTGGCCCTGTCCTTCGCGGTCGACATCCGGGCGCTGCATGCGCGTCGGGATGTGGTGCACGGGGTATGAGTGGCCGGATCGCGCCACAAGCCATCGCAAGGCACATCCTGGCTGCGGCGGTGCTGTATCTGCTGCTGATCCAGCCAAACCATCCAGCCGCGATGACATGGGGCGCACTGCGCGCCTTTCCGCTGGAATTGCCGGTGATCCTGTCGCTGCTGGTCCTCACCGGAAACGGCTGGACGGGGCGCGTGCTGCGCGCGGTGCTGATAACGCTCTTGATGGCGGTTGCGCTGCTTAAGTTGGCAGATTTTGGCACGTTTGTCGCATTCAACCGCGGGTTCAACCTGTTGGTGGACCTCAACCTGCTGCATGCGGGGTGGACCTTGGCGCAGGGCACATTCGGCATGGCGCTGGCCATGCTGGCAGGTTTGGGCGCTTTGGGCGCGCTGGTACTGATGGCCGGAATGTTGTGGTGGGCCACCGGTGTCTGGGCGCGGCACGGCCGCCCCGGCTGGCTGCGCGTCACGGCGGCAATTCTGATCCTGCCCGCCACGGTGGCAGCGGTGGCCGAGGTCGGACAAGCGCGGCGCCTGTGGTCCCTGCCCGCACCTGTCGCCGATGCAATCCCCGGTGCCGCCTTCACCGCCCGGCTCGCTCTGGAACGTGTGATGCAATTCGCCGAGACACGCGCCGAACTCGCCGCCTTCCGCACGGCAGCGCGCACAGATCCAATGGCGGGCGGCGGTCCATTTCTTGACCTTGCGGGCGACCGCGATGTGATCTTGATCTACGTCGAAAGCTATGGACGGGCGAGCTTTGACAACCCGCTCTACCGCCCCACCCATAGCGCTACCCTGCGCCAGATCGGCGCCGACTTGGACGGCCGGGGCCTTGCCATGCGGTCGGGCTGGGCAGTCGCGCCGATGACCGGGGGGCAAAGCTGGCTGGCGCATGGCACCGTCGCCTCGGGGTTGTGGCTCGACGATCAGGGCCGCTACCGCGCCCTTCTGGCCAGCGAGCGCCAGACCCTGTTCCACTATGCCAGTGCCAGCGGGCGGCGCAGCGTGGCGATCATGCCCGCACATGTCTTCCCTTGGCCCGAGGGCGCGTATTTCGGTTTCGACGCCATCTACAACGCCCCCGATCTGGGCTACGAGGGGCAACCATTCAACTGGGTCACCATGCCGGACCAATTCACCCTGACCGCGCTGGACCGGCTGGAGCGCACGCGTCCGCAAGGCACGCCCGGGCGCGATCCACTTCTGGCGCAAGTGGCGTTGGTATCATCGCATGCGCCATGGGTTCCGATCCCGCCGGTGATCGACTGGGAGGCCGTGGGCGACGGTACGGTCTTCGACCCTTGGGCGACCTCGGGCGATCCCCCCGATGTGGTGTGGCGTGACCATGACCGGGTGCGCGAACAATACCGCCGCGCCATCGACTACAGCCTACAGACCGTGGGATCATGGGCGGCGCGCCATGCGGACAACCCACCGCTGATCATCATGCTGGGCGACCATCAAACCGCAGGATTCGTGTCCGGTGTGACCGGGTTCGATGTGCCGGTGCATATCATCGGCCCGCCTGATCTGGTCGCGCGGTTCGACGGTCCTGGCTGGCAGGCTGGGATGTTCCCCGATCCCGCTGCGCCCGCGCTGCGCATGGATGCAATGCGCGATGTCATCCTGCGCGCCCTGTCCTCGGACGCACCATGAAGGCGGCAGGGCGCGGTCTGATGCTAGCTGTGGTGCGCTGGGTCGTCACGCTGGGTGCGCTGGTTCTGGTGTTTCGCGTGCTGGGCACCGAGGCGATCGTGACGCAGTTGCGGGCAGTATCGCTGCCATGGCTTGTGATGGCGGTAGGCGCACTGACGCTCCAGATCGCGCTGTCGGCAGCGCGCTGGCGGATCACGGCGGGCGCTGTCGGCCTTCAGGTGGGGCGCGGACAGGCGTTGCGCGAATACTACCTGTCGGTGCTAGGCAACACGGTACTGCCCGGCGGCGTGCTGGGCGATCTGGGGCGGATCGCACGGCTGCGCCATCAAGCCGGGGTGGGGCGGGCCGCACAATCGGTGGTGATCGAGCGGCTGGCAGGCCAGATTGCGCTGTTTGCCGTGACGGGTCTCGGCGCGGTGGCGTGGTTCTGGCCGCATCCAGCTGCACTGGCCGGGGCGATTGCGCTTGTTGCCGGCGGCTATGGCATGATCGTGGTGATACGTAACGCCGGGCAACGGCCCGCATCGCAGCCGACGGGCCGCATCGGGCGCATGCTGCGTCTTCTCGCCGACGCATGGGTCAGCCCCGGGGTCTGGCGGCGGCAACTCTGGTTGAGCCTTGCCATTCTGGCATGCAACCTGGGCGGCTTCTGGGCCGCCGCACAGGCGGTCGGCCTGACGCTGGGTCCGGTGGCGGCTATTTTCGTGATCCCGCTGGCGCTGAGCGCGATGCTGATCCCGCTTTCAGTCAACGGCTGGGGCCTGCGCGAGGGGGCCGCCGCCGCGATCTGGCCACTGGCAGGCGCAGCGCCCAGCCATGCCGTCGCAGCAAGTGTTGTTTTCGGCATCGCGGCGCTGCTGGCCGCGCTACCCGGAATCGTCGCGCTGCGCGCGCCCCTGAAGGCCACCTGACAGCCAACCGCCGCTTGACGCGCCCGGTACGCCCTGTAAGGCTAACGATTGGGTGCGCAGGGCGGAGGCATAGGGAACACGGCGTCACAAGAGGCGCGGCCGCAGTACGCTGCACAGCATCCGGCACATACCTCTCGCCCCGGCGATCTGCATCTTCACCATGCCTGCCCCCGGGTCTGGTCCCCTTTTCAAGACCGAGCGGCGCGCAACAGGAAGGACCACCACTTGAAACTGCTCCGTTTTGGCGCCAGGGGCGCAGAAAAACCCGGCCTTTTGCACAGCGACGGCACCATCCGGGATCTGTCGGCCATTGTCCCCGATCTGGCGGGCGAGGTGCTTCTGCCCGCAGGGCTGGCACGGATTGCCGCCACAGACCACGCAGCACTGCCAATCGTCGATGGCGCCACCCGTCTGGGCGCGCCGGTGTCGGGCACCGGCAAGGTGATCTGCATCGGCCTGAACTATGCCGATCACGCGGCCGAAAGCGGGATGGCCGTCCCGCCAGAACCCGTGATCTTCATGAAAGCGACCTCGGCTATCTGCGGGCCAGATGACCCGATCATTATCCCACGCGGTGCGGAAAAAACCGATTGGGAGGTCGAGCTGGCAATCATCATCGGCAAACCGGCGAAATACGTCACCGAGGCCGAGGCGATGGACCATGTTGCGGGCTATGCGGTGATGAACGATGTCTCGGAAAGGTCTTTCCAGATCGAACGTTCCGGGCAATGGACCAAGGGCAAAAGTTGCGACAATTTCGGCCAGATCGGCCCTTGGCTGGTGACGCGCGACGCGGTGGAAAACCCACAGGCGCTGGACATGTGGCTGGATGTGAACGGCGAACGCATGCAGAAAGGTACGACCGCAACAATGGTCTACACCGTGCCATTTCTGGTGCACTATCTCAGCCAGTTCATGTCGCTGCACCCGGGCGACGTGATCTCGACCGGGACACCGCCGGGGGTGGGGATGGGCCGCAAACCGCCGCGCTACCTGAAACCGGGCGATGTGGTGGAACTGGGCATCGACGGGCTGGGCGCACAGCGGCAAGCGGTCGTGGCCGATTGAGGCCACCGCGCGCTCGCGCCGATTTCGCCGTGGCGCATGCAAAAGACCCGCGCGCCACAGGGGCTGCGCGGGTCCGATGATGTTGCCAGGGGCCTTCAGTATGGGGACCCGGCGTTGCCTTGTCAGAGCGGCGGGCGACCCCGCACGGCCCGTGCGACCATCGCAATCACGAACAAGACCAAGAAGATGACAAACAGGATCTGCGCAATAGACGACGCCGCACCCGCAACGCCTGTAAAGCCCAGTGCAGCCGCGACCAGTGCGACGATCAAAAATGTAAGTGCCCACCCAAGCATGATTTATTCCTTTCATCATTGGCGCCGCTGATACGGCCTATGAGAAGGAAACGATCCACACCGCATCCGGTTCCCCGCGCCGGGCAGGAAGTGCGGGCATCCGCCAAACCGGGCAGAACACCCTGCCTCAAAACGCGAAACGCCCCTGGCTGATATCAGCCGGGGGCGCCGAAGCATTTTGATGTGACGCCTCGAGAGCGGCGGATCGGTTCAGGCGTTCAGGGTCTGGGTCGAGGCGAAGAACATCGCCTGCGACACTGCCGAGCGGACCTGTTCGGATTCAAACGGCTTGGTAATCAGAAACGCCGGTTCCGGCTTTTCACCGGTCAACAAGCGCTCAGGATAGGCGGTGATGAAGATGACCGGGGTGTCCGCATCATGCTTCAAGAGGTCGTTCACCGCATCGATCCCCGAGGAATCGTCGGCCAGATGAATATCTGCCAAGATGAGGTCGGGCCGCTGTTCCAGCCCGTGGCGCACAGCCTCGGACCGGGTGCGGGCGATCGCGGTCACTTCATGACCCATGTCGGTCACGATGTGGCTGATATCCAGCGCGATCAACGGCTCATCCTCGATGACCAACACCTTGCCGCGCACGGCTTGGTTCATTTCGGAATAGGCGATCGCGACCAGTTCTTGTGCATCGGTGCCGCTGACGTCGATGATCTGGCCGATCTGCTGGTAAGAGAATTGCTCCAGACTGCGCAGCAACAGGGCTTCGCGGGTGTGGGGCGTCAAAGTGCCCAGAAGGGATTGCGCCCGCCCCTCGACCCCTTGCTCGTCGGATTGTTCGGTGATCGGGGTGCCAGTCGTCTGCCAGACCGTGTGGAACGCCCGGAACAGGGCGGTTTTCACATCAATCTCGGTGCTCAGAAGCGCGCAGTCGGCCAAAATCGCCTCCAGCGTGGCGGCGGCGTACCTGTCGCCGGTGGTCTGAGAGCCGGTCAGCGCACGGGCGTACCTGCGCAAGTAAGGCAATTGTTGTGCCACCTGCTTCGACATCGACATGAATGTATCCTCCTGCATCAGGGTTTGGACTTCGTGGTTGAGGCGTTACCAGAAATACTGGCCGCGCAAAATTATCTGCCAATCGCGGGAACCCAACGCATGGTGATGCGTTTGGTTCCAAGACAGGTTGAAAAAATCGTGTAGGGATATTGGCGTCGGCACGTAAAGGCGCAGCAGCCCTGCGGCGATGAAACCAACCCGGATCACGATATCCGCTCAAGTAAGAAGAATGGCAGGACCATGATACCATGACACAAAAGAAACGCCCCAGACAAGATGACGCCGTTCCCAGCGAAGTGGCGCGGCAGATCGATGAAAACCTGAAACGTCTCTACAGTGACGTCGACGCAGAAGGCCTGCCCGACGATTTGATGAGCCTCCTTGAACAGCTGCGCCAAAAGGACCTGGGCCGCAGCGGTGATGCGCGATGACGGCCGCGTTCCTCCCTGAACAGGCCCGTGATGCCGAAGCAGCTGCCGCGCCCGCCAACACGTCAGGTGCCGCCGATCCGCGCGAAGAGATCGTGCAGCATCTGCCCAGCCTTCGCGCCTATGCCCGCAGCTTGACCGGCGAAACCGCGTTGGCCGACGATCTGGTGCAAGAAACCGTGCTGAAGGCTTGGACCAAGTTCGGGCAGTACCGCGAAGGGACCAACTTGCGCGCGTGGCTGTTCACCATTTTGCGCAACGCACATCTGTCGCTGCGGCGAAAGCGGATGCGCGAAGTGCCCGACCCCGATGGTGCGATGGTCGCGCAGTTGTCCTCGCGGCCCGACCACGATGGCAGAATGGCGCTGACCGAATTGCAGGCAGCGTTGCACAAATTGCCCGTCGAACAGCGCGAGGCGCTAATCCTTGTCGGCGCGCTGGGATTCACGGTCGAGGAAGCGTCGGAGACCTGCGGCTGCGCGCCTGGCACCATCAAGAGCCGGGCAAACCGGGGCCGCAAGGCGCTGGCAAAGATGCTCCACCTTGACATGGACGATGCGATGACACTGGCAGAACAATCGGCTGTCACCGCAGCTATGGGCGTGGCGTCAGGAAACTGACGCTGCGCACCAATAAGGAAATCACGACTGACATGATGAAATTTGCCCGTTTCCCGCACCGGCTTTCGGCGCGTCTGGCAATCCTTCTGACGCTGGGCCTTGCGCCGCTGGGGGCGATTGCGATCTATTCCGAATGGCAGGGCGCGAGGGTGGCAACTGATGCACAGGCCTCGGCGCTGATTGCGCAGACCGGCGACGCCGTCGGCGGGCAGGCGGCCTTGCTGCGCAGTGCCTTGCTGGCCAGCGACGCGCTGGGGCGGGCGATCATTGCCGAACGTGGTGATCCCGCGGCGTGCTCCGAAATCTTGCGCGACTATGTTCAGGGCACGGCGTTTTTCACGGTGGCAGGCTTCACGGATCTCGAGGGCCGGATGGCATGTGTGTCCGAGGGCGGACCGCTGGATCTGGGCACCAGCGCCAGATTGCGCGATCAGATCGAGAACCCACGCCAGACGCTGAACTTCGACCAGTCTGGCCTCATCAGCGGCATGCCCGTCACCATTGCAACCAGCCCGGTCTATGACGACGATACCCTGCTGGGATTCATGGTCCTATCGGTATCCTCGGTCGCTTTCCGGCGGATTTCGACACAACCTGACCCGGAAACCGCGCCGCGCGGCACCTTCTTGCTCAACGAAACCGGCGACGTGCTGATCGGCGAACTCGCTGCCGACGCAATCGCCCAGCTGCCGCCGGCCGACCAGTTGCAACGCCTCGTCGCTGAGGGCGAGGGGGTGTATACTGAGCCCAGCCGCAGCGGCGATACCCGCCACTTCACCGTCGCCCAGCTAATCCCCGGTCAGCTTTTCGCGCTTGGCAGCTGGGATGCGAACCAGCTGGAGCTTGCTTCGGGGCCATTTATCTGGCGTTTGGCTATTCCCGTGGTCATGTGGCTGGCCTCGGTGGTCGTGGTCATGCTGGCGGTCAACCTGCTTGTCGTGCGCTATTTGCAGCAGATCAACCGACAGGTGCGCCGTTTCGCGCTGGGGGATCGCAACGATATCGCAGCGCTGTCCCAGGAAGCCCCGACCGAATTGCGAGAGCTGAACGGCACAATCTCCAAGATGGCAATGATCATCCGGCGCAATGAGAACTCCGCTGCTGAGGCGCTGGAAGAAAAGACCGTGCTGCTGCAAGAAGTGCACCACCGGGTGAAAAACAACCTGCAGCTCATCGCCTCGATCCTGAACTTGCAGGTGCGCAAAGTGACCGACCCCATGGCACGCAACATCATCCATGGTGTCCAGGCACGGGTGCGCAGCCTCGCCTCGATCCACCGAACGCTATATGAACTGGACCAGATCACCGAGCAGGACTCTGCCCGGATCTTCAACCAGATCATGAATGATGCGGTGTCGATGGTCACCACCGACAGCCCCGATCTGGAAACCGAAGCCGACATCACGCATATCACGGTGCCGCAGGCCAATCTGATCCCGTTTTCGCTGCTTTTCACCGAGGCGCTGACCAATGCGCTGAAATATGTGACCGAGGGACCGGACGGCAAACGGCGGATGCATGTGTTCTTGCAGGAGAACGACGCAGGGGCGCGGCTGGTGGTCTGGAATACATGCTACCCGGCAGAGGATTGCGTAGAGGGGATGGGGCTGGGCCGCGACCTGATGACCGCCTTCGCACAACAGATTGACGCCGAGATCGAGATGGGCCCGACCGACGACAGCCGCGGCTCCGGTTGGCAGGTCGCGGTGCAACTGCCTTTGGCCCCACAGAAACGCGGCGGATAGTCACCTGCTGTGTCTGGCGCGCCAAAGGGATACGAAACAAGTGGTCAGATCGCCGCGCGCGACAGCGGTTAAACCCAATACGCGCCACGGGGCAAAACCTGCCACCACCTCAGGCCAAAGCTGCGGTTAGACACCAGCGGGCGCCTTGTGCCCCACGTCCGCCCCGTCGTTAAGCGGCAAACACTATACCATCACGTCTCGCAAGTATGGGATGGCCGCATCGCTCTCGGGAAACATCTATCTGGCACCGCACATTGCCGGGCCTGAACGGAACCGAAGCCCGCTTTGCACGTTGTCACGGTATAACGCATTCATGCAAAGGAGGTTCTTATGAACTGGGATCAAATCGAAGGTAAATGGAAGCAGCTGCAGGGATCCGCAAAGGAAAACTGGGGCAAGCTGACCGATGACGACCTTGACGTCGCCGCAGGCAAGCGCGACCAGCTGGCCGGCAAGATTCAGGAAGCCTATGGCGTTTCCCGCGAAGAAGCTGAAAAGCAGGTCGACGAATGGTCCAACCGGACCTGAGCCAAATACATGCCGGGCGACCTACACACGCCCGGCACTTCAATGGGCGTGCACTACGCGCCTCTTTGCCCGCAGGCCCGGCCTGCGGGCTTTCTTTTGCGCTGCTGCATTGATCGGATTGCGCAGCCGGTTCTCGCGCTACCACAAACCCCGTCCAATGGCAGGACAGCCCGTCGCGCCTTTGGTGTCGTAGCAGCCCCCACAGCCCAAGCCGGTGTCGCGCACAACGCATTCAGGTTATCGTCAAAGGGCGCCGGATCACCAGCGACATTCACCAAAAAGCCGCACCGCGCCAGACTGGCACGATGCGGCTTTGTAGGTTTTGGTCTTATAGGTGTTTCCTTCAGGCCTTCTTGGGTCCGGCCAGAAACCAGATGACCAACCCGACCAGCGGGAAGACCAGCACCAACAGGATCCACAGCACTTTCTTGCCCTGTGATGCGCCCGATCCCAGGATCGAAACGGCCGCCCAAATCACCAGTGCAAGATGCACAAGTCCCAGAAACCCGGTGTAATTCGCATTCATGAGATTATTCCTCGATCTTTAACCATTTTCCAAAATCGGTATCAGCGGCCCGTCTTGCGCAGCGTCATCCAGCGGACAATCGCGGCGCACGGCTCAGGGGCGCGGCGGTGACTTTCGCAATTTCATGTAGGTGGAAAACCCGAACATGAACGCGCCAAACAGCGCGGGCATTGCGGCAAAAGCCTGCGGATCGCCGGTTCCCGCAGCAGCATGCTGCGCTTGGCGGGGCGGGGGGGGCATTTTTGGTTGCGGCACGCCAGAGCCGATCAACAGCGCCAGAATACCAATGCCCAGATACCCGCAACCCAGCGACACCCACGCCACAAGGGGCGAAAACGCATCAGCTAACGCCAGCCAACCCGCCGCCGAGAACATCGCCAGACAAACCAGCAACATCAGAGAGCCCACCGCATAAAACGCGGCGCGGCGGGCGGTCAGTTGCACCGCCTGTCCGGCGGCGTGACGATACGCGGCAAGCTGTTCCAGCATTAGCGGCGTACCAGCAACATAGCGGCCAGAAAGCCAACGCCCGCAGCCACACCCATTGCTTGGGCCGGGTTCTCACGCGCATAGCCTTCGGCGCGGGTGCCGTATTCATTCACGCTGGCTTGCGCCTTTTCCAGCCTCTGCGAGGCGGCATCGGTGAAGTGTTCGCGCGCTGACCCGGCATAGGCCACAGCCTCATCAGCGCGGCTGGTGGCCAGCTTGCCTATGGCTTGGGTCAACTGCGCCATGTCCTTCTTCAGCGTCTCGAATTGTTCATACAAATCGTCCGTAGCGTCGCGCGCGTCGGCGGCCAAGTTGTCGGCCGCAGATCTGGCGCGGTTGCCAGCACTCCGCGCAGCGGTTTTCGCGTCATCTGCCAAATCTTGCGCGCGGGCTTCGACTTTCTGAGTGTCGGCTTTCTTGTCCATATCGCTGGTCCTTTCAACTGGGGCCACTGGCGCGCGTTTGTGCGTGCTTGCAGGCCCCGGGGTTTGTGTTGCCCCATGGGGGGATGTCAGTACAACGCGCGCGCTGGCTTCTGGTTCCCTGCCAATGTCGCGCTGTTGGCGGCGGCCCCGAACGGTTCAAGCCGCCCGCCGCAACGTGTCGCGACGGAACCTTTGCCCGCCGAGGGACGTTACACCCCCACAATCGCCCCCAGCGCGGAAAGGTTCCGCCGAAAGGTTCCATGGCACAGATCAGACCCGAAACCGCCTATGCCATGCGCCCGGCACGAAAGATCCGCGCCAGTTGGGTGGCACAGGCCACATTCTGGCTGGCCATCTGCCTGCTGACGCTCGGCGCGCTGTGGATGCTCTCAGGCATCGTCACGCCATTCTTTATCGGCGTGCTCATGGCCTATTTCCTGAATCCTACCGTAACATGGCTGGCTGCGCGACGCGTGCCGCGGCCTGTCGCGGCGGCAGGGCTGCTGTTCCTCATGCTGGGCGCACTGGTCGCGGGGCTCGCGTTGATCGTGCCGACGCTGTTGAACCAGCTTTACGATCTATTTGAAGCGCTGCCTGACATCTTTGCGCAGTTCAAGTCCTGGATCGGCGAAGGCACGCCGCGCTTCGTGAACAGCGATGCCGATGACGTGCGCGAAATGCTCAGCGATGCCGCCGACGCAGTGTCAGAGAACCGCGACCAAGTGCTTTCGGGGCTCAGCATGGGGCTTTCAGGCCTGTCGCGACTGGTGCTTTTCTGGGTCGTCATGCCGGTGGTCGCGTTCTACCTGCTGGTAGACTGGCCACGCCTGACCACAACCGTCTATGACGCAATTCCGCGCCATCACCTGAACACGATCTGCAAGTTGCTGGCCGATATGGATGACGTGCTGTCGGGCTTCGTGCGCGGGCAGAGTGTCGTTTGCCTGCTGCTGGCTGGGTTCTACGCGGTCGCTTTGCTGCTGGCGGGGCTGAACTATGGGCTGGCAGTCGGTGTCGTGACCGGGTTAATCTCATTCATTCCCTATGTTGGCGCCTTTGTCGGCGGGGCACTCGCGATCGGGCTGGCGGTCTATCAATTCTGGGACGCGCCGCAACTGATCGGCGCAGTCGTGGCAATCTATGCCTTTGGGCAAGTGCTGGAGGGACAGATCCTGGTGCCCCGTCTGGTGGGCAATTCGATCCGCCTACACCCGGTCTGGCTAATCTTCGCGGTGCTGGCCTTCGGGTCGCTGTTCGGCTTTGTCGGCGCGCTGTTGTCGGTGCCGCTCGCAGCAGTGCTGGGGGTGCTGTCACGCTTCGTCTACACGCGCTACCGGCACAGTGCATTCTATGGTGCGCAATCCGAGGGCTCTGGCACCACGACATCAGCAAAACCTGATCCGAACCTCTAAGGTCAGCGACAATCCGGTATCCGGGGCAGGGTGATGAAGCCGTCCAGATGACGGATCCGCCGCGCCCGTAAGCGCTGCGCGCGGCATGTGGCGTCAAGCGGGCGCCCGTTGACGACAGCAGCAAGCTGGCGCGGCAGCACAGCCGGCGCAGGTATGCCTATTTGCGCCGCGGACGTGCCGTCCCAAAAGGCGCATTCTGTATGGAAAGCTGGGACGGGCAGCTGCATCGGTTGACAGACACTGGGCGGCGCGCCCAATCTCAGCAGCACATACCCTGAGTGAACGAAAGCAGCGCGCAATGACACAAACGGAAACGCCAGGCCGGGCCGCGCTGGATCAATGGTATTGCCTCAACCCGCTGGAAGTGGTGCCGCAGGGCGGCAGCCAGAATACCCTGCTGGGCCAGACCCTTACGGTCCGCAGGAAAGGCTCCGACTTTACGGTGGCGGCAACGAACCGGGCGCTGCCACATCTTGCAGCTTTTGGCCACCTGTGGACCACCCTCGGCGACCCCGGCACTGGCCTACCCGCGATCCCCGAGGCCGCCGAACCGGATCGCACGCATGTGCCCTGCGGCGGCGTCACCGTACGGGCATCGGGCTTGCGTATTGTCGAGAACTTTCTGGACATGGCGCATTTCCCCTTTGTGCACACCAATATCCTGGGATCAGAGCCACATACCGAAGTGTTTAACTACCGCTGCGAGATCCGGCGTGACGTGGATGAAGTCTGGGCGACAGACTGCACATTCGTGCAGCCAAAGGCCGCGCTGTCGGCCACCGACGCGATCGACATCCAGTATATGTACCGGGTCGCGCGGCCCCTGGTGGTGATGCTTTACAAAACCTCTCCGTCCGCCCCCGACCGCTGGGACGTGATCTGCCTTTTTGTGCAGCCGCTTGCACCGGACTTGTGCCGCGCGCATACGATGATGTTCCTGATCGACGACACCTCTGCGCAGCGCGACCTGATCGGGTTCCAGCAAGTGATTTTCCTTCAAGATCGGATCATTCTGGAAAACCAGCGTCCCCGGCTGTTGCCACTGGAACCCCGGATGGAAACGCCGACCCGCGCTGATGCCTCGTCCATCGCCTATCGCCGCTGGCTGAAGGAAAAGGGGTTCATCTACGGCACCACGCAGGGGCCGAAAGGCCGCGCAGCGTGACCGAACCGCGCATAAAGCACACTGCGCTGCCGATCAGCGCGACGAATCTTGATCGGGATCGGGGCGGGGGGGCTGCGCAAGCCAAGGCCGCAACAGCCGGAACACCAGCGGTGCCATTACCACGATGATAGTGATCCGCACAATATGGTGCAATGCGACGTAGTCCACCTCGGCCCCCATGGCCAGTGCGATCAGGCTCATCTCGGCCAGACCGCCTGGGGCAAAGGCCAGCAAGACCTGCTCGGTCGTCTGACCGAACAACTGATGGAAGAAAATCGCGAAAACCAGCGTCACCGCCAGCGTGATGATCGTCGCGCCGATGCTGAGCAAGATGGCATGGCCGATCTGGCGCGCCGTGCTGCCGATGAACCGGCAGCCCATGATTGTGCCCAATACCAGCTGCGCCAACATCACCAATTCCTGCGGTGGGGGCGTCGTGCTCAACCCCGCGATATGTGCCACCGCGCTGATCAGCATCGGGCCAACCAGCATCGGCGCCGGCAGACGCAGGCGGGGTCCGATGAAAAACCCCAGCACCCCACAGCCCGCCAGCACCAGCAGTTCCACCGGCGGGATCACCGTAAAGGGAACACCGATGGCATTGCGGTCGCCGACCTCAAGCCCGGCGATGAACCGGAACCACAACGCCAGCAGCGACACGGTGATAAGGATGCGGCTGGCATGGGCGAGGGCGATCTTGCGCTCATCCCCGCCCATATCGCCACCGATGGAAATCATCTCATTCAGGCCGCCGGGCATGCCCGAGAAATAGGCCGAAGCCGTGTCAAACTTCCCGAGCCGGATGTAGTAAGGCACGACCAGAAGCCCCGCGATGAACATGTAGGCCGTCAGGAACATCAACGACAGCACCCAGCCGCCCACATGCGCCAGAATGTCCGAGGTAAAGCCCGAGCCGAGCATCACGCCAATCACAACGACCACATAATTGCGCGCCGCCGTCGGTGCCCGGACCGGGGCACCAGCAATGGCCGCGATCGTGTTGAACACCAAGGCCCCCAGCATCCACGGCAGCGGCATACCCAGCCAGTTGAAAACCACGCCCCCACAGGCGCCCAGGGTCAAAGCCAGAGCAATCCGCGCCAACCGGCCCCCCGCCTGCGTGCTGGTCTTTGTCATCGCGAATGTCTTCCTTTGTGCCGGTGGCGCGGCACGCGCGCCATGGCACTGGATTACGCCCTTCGCTCGGAAAGTTCAAATGATTGAGAGAACCCTCCCCAGCCAGACTGCACCGGTGCGCCACGAGCCGCGGATGATAATGGACCGGCGCCACACCAAATCCGGTCAGACCAACCCGCCGCCCGATCCGGTGACCGCCGGGCGCACATCCGCCACACCCTCGCGGTAGCCCGATGCACGATAGGCGGCGACCGGGTCAATCGCGCCACCCGCTTGCAGCCGCGCCATGGCAAGGATCGGCTCGACATCGGTGCGGAACGCTGCGCGCAAAGTCGCGCTGGCCATCAGGGCATCGTTATCGGTCTGGTAGCCCGACAGCACCGTGCGGTCGACCAACGACGCCTGCACAAACGCGCGCTGCACCTCAACCGCCGAGATCATCAGCGATTCAATCGGATCCGTCACGTTGTGCGACTGGTCCAGCATATGCGACAGGTCCAGCCCGGGGGTGCCTTCGGCATCAACCAGTTCGTTGAACACCAGAAACAGGCGGTACGGATCGACCGAACCGGCGTCCAGATCATCATCGCCATATTTGCTGTCGTTGAAGTGGAACCCCCCCAGCTTGCCAAAGCGGATCAGGCGCGCCACGATCATCTCGATATTCACGTTTGGCGCGTGGTGGCCCAGATCAACCAGACATTTCGCCCGGTCGCCCAGTTCGGTGGCGATCAGATAGTTGGTGCCCCAATCCT
This sequence comes from Roseicitreum antarcticum, assembly GCF_014681765.1. Taxonomy (GTDB): domain Bacteria; phylum Pseudomonadota; class Alphaproteobacteria; order Rhodobacterales; family Rhodobacteraceae; genus Roseicitreum; species Roseicitreum antarcticum. The sequence goes on from NZ_CP061502.1 coordinate 76,026, forward strand.
GCACGACCGTCGAGTAGAACGCAGGCTCGTACATCTTGTGTTCAGTCAGCAAATGCCAGTCGTCGGGCAGGGCGGCGTAGATCTCTTTCGTAGCCTCAAGGTAGCGATCAAAAGCACGGATAAAGTGACTTTGACCCGGAAAATTCGACCCGTCGCCGACCCAGACTGTCAGCGCCTTCGATCCCAGTTTCTGGCCCAGCTCGATACATTCGATATTATGCGCCACTGCCTGCGCCCGCGTGGCGGCATCGGTATGTGACAGCGAACCGAACTTGTAGCTGCGCGCCTGACCGGGCTGATCCTGGAACGTGTTGGAGTTCATGGCATCGAACCCCAGCTCCAGCCCTTCCGCATGGGCATTCAGGTCAGCCGGGTCGGCCATATCCCAAGGAATATGCAGCGACACCGTCGGCGTGGCGCGGGTCAGTTGCTGGATGACCGCGCAGTCATCGAGCTTGTCGAAGATGTGGCGCGGCTCACCCCGGCCGGGAAAGCGGGCAAAGCGGGTACCGCCGGTGCCCACGCCCCAACTGGGCACCGCCACGCCAAAGGCCGCGGCGCGGGCGGTCAGCGCGGCAATGTCGATGCCGCACCGGTCCAGCCGTTCGCCAAGGCTGTCATAATCTGCGCGCAGCGCATCTTCATGCGCGTCGTTCTGCGCGACGATCAGGCTTGTGTCGATCTTTGTCATATTCATCACCGCGTGAACGATTGAACGTTGCCCGCATCGACGTTCAGGATGTTGCCCGTCGATTTGGCCGATGCCTCTGAGGCGAAGAAATACGCAGCCTCGGCAATGTCTTCGGGCAGGACCGAGCGTTTCAGAAGCGAGCGCTGGCGATAGTGATCTTCCAGATCGGCGGTGTCCTTGCCATAGGCATCCGCACGTTCCTTCAGCCAGTCACCCGACCAGATCTTGGACCCGCGCAGCACGGCATCAGGGTTCACCACATTGACGCGGATCTGATTGGGGGCACCTTCCAACGCCAGACAACGGGCCAGATGAATCTCCGCCGCTTTCGCCGTGCAATAGGCCGAGGCATTGGGGCTGGCCGCCAGCCCGTTCTTCGACGCAATAAACACGATGGCCCCGCCGATGCCCTGCACCTTCAGCACCTTGAACGCCTCGCGGCTGACAAGGAAATAGCCGGTGGACAGGATGTCCATGTTCTTGTTCCACAACGCAAGGCTGGTTTCTTCGATCGGCGCCGAGGACGCGATGCCTGCGTTCGATACCAGAATATCCAGCCCGCCGAACTCTGCCGCCGTTTGTGCCGCCGCTGCGATCACCGCATCCTCGACCGTCACATCCATGCGCACGGTGCGCACGACATCCGCGCCGAAGCGGCTGGTCAGGTTGTCGCGGGTGGCGGCCAGTGCGCTGTCGTCGATATCGGCCAGCATGACACACGCGCCTTCGCGCAGGTAACGCTCTGCCGTGGCCGAACCGATCCCGCCCGCGCCGCCGGTGATGAAGGCGATCCGACCTGCAAGGCTTTTGGGTTTGGGCATCCGTTGCAGCTTTGCCTCTTCCAGCAGCCAGTATTCGATGTCGAATGCCTCCTGCTCCGGCAGGCCGCAGTATTCCGAAACCGTGCTGGCACCGCGCATCACATTGATCGCATTGACGTAGAACTCACCCGAAATCCGCGCCGTCGCCTTGTCCTTGGCGAAGGTGATCATGCCGACACCGGGGATCAGGTAAACCACCGCGTTGGGGTCGCGCAGGCCGGGCGAATTGTCATGCTTGCAGCGGTTGTAATAGGCCGCGTAATCCTCTCGATACGCCGCAACCTGCGGACCCAGATTGGCCAGCGTCGCATCGACATCCGGGGTGGCAGGGGCGAAATCCACCACCAGCGGGCGGATCTTGGTGCGCAGGAAATGGTCAGGGCAGGAGGTCCCGAGGGCAGCCAGCGCGGGCATCTCGGCGGCATTGACGAATTCCAGCACGGCAGGCTGGTCGTCGAAATGGCCGACCATGTGCTGTTCGCCAGACACCATGCCGCGGATCGCGGGCATCAGGCGTGCTGCAACGGCGCGGCGCGCATCGGCGCTCAGGCTTTCATGCACGGCACCGCCAAAGATTGTCTTGCCCGCGGTCTCCGCTTCAAACCAATCCATGGCACGGTTGATGATGCGCAGGGTCGTCTCGTAGCACATTTTCGCATCGTCATCCCACGTGAACAGCCCATGGCTTTCGAGCACGACGCCCTTGGCATCGGGATTGTCGGCGCAGAATTTCGATAGCCACAAACCCAGTTCAAAGCCCGGACGCTTCCACGGCAGCCAACCGATCTCATCCCCGAAGATCTGTTTGGTCAGTTCGCGAGAGTTCTTTGCAGCCGCGATGGCGATGATCGCATCGGGGTGCATATGGTCGACGTGTTTTTGCGGCACATAGGCGTGCAGCGGCGTGTCGATACTGGCCGCCCGGGAATTCAGGTTGAAGGTGCAATGCGGCAGGAAGCCGACCATCTCATCTTCGAACTCCAGACCGCGATAGATGCCACGCAGGGCTTCCAGCTTTTCCATGTAAAGCGTGGCAAACCCGTCCATCTTGATGGAACCGACATCGCCGCCGGAACCCTTCACCCACAGCACTTCAACCATGTCGCCGGTCAGCGGATCGGCTTGCATGACCTTGGCCGAGGTATTGCCGCCGCCATAATTCGTGATTCGCTTGTCCGAGCCCAACAGGTTCGAGCGGTAGAGCAGCTTTTCAGGCTCGGTCATACCTGCCGAAGTGCTGTCATTCCAAAGGTTTTCAAGCCGTTTCGTGGCGGGGGATTTCGTCATGGTACCTCTCCTTGACGCGGACAAGATGCTGCGCCTTCCTGCGCGTATCTGGGCCAGTCTGCGACGATATGTCAATCAAAAACAATCATAACCAATCATGCTGCACCTGCAAACAGCCATTGACGATTGAAAATGATTGACAGTGATTGAAAACGCTGTCAGCTTTCATCGAAGTTACGGGGGAAATCATGCACGAATCTGAGCGTCATCGTATTATTCTGTCCGCCGTGCAGGACCATCCGGTTGCGACCGTCATCGACCTCGTGTCCCTCACCGGCGCGTCGGAAGCGACGATTCGACGCGACATTGCCACGCTGCATGTCCAAAAGCGCCTGCGCAGGGTGCGCGGCGGTGCCGAAGCGATTGCCCCGCCACAGTTTGTGGGCTTGGCCGGGCGCCCGTTCAGCGTTAACGCCACGATCAACGCACCGCAAAAACAGGCGATTGCCCGCGCAGCGGTGGAGCTGTGCGAAGATGGCGACCCCATTATCATCAACGGCGGGACGACCACGTTCCAGATGGTGCACCCGCTGTCTGCCCGTCGCATGCAGGTCTTCACCAACAGTTTTCCAATTGCCGAGCACCTGCTGAAGCATTCGCGTAACACCGTGCTGCTGTCAGGCGGGGCGATCTACCGCGAGCAAAACATCATCCTGTCGCCCTTCGACAACGATGTGACGCGCAATTTCTACGCCAAACGCATGTTCATGGGTGCGCAAGGCCTCGGACCGCTTGGGTTGATGGAAGCCGACCCGCTGCTGATCCAGGCCGAACAGAAGCTGATCGGGCAGGCGGATGAATTGGTGCTCCTGATCGACAGCTCAAAGTTCCGCAACCGCTCCAGTCTGATCCTGTGCCCGCTGTCGCGCATCCATGTCGTGATTACAGACGAAGGGATCACAGACCGCGACGCGCAAATGCTAGAGGCCGCAGATGTCCGGCTGATCGTGGCACCCGCCACGGCCGCCGAACGCAAAGACGCCGCACGTTAGGCGCCAAGACGACGAAACGAAACTCAATGGGAGGAAATCATGAGTATTCTGAAGAAAGCACTGACAACCGCCGCCATGGCGACGGTTCTTATGGCAGGTACCGCGCAGGCTGATACCCAGCGTATCGCGCTGGTGGTCAAGGCGCTGGGGATCGGCTTCTTTGAAGCCGCGAATGAGGGCGCACAGGAAGCAGCCGCCGAACTGGGTGATGTGGAAATCATCTACACCGGCCCGACCAGCACCACCGCCGAAGGTCAGATTGAGGTCATCAACGCCCTGATCGCGCAAGGCGTTGATGCGATTGCAATTTCGGCCAATGACCCGGATTCGGTCGCGCCCGCGCTGCGCCGGGCCATGCAGCGTGGCATCACCGTGATTTCATGGGACAGCGGCGTGGCACCTGAGGGGCGGCAGATGCACCTCAACCCGTCGTCCAGCGAACTGATCGGCAACACCATCATCAAGCTGGCCGCCGACCACATGCCCGAAGGCGGCGATGTGGCCGTGCTGTCGGCCACCGCAACCTCGACCAACCAGAACATCTGGATCGAGGAAATGACCAAGGTAATGGACAATTATCCCGACATCAACCTGGTCGCGACAGTCTATGGTGACGATCTGGCCGACAAGTCCTACCGCGAGGCGCAAGGCCTCATGTCCACCTACCCCGACCTGAAAGCGATCATCGCGCCGACCACGGTGGGCATCCTTGCCGCCAGCCAGGCCGTCGCCGATGCCGGCAAGATCGGTGAGGTCAATGTGACCGGGCTGGGCCTGCCATCGGAAATGGCCGGCGCGGTGGAATCCGGTGCGACGATCTCGTTCGCGATCTGGAACCCGATCGATCTGGGCTATGCCGCGACCATGCTGGCCTACAACATCGCCAACGGCGCTGTGGCCGAACCGGGCGCGTCCATCCCCATGGGCCGCATGGGCGAGGCCGTTCTGGATGAGAACAACGAAGCCGCGATGTCCGACCCATTCACCTATGACGCATCGAACATCGACGAGTTCAAGTCGATCTTCTGATCCGCACTGGTGATCTGAACCGGCCCGGCGCACCCCTCCCCCTCGTGCTCCGGGCCGGTTTCCCCGACCCTTGCCCTCAACGTCAGGCCCGCCATGACCGCCCAAGTTTCCGGCGCAGATGCTGCGCATCCCGTGTTGTCGCTGACCGGCGTCACCAAGACCTTCCCCGGTGTGCGGGCGTTATCGGATGTGACACTGGACCTTTATCCCGGCCAGGTCACCGCCCTGATCGGCGAGAATGGCGCGGGAAAATCCACCACCGTGAAAATCCTGACCGGCATCTATCAGCCCGATGAAGGCACGGTGCAGGTGGACGGCCAGCCCGTCCACTTTGCCACCGCCCAGGCCGCCACCGCCGCAGGCGTCACCGCCATCCATCAAGAAACCGTGCTGTTTGACGAACTCAGCGTGGCCGAGAACATCTTTCTGGGCCATGCCCCGCGCAACCGGCTGGGCCTGATCGACTGGACCGCGATGAATGCGCAGGCCCGCGCGCTGCTGCAACGGATCAAGGCCGATCTGAATCCACAGACCCGGCTGCGCGATCTGGGCATTGCCAAGAAACATCTGGTGGCAATCGCTCGCGCGCTGTCGGTTGATGCGCGCGTGGTGATCATGGACGAACCCACCGCCGCGCTGAGCCACAAGGAAATCCACGAGCTTTATGAGCTGATCGAGCGGCTGAAGGCCGACGGCAAGGCGATCTTGTTTATCAGCCACAAGTTTGACGAAATCTTCCGCATCGCAGACCGCTATACCGTGTTTCGCGATGGCGAATTCATCAGCGCGGGCCAGATGGCAGATGTGAGCGAAGGCGATCTGGTGCAGATGATGGTCGGCCGCGCCGTCGATCAGATCTTCCCCAAGCGGCAGCCGCATACCGGCAGGCCCGTGCTGACCGTGGCGGGCTACAGCCACCCGACCGAATTTGAGGACATCAATTTCACCCTGCACGCAGGCGAGATCCTGGGCTTTTACGGTCTGATCGGCGCCGGGCGGTCAGAGTTCATGCAATCGCTGTTCGGGCTGACCACGCCCAGCAAGGGTGCCTGCCGGATTGACGATGAGCTTGTCGCGATCCGCTCTACGGCAGACGCGATCGGGCGCGGCGTGGTTTATGTCCCCGAAGACAGGGGCCGTCAGGGCGCTGTCAAGGGGATGGGTATCTTTCAAAACGTCACCCTGCCGTCGCTGGACCGCACGTCGCGCAGCGGCTTCCTGCGGCTGGCCGAGGAATTCAAGCTGGCGCGCGAATACACCACCCGGCTGGATCTGCGCGCCGCCTCCCTCGATCAGGATGTGGGCCTGCTGTCAGGCGGGAACCAGCAAAAGGTGGTCATCGCCAAATGGCTGGCCACCAAGCCACGCGTCATCATCCTCGATGAACCGACCAAAGGCATCGACATCGGGTCCAAGGCCGCCGTGCATGAATTCATGGCCGAGCTGGCCGAACAGGGGCTGGCGGTCATCATGGTCAGCTCGGAATTGCCAGAGGTATTGGGCATGTCCGACCGCGTGATCGTGATGCGTGAGGGGCGTATGGTCGCCGAATTCAACCGCGAAACCATGTCGCCCGAGCGGCTGGTCCGCGCGGCCGCAGGTCTGGAGGCCGCCGCATGATCCGTATCCTTTCCTCGCGCGAGGCGCTTCTGGGCGCCGTCATCCTGGTCATGATCGCGGGCATCTCGCTGCGCTTCCCAGGCTTCATCGCGCCCGACAATCTGGCCGGGGTGTTCAACGACACCTCGCCCCTGATGCTGCTGGCCCTGGGGCAGATGGTCGTGATCTTGACGAAATGCATTGATTTGTCGGTGGCGGCCACGCTGGCGCTGTGCGGGATGGTGGCGGCGCTGCTAAACGGCATGGGCGTGCCGCTGCCGCTGGTCATCGCCGCAGCCATCGGGCTCGGCGCTGTGCTGGGGGCGATCAATGGCATATTGGTCTGGAAACTTGGGATCCCACCCATCGTGGTCACACTGGGCACCATGACGATCTTTCGCGGCATCATCTTCCTGATCTCGGAAGGACGCTGGGTGAACGCGCATCAGATGTCAGACGGGTTCAAGGGCTTACCGCGCGGCGAATTTCTGGGCCTGCCGGTGATGAGTTGGATCACCATCGCCGTTATCGCGGGTTTCGTGGTGTTGATCCGCCAGACCGCATTGGGGCGCAGCTTCTTCGCGGTGGGCGGAAATGCCCATGCGGCTGTCTATACCGGGATCAATGTCGGGCGCACGCAGTTCATCGCCTTCACCATCTCGGGGGCGCTGGCGGGTCTCGTGGGCTATCTTTGGGTGGCACGCTATGCCGTGGCCTATGTCGATATCGCCTCAGGGTTCGAACTGGACGTGGTCGCCGCCTGCGTCATTGGCGGCATCGCGATTGCGGGCGGCTATGGCACGGTCGCGGGCGCGGTGCTGGGCGCGCTGTTCCTCGGCGTCATCAAGAACGCGCTGCCAGTCATCGGGATTTCGCCGTTCTGGCAAATGGCAATCTCAGGCAGCGCCATCGTACTGGCTGTCGTGCTCAACGCCCGCCGTGGTCGCGTGCAGGGCCGTCTCATCCTCAAATCAGCGGAGCGTGCCTGATGTCCCAGTTGCAAAGAGCCGCCATTCCCGACCGGCTGAACAGCCCGCTTGCGCGGGGCCTGAAAAGCTGGGAGGCAATGCTGCTGGTGGTCGCCATCGGCGTTTTCATCCTGAACTCCTTCGCCTCGCCGTATTTCCTCAACGCCTGGAACCTGTCGGATGCGACGTTCAACTTCACCGAAAAGGCAATGATCGCCTTTGCAATGGCGATGCTGATCGTTGCGGGTGATATCGACCTGTCGGTCGCCTCTATCATCGCTCTGGCCTCTACGGCCATGGGCGTCGCTACGACCTTCGGGCTGGGCACCCCGGAACTGGTGGCAATCGGCCTTCTGGTCGGCCTTGCCTGCGGCGCGTTCAACGGCGCGCTGGTGGCGGGCATGGGCCTGCCCTCGATCGTGGTGACCATCGGCACGATGAGCTTGTTTCGCGGCATCAGCTATATCGTTCTGGGCGATCAGGCGTTCAACCAGTATCCGCCCGGCTTTGCCTATTTTGGGCAGGGCTATGTGTGGTGGGTGATCTCATTCGAATTTGCGTTGTTCGCCGTCGCCGCCGTGGCGTTCTGGGTTCTGCTGCAACGCACCAATTTCGGCCGCGCGGTCTATGTCATCGGCAACAACCCAACGGCGGCGCAGTTTTCCGGCATTCGGGTGGCGCGGGTGCGCTTCATCCTGTTCCTTCTGACCGGGCTGATGTCGGGCGTGGCGGCGATCTGCCTGACCTCGCGCCTTGGCGCCACGCGCCCCTCGATTGCCTACGGATGGGAGCTGGAGGTGGTCACCATGGTCGTCCTCGGCGGGGTCAGCATCCTGGGCGGGTCGGGGACCATGCTGGGCGTCGTGCTGGCGGCGTTCGTACTGGGCATGGTGACCTTCGGCTTTGGCCTTCTGAACGTGCCGGGGATCGTGATGTCAATCTTCGTGGGCCTGCTGCTGATCGGGGTGATCGCCGTCCCCCGGATGATCCGCATGATCGCAAAAAGGGGATGAGCATGGAAAAACACGCCTTTCGCATGAAGCTGTTCCCGGGGATGGAGGCCGAGTACCGCCGCCGGCATGATGAGATCTGGCCCGAACTGGTCGCCCTGCTGCGCGACGCCGGGGTGCGCGATTACTCGATCCATCTGGACCCAGAGGCGCGCATCCTCTTTGCTGTCCTGTGGCGCCCAGAGGATCACGGCATGGACGCCCTGCCCGACCATCCGGTGATGCAACGCTGGTGGGCACATATGGCCGACATCATGGAAACCGGGCCGGATAACGCGCCGGTGGCGGTGCCGCTGACCTGCGTTTTCCGGATGGATTAGGCGATGCAGACGCCCCGGCATATCGCGGTGATCGACATCGGCAAGACCAACGCCAAACTGGCGCTGGTGGACCTGTCAGACCTGACCGAGCGCGCCGTCATCACCCGCCCCAACACCGTGCTGCCCGGCCCACCATGGGCGCATTTCGATACCGAAGGGCATTGGCAATTCCTTCTGGACGGCCTGAAAACCTTTCACGCCGAGCACGGTATCGACGCTATATCGATCACCACACATGGCGCCTGCGCCGCGTTTCTGGCCAGCGATGGCACGCTTGCCGCCCCGGTGATGGATTATGAGCACCCGATCCCCACCGAGGTTGCCGTAGAATACGACCGCCTGCGCCCGCCCTTTGCCGATACCGGAACGCCGCGGCTGGCGCATGGGCTGAACCTTGGCGCGCAGCTACATTATCAGCTGCAGGCCGATCCCGGGCTGCGCGACCGTGCGGCGCATATCGTGACCTACCCGCAATACTGGGCGCACCGGCTGACCGGCACGCTGGCCAGCGACGTTACCTCGCTGGGCTGCCACACTGACCTGTGGAAGCCCGCGACGGGCGAATTCTCGGTCCTGGTCGACCGGCTGAACATCCGCGACATGCTGGCACCCGCGCGGCGGTCCGACAGCGTGCTGGGGCCGGTGCTGCCTGCAATCGCAGCCGTCACCGGGCTCGCGCCCGATACGCCGGTGGTCTGCGGCATCCACGATTCCAACGCATCGCTTCTGCCGCATCTGATCGCGCAGGCCCCGCCGTTCTCGGTGGTTTCCACCGGAACATGGTGCGTCGTCATGAGCGTGGGCGCGCCGACCGTGGATCTGGACCCGGCACGCGACACGCTTATCAACGTCAACGCCTTTGGCCAGCCCGTACCTTCCGCGCGGTTCATGGGTGGGCGTGAATTCGAACTGATCCGTCAAGGCTCCACGTCAGAGGCAAGGAAGGATGATCTGGCCATTGTTCTGCGCGAGGGCATATGCCTTTTGCCTGCTGTCGTGCAGGATAGCGGCCCCTTTGCCGGGCGCGCCCATGCATGGACCCATGACCAGACGGCCCTGCCCGACGGGCAACGCATGGCGGTCCTCTCGCTCTATCTGGCGCTCATGACGGCGGAATGCCTGCGGCTGACCGGCGCGAACGGGGCACCGGTGATCGTCGAGGGGCCTTTCGCCAAGAACCGGATCTTTCTGCGCATGCTGACCGCCGCGACCGGTGCGCCGGTGCGGGCAACGGCATCGCAGACCGGCACAGCGATTGGCGCGGCGCTGCTTTTCGCCGGGGACACGCCAAATGTGATGCCCAGTCTGTCCAGCGCGCTCGACGATGCGGGGCAGGAAGATTACGCCGCCTACGCGGCGGCATGGCGCGGACATCTGAAGGCGGCCTCCTGACGCACCGCACCGACAGGGCATGGGCCAATCAGCAAGATGACCCCGTAGGCGTAATCTACCAGGCTCAAGCTTGAGGCGCCTGCTGTGCTGTGCCGACTGGCGCGCGGAAACGCCCTCCCGCGCTATGCCCCAGCCACTGGTGCAGGCACCAGAGGCGGCGCATCAAGCGCGACAAGCGCACCGGAATGGCTGATGACATGCGCGGCCAGCCGCGCCGCTGCGACACAGGCACGTTCCAAATCACCATCGTCCAGATAGCTTGCCAGAAACCCGGCGTTGAAACTGTCGCCCGCCGCTGTGGTGTCGACCACATCCAGCACGGGTTCGGGTGCAAAGGTGACACGCTGCCCGTCCGCCACCACCATGATCTCGCCCGGGCCGTTCTTCACCACCACGAGCCCCACGCCGGCATCGCGATAGCGCTGCGCAGTAGCATCAGGCGTGGCATCACCAAACCAATCGGCCTCATCCTCATAAGACGGCAGACAGATGTCAGACACTGCCGCCGCCTGCATGACCGCGCCGGTCATTGCCGCGCCATCCGGCCACAGCCGGGGCCGCAGGTTGGGATCAAACACCACCTTGCCGCCTGAATCGCGGAAGACCTGCAAGCCGTGCAGCAACCGCGCCCGATCACAATCAGGCAAAATGGCTAGGGTAATACCCGAGATATAGGCCATATCCGCCCCCGCCAACGCCGCCTGCAACGCGCCTTCACCATCCAGCATCCGACGCGCCGCGCTTTGCCCGCGCCAGTAGCTGAAGCTGCGTTCGCCATTGTTCAGGCTAATCATGTATAGGCCGACGGTGCTATCGTGTCGCCGCTGGATATGCGCGGTCACAATCCCCGCCGCATCCAGAAACGCAACCATGCGCTGCGACATGTCGTCATGTCCCACAGCGGTGAAATAGGCCACCTCATGCTCTGCCGCCAACATCTTACGCAGGTACCACGCGGTGTTCAGCGTATCGCCCGCGAATCCTGCGCGATAGGTGTCGGGGGTGGGGCAGGGGGCCAGTTCGACCATGCATTCGCCGATGGCAACGATCCGGGTCATAGCGTCACTTCACTTTCAAACCATGCGTGTTTCTCGCCGCGCAGCCTCTCGATCAGATCACCGATGCGCGAAAGGTGCAGCCGCATCGCATCAGCGGCACCCTCGCTGTCGCGGCGCACCAGATGATCATAAATCTCGCCGTGATCGCTGAGGACCTGCGGCGAGGCGAAGCTGAGCGACAACATCCGCACGCGGTCCATATGCGCCTTGTTCTCATTGATCAGATCCCAGGCAAACCCGATGCCCGCGCGGTGGCAGATCTCGCGGTGGAACTGGTCGTCCAACTGGTGAAACAGCCGCTTGTCCTGCGCATCCTTCGCAGCTTCCTGCGCGCTGAGCATCGCTGCCAGCGCGACATGATCGGCAGGCGTCAGGGTTTCGGCGGCGGTGCGGACGGTCTCAACCTCCAGCGCGGTACGAACATAACGCGCGCGGGCCACGGCAGCCTCCGAGATCAGGCTGACAGTGGTGGAACGCTGCGGCCGGATAACCAGAAAACCAAGCTTTGAAAGCCGGTAGAAGGCATCGCGCACTGGCTGACGCGACACTTCCATCTGGCTGGCAACCTCGACTTCGGACAGCTTCGACCCGGGCGGAAGTTCCAGCGACAAGATCCCCGTCTGAAGCGTCTCGAACACCTGATCCGCGACCGACGGCCGGTCCGGTGGGACAAGCGCCCGCAATGCCATTGGTGTTTCCATGCGCAACCCGCCTCCCCACTGGTATTCTTGTGCATATCAAGAATTGGCTGTCGTTGACAAGGTTGTTAATCTAGAATATTAGCATAGCTCAAGGCCATGGGAGGGCCGCTTGCAGCCGTAAGGGGGGCGTATATGCCGTTAGATGAGAATCGCCTGTTCCCGCTGGAAGGCACTGCGCGTGGGCTGGCCCGCGCCCTGTACGATCAGATCAGCGGCTTGCCGATCATCAGCCCGCATGGCCATACCGACCCGCGCTGGTTCGCTGAAAACAACGCCTTCACTGACGCAGCACAACTGTTCGTGACGCCCGATCACTACGTTTTCCGCATGCTGTTTTCGCAGGGCATTGACCTGGATGCCCTGGGGGTGCCGCGCGCCGATGGCCGGGCCGAAGTGACAGATGGACGCGCAATCTGGCGGGTCTTCGCGCAGAACTTTCACCTGCTGCGCGGCACTCCTTCGTGGTTGTGGCTGACACAGGCCTTCGCAGATGTGTTCGGCATTCATGAGCGTCTGACCGCCGCGAATGCCGATGCGCTCTATGACCGGATCAACGACAGCCTTGCAAAGCCCGAGTTCCGTCCGCGCGCATTGTTCGAGCGGTTCAATATCGAGGCACTGGCCACCACCGAAAGCGCATTGGACGACTTGCGCTGGCACCAGATGATCCGCGACAGCGGATGGAAGGGGCGGGTCATCACCGCGTACCGCCCCGATGCCATCGTTGACCCGGAATTTGCCGGCTTCACCCAAAACCTTGCCGCCCTTGGTGACCTGACCGGCGAAGATACGATGACATGGGCCGGGTATCTGGCCGCCCATCGTGCGCGCCGCGCCTTCTTCATTCGCCATGGCGCGACCTCTTCCGACCACGGCCACCCCACCGCACGCACCGAAAACCTGTCGTCCACAGATGCCGAGGCGCTGTTCGACATCGTGAAGACCGGGCGCGCCACGCCGGAACAGGCCGATGCCTTCCGCGGGCAGATGCTGACTGAAATGGCCCGGATGAGCGTGGATGACGGCCTGGTGCTTCAGATCCACGCCGGCTCATGGCGCAACCACAACCCCGGCGTGCTTGCCAAATTCGGGCGCGACAAGGGGTTCGACATCCCCACCCGCACCGATTTCGTCCGCAACCTGAAGCCGCTTCTGGATGCCTTCGGCACCGATACCCGGCTGTCGATCATCGTCTTCATGCTGGATGAAACCACATTGTCGCGCGAACTGGCACCGTTGGCGGGCGTCTACCCGGCGCTGAAGCTGGGGCCGCCCTGGTGGTTCTTTGACAGCCCCGAAGGCATGCGCCGTTTTCGCGAACTGACAACAGAAACCGCCGGGTTCTACAACACGGTCGGCTTCAACGACGACACCCGCGCCTTCTGTTCCATCCCGGCCCGGCACGATGTTGCCCGCCGCGTGGATTGCGCGTTTCTTGCTACCCTCGTAACCACCGGAAGACTGGACGAGGATGAAGCATACGAGGTCGCACATGACCTCGCATACCGGCTTGCTAAGCAGGCTTACCGGCTCTGATACGGAGCCATTCATGGGAGGAGAGACTATGAAGGTTACCAAGACACTGACTGCGGCCCTTTTGGCCAGCGCGGCGTTCATCGGTCAGGCTGCGGCCTGCGAAATCACGCTGCGGTCGTCCGACACGCACCCCGATGGCTACCCCACCGTCGAAGCGGTGAAGTACATGGGTGAGCTGTTGCAGGAACGCACCGACGGGCGCATCTGCGTCGAAGTGTTCCACTCGGCCCAGTTGGGCGAAGAGCGTGACACCATCGAACAGACCCGTTTCGGCGTCATCGACATGAACCGCGTCAGCATGGGGCCGTTCAACAATCTGGTTGAAGAAACCAAGGTTGTGTCGCTGCCCTTCATCTTCCGCTCGGTCGAGCACATGCACACCGTGATGGACGGCCCGATCGGCGACGAGATCCTCGCCGCGTTCGAGCCGCATGACCTGGTCGGTCTGGCCTATTTCGATGGCGGCTCGCGCAGCTTCTACAACAGCCAGCGTCCGATCCGGTCGCTGGAAGATGTGGCGGGCATGCGCATGCGCGTGATGCAATCCGACATCTTCGTCGACATGATGAGCGCAATGGGCGCCAGCGCCACCCCCCTGCCGTATGGCGAGGTCTATTCCTCGATCCAGACCGGCGTGATCGACGGTGCGGAAAACAACTGGCCGTCCTACGAATCCTCGGGCCACTTTGAGGTCGCAGGCTACTACACGCTGAACGAACACCTGATCGTCCCCGAAATCCTGGTGATGTCGAAATCAACCTGGGATGAGCTGTCGGAAGAAGACCAGCAACTGGTGCGCCAGGCGGCGAAAGACTCGGTGCCCGTGATGCGCGAAATGTGGGCCGAGCGTGAAGCCAAATCCGAAGAAATGGTCCGCGCTGCGGGTGTCGAAATCATCACGGACATCGACAAGACCCCGTTCATCGAAGCCATGGGTCCGGTCTATGAAAAGCACGTCACCTCGGAAGTGCTGAAAGACCTGGTCGCGCGCATTCAGGCAACCGAATGATCGCGACGCGGCAATACTGACATGACCTTGCGGGGCGGCGCATTTGCGAACGCCCCGCATCCTTTTCCCGCAGCTTCGCGGGGCGCATCCTTAGCGCCCGGGGCCTGCGGGATGATGCTGAAAAACACCACGGCCGGGGGCAGGTACGGTGCAGAACACGCTAAAATCCCTTGCGTTTTATCTGGGTCTTCTGGCCCGCGCAGCACTTTGGCTGGCCGGGATCAGCCTGGTCTTGATGACAGCCTTCATTGCCGCGCAGGTCTTCGCCCGGTATGTCCTGAACGTTCCCCTCACGTGGACCGAGCAAAGCGCGGTCCTCTTGATGGGCTGGTTTATCTTTCTGGGTGCGGCGGTCGGCACCCGAGAGGGCTATCACCTCAGCTTTGACGTGTTGCTGATGGTGCTGCCCAGGCGTGCCGTCTTGATCTTGCATTCGGTCTCGGACATCGTTGTGGCCGCCTTTGGCGCGGGCATGTTCTGGTTTGGCCTTGAACTGACGCGCCGGACCTGGAGCGGATCCATGCCGACGCTGGGGTTCCCCGATGGCGTCAGCTACATCCCCGTCACGCTGGGCGGGGTGCTGATCGTGATATTCTCGCTGGAGCGGCTGGCCCGGCGCGCGGCCGGCATGCACACAGCACGTTTCGGCGACGAATTGGCAGAGGAATAACCCCTTGGAACTGTATATCCTGTTTGGCACCTTCGTTACGCTTCTGCTGATCGGCACGCCGGTGGCCTTCTGCCTGGGTGTCTCATCCTTTGCCACGATCCTCTACATGGGCCTGCCGCCGCTGGTGGTGTTCCAACGCCTCAATTCCGGGGTGTCGGTCTTTGCGCTGATGGCGATCCCGTTCTTCATCTACGCCGGTGACCTGATGGTGCGCGGCGACATCGCGCGGCGGCTTGTCGCACTGGCCGGGGCGTTGGTGGGCAATCTGCGCGGCGGACTGG
Source organism: Roseicitreum antarcticum (assembly GCF_014681765.1). GTDB lineage: Bacteria > Pseudomonadota > Alphaproteobacteria > Rhodobacterales > Rhodobacteraceae > Roseicitreum > Roseicitreum antarcticum. The sequence goes on from NZ_CP061502.1 coordinate 91,390, forward strand.
GGCAGGTGAATATCGTGGCATCCGTCATGTTCGGCGGTGTGTCGGGCTCGGCTGCCGCCGACGCCTCGGCCGTCGGTGGTCTGATGGTGCCCCAGATGAAAGAGCGCGGCTATGGTGCCGATTATGCGGTCAACATCACCGTGGTGTCGTCGATCATCGCGCTGATGCTGCCGCCATCGCATAACCTCATCATCTATTCGATCTCGGCGGGGGGGCGGCTGTCGATTGCCGATCTGTTCACCGCCGGTATCATCCCGGGCCTTCTGCTGGCGCTGTCGCTGATGGTGGCGGCATGGATCGTGGCGCGCAAACGCGGCTACCCGACTGAGCCCTTTCCCGGCATGCGCATGGTAGGTGTTCTGTTCGTGTCGGCGCTGCCCGGCCTGATCTTGGTGGCGATCATCTTTGGCGGCGTGCGCTCGGGCGTGTTCACGGCGTCTGAAAGCTCTAACATCGCGGTGGTCTACGCGCTGTTCATAACCCTTTTTGTCTATCGCTCTTTGCCATGGAACCAGTTTGTCGCCGCCACCATGGGCGCGGTGCGCACCACCGCCATGGTGCTGCTGGTGATCGGCTGCGCGGCATCCTTCGGCTGGCTTCTGGCCTATCTTCAGGTCCCTGCGGCGATCGTGTCCTTCATGCAGGGCATCTCGAACAATCCTATCGTGATCTTGCTGCTCATCAACGTGGCGCTGCTGATCCTGGGCACCTTCATGGATATGTCACCGTTGATTGTTATCACCACCCCGATCTTTCTGCCGGTGGCCATGGCCTTCGGCGTCGATCCGGTGCACTTTGGGATCATCTTGATCCTGAACCTCGGCATAGGGCTCTGCACACCGCCGGTGGGCGCGGTGCTGTTCGTCGGCTGCGCCGTAGGCCGTATTTCCATATGGGAGGCCGTGCGCGGCATCTGGCCGTTCTACTTTGCCGCGGTCGTTACATTGATGCTTGTCACCTACATTCCCGCCCTGTCGTTGTGGCTGCCCGCCCTGTTCCGCTAACCGCCCGTTTCCCGAAAGGACATCGCATGGCACATGCAATCGTTTCCACTGGCCCCGGCGTCACCCGCCAGGTGCTGGCCGACGCGCCCCAACTGATGGTCGTTGCCTTCAACTTCGATCAGGAAGGCGCCAGCGGTGCGCCGCACAACCACCCCCATGTGCAATCAACCTATGTCGCGTCGGGCCGCTTCCGCTTCACCCTTGCGGATGACACGTTCGAGGTTGGCCCAGGCGACAGTTTCATCATTCCATCGGGTGCCGAGCACGGCTGCGTCTGCCTCGCACCAGGCCAGCTGATCGACACCTTCACTCCCCGCCGCGACGATTTTCTCTGAAAGGACCCTTCCCATGCTCACCGTAGAAACCCGCCATGCGATCCACCAAGACCACGCAAAAGGCATGGACACCGAGGCGCTGCGCAAGCATTTCCTGACGCCAGGCATGTTCGCTGAAGGCGAGATCCGCCTTGTCTACACCCATTACGACCGCTTCGTCATGGGCGGCGCGGTCCCTGCCGGCAAAGCGCTGACCCTCGATGAGGTGGCCGAGACACGCACGCCGTCCTTCCTCGACCGCCGGGAAATGGGCATCGTCAATATCGGCGACACCGGCACCGTTACCGCCGGTGGTGAGACCTACACGATGAACAACGGCGATGTCCTGTATCTGGGCATGGGCTCTGGCGCAGTCACGTTTGACGGCGCAGGCCGGTTCTACATCACCTCCGCACCTGCGCACCGCACCTGCCCGACGCGCCTCGTGACCGTGGCAGATGCCGCCGAGGTCAATCTGGGCGCGGCCGAGACCTCAAACAAGCGGACCATCCGCCAGTTCATCCACCCCACGGTAATGGACAGCTGCCAGCTGATCTTGGGATATACCTCGCTTCTGGACGGATCGGTCTGGAACACCATGCCCGCGCATATTCATGATCGCCGGATGGAGGCCTATCTGTACTTCGGCATGGCGCCTGAATCGCGCGTGCTGCACCTGATGGGTGAGCCGAAAGAGACGCGCCACCTGTTCATCGCCAACGAGGAAGGCGCGCTTTCGCCGCCCTGGTCGATCCACGCAGGCGCTGGCATCGGCGCCTATACCTTCATCTGGGCAATGGCCGGCGACAATGTCGACTACAAGGACGTGGAAATGCTGCCCGCCGAGGACTTGCTGTGAGCGGCCTTTTCTCTCTCAATGGGCGCAAGGCGCTCGTGACGGGCGCCAATACCGGCATCGGTCAGGCCATCGCAGTCGGGCTGGCACAGGCGGGGGCGCAGGTTGTCTGCGCCGGCCGCCGCGCCTGCGATGAAACCGTGGCGACGATCACAGAGGCGGGCGGCAAGGCAGAATCGATCCTTGTCGATTTCGCCGATCCCATGGCCGGGAAAGGCCTTTTCGACAGCCAGGGCTTTGATATTCTGGTCAATAATGCAGGCATCATCCGCCGCGCAGATGCCGTCGATTTCTCGGAAGAGGACTGGGACGCGGTGATGGATGTGAACCTCAAGGCACTGTTCTTCACCACACAGGCTTTCGCGCGTGACCTGCTGGCGCGCGGCGTGAATGGCCGTGTGGTCAACATCGCCTCGCTCCTGTCGTTTCAGGGCGGCATTCGCGTACCGTCCTATACCGCGTCGAAACACGGCGTGGCGGGGCTGACAAAGCTGCTGGCCAACGAATGGGCGGCCAAGGGTATCAACGTCAACGCTGTCGCCCCGGGGTACATCGAGACGAACAACACCGAAGCTCTGCGCGCCGATCCAGACCGCAACCGCGCCATTCTGGAGCGTATCCCCGCAGGGCGCTGGGGCAACGCTGAAGATATCGCGGGCGCGGCGGTTTACCTCTGCACCCCTGCATCGGCCTATGTGCATGGCGCGGTTCTGAACGTCGACGGAGGCTGGCTTGCACGCTGAACGGCTGAAACGCTCTGATGCCCCACGCCCCGGCGTGGGCATCGTCCATCTTGGCCTTGGCGCCTTCTACCGGGGCTTTGGCGCGGTCTATGTAGCCGATGCCATGGCGGCGTCTGGCGGCGACTGGGGTATCATCGGCGTATCGCTGCAAAGCCCCGGCACCCGTGATGCGCTGGTCCCGCAAGGCTGTGCCTATACCTCCGTCACGCTGGGTCCAGATGGTGAGGCTTGCCGGGTGATCGAGGTGCTGGAAGATGTCCTCGTCGCGCCCGAAGACCCTGCCGCCGTCCTGCGTGCCATGGCCGACCCGGCCGTGAAGATCGTATCATTGACCGTTACGGAAAAGGGCTATTGCCACGCCCCCGCCACCGGCGCGCTGAACCCTGACCACCCCGACGTCAAACACGATCTGGCGCATGATCTGCCACGTTCCGCACCGGGCTACATCGTGCGGGCGCTCCAGATGCGACGCGCGGCGGGCACGGCGCCCTTTACCGTGCTGACCTGCGACAACCTGCCCGACAACGGCACCGTCGTGCGCGGCGTGGTGCTGGACCTTGCCACCCGGATCGACCCCAAATTGGCCGGATGGATCAAGGCCGAGGTGCGGTTTCCAGCTACCATGGTGGACCGCATCACCCCCGCCACCACTGCCGACGACATCGCCCGCGTGACCAAGCTGACGGGCCGCAAAGACGCCGCTCCCGTGCTGCACGAACCCTTCCGCCAATGGGCGATCGAGGATGATTTCGTGGGCGGCCACCGCCCCGATTTCGCCGCCGCCGGGGCCGAAATGGTGGACAACGTCACCGCACACGAACACATGAAACTCCGGATGCTGAACGGCACGCATTCCTCGTTGGCCTATCTGGGCTACCTGGCGGGGTACGAGACCATCGCCGACACCATGGCGGATCCGGATTTTGGCGCCTTCCTGCGCCACCTGTGGACGGCGGAAATCGCGCCCGCCGTGGAAGCGCCCCCCGGGGTCAGCCTGTCGGATTATGCCGACGCCCTGTTCGACCGCTACGCCAACCCCGCGATCCGGCACCGCACATGGCAGATCGCCATGGATGGCAGCCAGAAACTGCCGCAGCGTATCCTCGGCACGGTGGCCAACGGGCTGGATGTCGGGCGCGCGACGCCGGGCCTTTGCCTCGCGATTGCGGGCTGGATGCGCTATGTCAGCGGCACCGATCTGGCAGGCAAACCGATTCAGGTCAAAGATCCGCTTGCCGCCGATCTGCGCGCCGTATGCGACGCGGCGGATAACATCGAGGACCGTGTACGCGGCCTGCTGGCGCTGCGCGCGATCTTCCCCGCGGCGCTGGCGGTAAAGCTGGAGGAACCCGTAATCGCGGCGGCCAAACAGCTTGAAACCCTCGGCGCAAAGGGCGCTGTCGCCGCTATCGGAACCAAACCATGACAGATCTCACGCCCCTTACCCTGCATCCGTCCGACAACGTCGCTGTCCTGACCGCGCGCGTTTTGGCGGGGGCAGACCCCTTGGACGTGGGCAACCCGCTGGCCAATCCAGTCTCGGCCGGGCACAAACTGGCCATCGCCCCGGTGGCCCAAGGCGCGGCGGTGCTGAAGTTCGGACAGATCATCGGGCTGGCGACAACCGACATCGCGCAGGGCGACCACGTGCACAGCCACAACTGCGCCTTTTCCGACCATGACCAAAGCTATGCCATCGGCGCCGATCTTGATGCCGCCCGCGCGGCCATCCCCGCCACCGCGCCGCGCACATTTCAGGGCTATGCCCGCGCCGACGGGCAGGTGGGCACGCGCAACTATATCGCGCTGCTGGCCACCGTGAACTGTTCCGCCACCGTGATCCGCCGCGCCGCCGCCGAGATCGAGGCCGAAGGCGCCCTGAGCGCCTTCCCCAACATCGACGGCGTGATTGCACTGGCGCATGGGACCGGCTGCGGCATGGCATCATCGGGCCGGGGGTTCGAGATCCTTGACCGCGTGCTCTGGGGCCATGCCACCCATCCCAATGTTGGCGCGGCGGTCTTCGTCGGGCTGGGGTGCGAGGTGATGCAGATCGCCCGGATGGAATCGCAGTTCGGCAAGGCCGGGACCGACCGTTTCCACGCCCTGACCATTCAGGACACCGGCGGCACCCGCGCCACGATCGACGCGATCAAGGCGCATCTGCGCAAGATCCTGCCGCAGGTGAACGACATCACCCGGACGCCCTGCCCGGTATCGGCGCTGCGCATCGGGCTGCAATGCGGCGGGTCGGACGGGTTTTCCTCCATCACCGCCAACCCCGCACTTGGCGTCGCCTCGGACCTTCTGGTGGGGCTGGGCGGCACCGCGATCCTGTCCGAAACACCAGAGATCTACGGCGCCGAACAACTGCTGCTGCGCCGCGCCGCCAGCGCGGATGTGGCGCAGAAACTCATCAGCCAATTGAAATGGTGGGAGGAGTACGCAGCCCAAGGCGGCGGTTCAATGGACAACAACCCCTCGCCCGGCAACAAGCAGGGCGGCATCACCACCATCCTGGAAAAATCCCTGGGCGCAGTGGCAAAGGCCGGCGCGACCCCGCTGATGGCGGTTTATGACTACGCCGAACACGTCACCACCCCCGGTTTCGTCTTCATGGACACGCCGGGCTATGATCCGGTGTCGGCTACCGGCCAGATTGCAGGCGGGGCTCAGATCATCGTGTTTACCACCGGGCGGGGCTCTGCCTTTGGCTCCAAACCCGCACCGACGATCAAGCTGGCAACCAGCGACCGGCTGTTCGCGCAGATGCCCGACGACATGGACATGACCTGCGGCGATGTGGTCTCGGCGGGCGTCAGCCTTCAGGACAAAGGCGCGGAAATCCTGGAGATGATTATTGCCACCGCTTCTGGCGTACCGACGAAATCCGAGACGCTGGGGCTGGGTGACAATGAATTCGTGCCATGGCAAACCGGGGCGGTGATGTAGTGCTGGCGGGAAAGACCGTCCGTTTGGGCAATCCGACACCCATCTGACGGCGGGGCAGCCTACCCGGTCTGCATTCCCGTCACCGCTTCCGCCACCGCCACGGCCAGCGCGGCATGCGCTTCGGGCGGCAGGTGAACGCCATCAATCGGCGACGCCATCGCGACCGTTCCCGCATCCAGAAACGCCGCGCCCAGTTCGTGGGCATGGGCGGCCAGCATCGGGCCCAGCCTGCGCGATTTCTCGGCACCGCCCCTTAGGCTTTCGCTGCGCGCGCCAAGCTCGACGACCGGGACCGGCGAAACAATCAAAAGACGCGGCGGCGCCCCGTCTGGTCCGGCATCGCTCAACAGGATACGACGGCCCAGCGTAAACACCCCCTTGGCAATATCAAATGCGGTCAGGCCCAGATGCGCCTTCAGGTCATTGGTGCCCAGCATCATCACCACGATATCCACCGGCGCGTGGCTTTCCAGAATGGCGGGCAGCAGCCGCAGCCCGTTCTTGTGCGGCCCGTCAAAAGGGTTGTCATGACAGGTGGTGCGTCCCGGCAGCCCCTCTTCCACCACGTCCCAATCAGGGCCGAGCAGCCCAGCCATGCGGCGCGGCCAGCGGGTTTGTGTATCATACCGCGTCCAGCGCCCGGCATCGCCCAGAGGGACCGAGCCATAGGTGTTTGAATCGCCAAAGCACAGCACCACCGGCACTATATGCTCCCCCCATCTTTCACCGCACCATCCTTCACCGCACCGTCCTTCGCCAGATCGCTGGCGCTGTATCCCAGCGCGGCCGAGGCCGCGCTGCTTGCCGACAGCAGCAACGCGACATATTCGTGCCGCCGCGCCTCTTCGAACCGGAAAACCGGGAAGGCGATGCTGATCGCGGCCACCGATTTGCCGATATGATCCAGAATCGGCACCGCCATGCAGCGCACCCCAGCCTCGCTTTCCTCGATCTCTTCCGAATAGCCGCGTGCCCGGGTTTCGTGCAGCTGCGCCATCAACACCTCTGGGTCGGTGATAGTGCGCGGCGCCATCTGCGTCAGCACCATCTTGCCCAGCCGTTCGCGGACTTCCTCATCATCGCGCCAGGCCAGCAATGCCTTGCCAAGCGAGGTGGAATGCAGCGGATTGCGCAGGCCCAGCGTCGATTGCATCGACAGCCCATAGGCCGAATCGTATTTGTGGATATAGGCGACCTTCTGTTCGCGGTCATCCAGCACACCAAGGTTGATCGATTCGCCCGTGGCGCGCGACATCCGGCCCATCTCCCGGTCAGCAATGCGCAACAGGTCAGACTGTCCGTTCAGCGACCGCGCACCCAGGCTGAACAGCTTCAGCGTCAGGCGAAACCGCTCGGTCTCGTGGTCCTGTTCGACATAGCCGAGGTCCACCATCGTGTGCAGCAGCCGGTGCGCCGTGGCCTTCGAGGTCATGGTGTGTTTCGCAATCTCGCCCAGGCTGGCCTGCCGGTCTTCGACCAAAGCCTCCAGCACGCCGAACACCTTCAGCGCTGCGGCAACATTCTCGGTTTTGGAAGGAGATTCGGCCATGGCGTCCATTCAGGAATTATGAAATGCCATTTTTGTTTGAATGGAACCTTGTGTCAAGATACTTTGATGAAGCCATTTAACACACTGAAATAAAAGCGAATAAATGACTCTCGGCATGTCTCAATTTTTCGTTGCATCGCCAGAGTGAATGTGCTTTCTTTAAAAAAGGAATGGCGTTTCATTTTTATGGGCCGCCAAGGGAAGTAGGAGGATCAGGGCGAATGCACCCCCTGTTGCGCGAAAAACCACGGCTCGCCGGGCGGCAGGAAATCTGCACGCTCATCGACCGACTGACGGAAAATCTGGTCAATATCGAAGATACGACCGGCGAATTCCTGCTGCGGCTCGACGATGGGCGCGTGATCGACACCAAGGGCTGGGCCGGATGGGAATGGACCCATGGCATCGGGCTTTACGGTCTGTTCAAATACACCCAGATCACCGACAGCACCCGCGCCCGCGCCATCATCGACGACTGGTTCGCCGCGCGTCTGGCCGAAGGAACGCCGACCAAGAACATCAACACCGTCGCCCCGTTCCTGACGCTGGCGTGCCTTTATGAACAGGCACCCAACCCGGTGTGGCGCGCCTACCTGGAAACCTGGGCCGAATGGGTGATGTACGACATGCCCCGCACCCGTCAGGGCGGTTTGCAGCATATCGTCTACAACAGCGTCAACGATCAGCAGATGTGGGATGACACCCTGATGATGAGCGTGATGCCGCTGGCCAAGATCGGGCTGGTCCTGAACCGGCCAGAATTCGTCGAGGAAGCCAAGTACCAGTTCCTTATCCATGCGCAGTACCTGGCGGACACACAATCGGGCCTGTGGTTCCACGGCTGGACCTTCGACGGCGATCACAACTTTGCCCGCGCACTCTGGGCGCGGGGCAACAGCTGGATCACCATCGCGATTCCGGAATTCATCGACCTTCTGGACCTGCCCCCCAGCGACCCGCTGCGCCGTCACTTGGTGTCGTTGCTGGAGCGTCAGGCGGCGACGCTGGCGAAAACCCAGCACGAAAGCGGGCTCTGGCACACGCTGGTCGATGATCCTGCAAGCTACCTGGAAGCATCAGCCACCGCCGGTTTCGCCTATGGCCTGCTGAAAGGCGTGCGCAAGCGCTACCTCGACGCCAGCTATCTGCCGGTGGCCGAACGCGCAGTCAAAGGCGTGATCGACAACATCAGCCCCGAGGGGGAACTGCAGCAAGTGTCCTTCGGCACCGCCATGGGCAGTGACCTGGATTTCTACCGCAAGATCAAGCTGACCTCGATGCCCTACGGGCAGGCGATGGCAATGCTGTGCCTCAGCGAGTTTCTGCTGACCTACACCTGACGCGCCCCGCCCGGACCAAAGGCAGCCGCGCGCAGCAAGCGACCCCGCCACCCCAAGAGGCGGCACCCGACACAACAGAGGAGGAACCACCATGAAACTGACTCGCAGAAAACTGCTTGGCACCGCAGGGGCCGCCGCCGCATTCTCGGCCCTGCCGATGCGCTTTGCGATGGCGCAGGACCGCAGCATCCGCCATTTCTGGTGGGGCAACCCCACCCGCGACGAACGCACCTTTCAGGTGATCGACCTTTTCAAGGCCGCGCACCCCCAGATCGACGTATCGGGCGAGGCGATCGGCTGGGGCGATTACTGGACGAAAATGGCCACCCAGACCGCGGGCGGCAACATGGCCGATGTGGTGCAGATGGACCATGGCTTCATCAACGAATACGTCAGCCGTGGCGCGCTGCTGCCGCTGGACGAATATGTCGGCAACGGCCTGCAGCTGGACCATTACGATGACGGCGCCAACGCGGTCGGCACCATCAATGGTGGCCTCTACGGGGTCAGCATCGGCTCGACCAGCCAGGCGATCCCCTACAACACGCGCGTGTTCGAGGAAGCCGGGGTGGAATTCGACCCGCTGAACTGGACCACCGAAGATTTCGCCGCCGCATGCGCGCGCATCACCGAACACACCGGCGGCGCGGTCACCGGGTCGGAAGACCTGTCGCTCTATATCGAGAACTTCGAAGTCTGGGTGCGCCAGGCCGGGCGCGAGATGTATTCCGAGGACGGCAAGATCGCCCTGACCGTGGAAGATGTCCGCTCCTACTGGGACTTCTGGGGCGAATTGCGCGAAGCCGGCGTGATCGAGGGCCCGGATGCCACTGTGCGCCTCGACAAGGGCATGAGCGAACTGGGCATCGTGCGCGGTACCTCGGCCATGACCTTCCGCTACGCCAACCAGGTCGGCGCAGTGCAAAGCCTGATGGCTGATCCCGTGGGCGCGGCCATGGTGCCGCACCGTGCGGGCATGGAATATGGTCATTTCGTGTTGCCCTCCATGTTCCTGTCGATGACCCGCGATGCGGGCGACAAGGAAGCCGTGATCGCCTATATCAACCACTGGATCACCAGCCCCGAGGCCATCGTGACCCTGGGCCTCGACCGCGGTATCCCGCCCAGCGAAATGGGCCGCGAAGCCCTCGCCCCGCACATGTCCGAGGTGGACAGCCGCGTGGTCGCCTACTTCAGCGGCATTCAGGACAAGATCGGCCCGACGCCGACCCGCAAGCCGAAAGGCGCGGGCGAGGTGCGCGACAACTTCATGCGCACCGGCACCGAGGTCGTCTTGGGCAACATGCCCGCCTCCGAGGCCGCCGAACGCTTTGTCGAGGATGCTGGCTATATCCTGGAACGCGCGCAGTAACGCGCGCAAGGTCCCGCCGCGAATCCCCTGTCGCGGCGGGCAACCTGACCGGCAACAGCGCCCTCCCGCCCATGGGCCGGGCGCTGTTGCCCCCCCCTTTTTTCGCAAACTTCCGGTGTCCCCTGATGCGTCGATTCTTCTCCCGAAATCTGCCCGGATACATGTTCTTGCTGCCGTGGCTGCTGGGGTTTTTCCTGCTGGCGCTGGGGCCGATTCTGGCGTCGCTTTATCTGGGCTTCACCCGCTATGACATGGTTTCCGCCCCGCGCTGGGTCGGGCTGGACAATTATCAGTATATGTTTGAACGCGACCGCCGGTTCTGGAAGGCGCTGGAGGTGACATTCACCTATGTTGCCCTTGCGGTGCCCCTGCGGCTGGCCATGGCGCTGGCCGTGGCGATGCTGCTGGACAAGGGGTTGCGCAGCATCGGGCTTTATCGCGCGATCTTCTACCTGCCCTCGATCCTCGGCGCGTCCATCGCCATTGCCATTCTGTGGCGTGCGATGTTCGGCATTGACGGCGTCGTCAACCAGGCACTGGCACTCTTCGGCATTCAAGGCATCGGCTGGATCACCACGCCCAGCACGTCGATCTATACCATGGTTGTGCTGGCGATGTGGCAGTTCGGCTCGCCCATGCTGATCTTTCTGGCCGGGCTGCGCAGCATTCCGCGCGACCTCTATGAAGCGTCCGAGATCGACGGCACATCCCCCGTGCGCCAGTTTTTCCGCATCACCCTGCCGCTGCTGGCGCCCGTCGTGTTCTTCAACCTCGTCTTGCAGATGATCGAGGCGTTCAAGACGTTCTCGTCCGCCTTCATCATCTCGAACGGGACGGGCGCGCCGGCGGACAGCCTGCTGTTCTATACTGTTTATCTGTTCAACGAAGCGTTCCGCTTCTTCCGCATGGGCTATGCCTCGGCATTGGCCTGGGTGCTTCTGGTCATCATCGCCGTGATTACCGTCATCGCCTTTGCAACGTCAAAATACTGGGTGCACTATGAAAACGAACGCGACTGATCTGGCGGCGGCCACCGCCGCATACATCAGCGCCGAGGCTGACATGAAGGCCCGCCGCAAGAAGCGCGCGCGGAACGCGCGCCTTCTGAAGCATGTCTTCCTGATCGCGCTGTCGTTCATCATGCTGTACCCGCTTCTGTGGCTCTTCGCGTCATCGCTGAAACCGGAATCCGAGATTTTCGCCAGCCTCGCGCTCTGGCCCTCGGACATCCAATGGTCGAACTACACCGAAGGCTGGTACGGGCTGCCGGTGTCGTTCACGCGGTTTTACTGGAACTCCACCATCGTCACGGTGCTGTCGGTCATCGGCAACCTGATCTCGTGTTCGTTCGCGGCCTATGCGTTCGCACGGCTGCAATTCAACGGCAAGACGTTGCTGTTCAGCCTGATGATGATGACCATGATGATCCCCTATCATGTGGTCCTGATCCCGCAATATGTGCTGTTCCTCAACCTCGGCTGGGTCGATACCTACCTGCCGCTGGTGGTGCCGCGCTTCCTTGCCGCCGATGGGTTCTTCATCTTCCTGATGATGCAGTTCTTCCGCCAGATCCCGCGCGAACTGGATGAGGCCGCGTCGATTGACGGGTGCTCGCCGTTCAAGATCTATTGGGCCGTCATCTTGCCCTTGTCGTTGCCCGCGATGGCCACCGCAGCGATCTTCTCGATGATCTGGGTGTGGGAGGACTTCCTGGCGCCGCTGATCTACCTCAACGATATCGACAGCTACACCGTGCCGCTGGCCCTGCGCCTGTTCCTCGATCAGGAAGGTCAGTCGAACTACGGACAGATGTTCGCCATGTCTGTGCTGTCGCTGGTGCCGGTGCTGATCTTCTTCATCGCCTTCCAGAAACTGATCATCCGCGGCATCGCAACCTCGGGCATGAAATAGGAATTGAACTGATGGCAGACCTTACCATTCGCAATGTCGGCAAGCGCTATGGCGCAGTGCGCGTGATCGACGGGCTGAACCTCGACATCCACGACGGCGAGTTTCTGGTGCTTGTCGGCCCGTCGGGCTGCGGCAAATCCACCCTGTTGCGCATGATCGCGGGGCTGGAAGAGATCTCGGACGGCACGATCTTCATCGACGACAAGATTGTCAACGATCTGCCCGCATCAAAGCGCGACCTGTCGATGGTGTTCCAATCGTACGCGCTTTATCCGCACATGAGCGTGCGCAAGAACCTGGCCTTCGGCTTGCAGAACCTGAAGATGAGCCGCAAGGAAGTGACCCGCCGGGTAGATGAGGCCGCGCGCGCGCTTCAGATCGAACCCCTGATGGACCGTAAGCCGCGCCAGCTTTCGGGCGGGCAGAAACAACGCGTTGCCATCGGCCGCGCCATCGTGCGCGAACCCAAACTGTTCCTGTTTGATGAACCTTTGTCGAACCTCGATGCCGAATTGCGGGTGCAGATGCGGGTGGAACTTGCCGCCCTCTATACCCGGCTGAAATCCACAATGATCTATGTCACCCACGATCAGGTCGAAGCGATGACCCTGGCGACCCGCATCGTCGTGCTGCGCGGCGGCAAGATCGAACAGGTCGGCACCCCGGAAGAGCTTTATAACCGCCCCGCCAACCTGTTCGTCGCGGGCTTCATCGGCTCGCCAAAGATCAACATGCTGCCCGCAACAATTCAGACCGGCCCCGACGGTCAGCGGCAACTGAAATGCGTTGATTTCGCCCCCTTCACCCCCGGCGTGCTGCCCGATGCGGGGGCCGAGGCCACGATCTGCGTTCGCCCCGAAGCTGTGCGCCTTGGCGCGGGTCAGGTGCAGACGACCGGCACGGTCCGGCTTGTGGAATACCTCGGCAGTGAAACGCTGGTCTATCTGGACCTGCCGTCCGGCCAATCGCTCTTGTTTCACGGCAGCGGGCGCGACAGTCACAAACAGGGCGACAGCGTGATTGTCGGGCTGGATCTGGCCGATATGCATGTGTTTGACGCCGACGGCCAGCGCGTCGCACCCGCCGCGGCGCAGGCAGCCTGACATGCGGTTCGTGATTGTCGGCTGCGGCTCGCGGCATGAGATGTTCGTCAAGGCGCTGACCGTCGACTATGCCGGCCGGCACCAACTGGTCGGTCTGTGCGACCTCAACCCGGTGCGGCTGCACCTGTCGCAGGCGTTGGCAGCGCAGGCGGGTGTGACGGTGCCGGGCTACGACATGGTGGCCTTTGGCCAGATGCTGACCGATCAGCGCCCCGATGCGGTCATCGTCACAACGCCGGATCACCTGCACGCGCGCTACATCATCGACAGCCTGGAGGCAGGGTGCGATGTCATCTGCGAAAAGCCGCTGACAGTCGATCTGCCCTCGCTCCAGGCGATCAGCGCGGCGCAGGCGCGCACCGGGCGCCGGGTCACGGTGACGTTCAACTATCGCTACGCCCCCGCACGCAGCCAATTGCACGAATTGCTTGATGCAGGCGTGATCGGCACGGTGACCGCTGTCACCTTCCGCTGGCGGCTGGACAGGGTGCATGGCGCGGATTACTTCCGCCGCTGGCATCGACAGAAGGCCAATTCCGGCGGGCTTCAGGTGCATAAATGCACGCATCATTTCGACCTGTTGAACTGGTGGCTGGACACCACGCCCAACGATGTCGCGGCCAGCGGGCAGCGCGCCTTCTACACGCCACAAACCGCCGAACGGCTGGGCCTGTCAGGCCACAGTACCCGCTGCGCCACCTGCCCTGTCGCGCAAAAATGCGACTTCCGTCTGGATCTGGACACCACGCCGCGCCTGAAGGCGATGTACCGCGCTGCCGAAGGGGCGGACGGGTATTTCCGCGATCTCTGCATCTGGGACCCTGCGATCGGGATCGAAGATACGATTCAGGCGCATATCCGCTACGCCTCGGGCGTCAGCGCCAATTACAGCCTGACCGCCTATGCCCCGCAGGAAGGCTTCGATGTAACCTTCATCGGCACCGAGGGCGAATTGTCCCATAGCCATGACGAAGTGCACGGCATTTTTGGCGGCACAAGGCCAAAGGGCCTGCGCGAAGCGATGCGCACCACCCTGCACCGCAGCGGCCACGCCCCCGAGGCGATTGCGATACCTGAAGGCGGCGGCGATCATGGCGGTGCCGATCCGGTAATGTTGGGCTATCTGCTGGCGCCCGAAACCATGCCAGCCCACGCCCATCTGGCCGCCCCCGACCATATGGCGGGTTGCTGGTCGGTCGGCACCGGCCTGGCCGTCGGTGCGGCAATCGCATCGGGTCAGGTGGTTTCGGTGCGCGACATGGTGGCATCGGTCTGAGTGTGCGGGGCGCTACTGCACCGCCAACAGCGCCTGCAAAGCGGCAATCTGCTCCGCGCCCGCCACCTTCGTCGCCCGCTCCAGCGCGCGATATTGCGCCAGCACTTCTTGCCCGGTGTCGGTCAGCACCGCGCCGCCGCCACCCGGGCCGCCGCGCGTGCTGCTCACCACCGGCGCATGGAACATGGCGTTCATCGTCTCGGTCAGCATCCAGGCACGCTTGTAGCTCATGCCCATGGCGCGCCCCGCCGCCGCGATGGACCCGGTGCGCGCGATCCCTTCCAGCAGCGCGGCCTTGCCCGGACCCATCATGCCGGTGGGACCAAAGACGATGCGCAACTTCAATGTCGGGTCGGTCAATCGGGATTCCATTGCCGCAGCATCGGCCAGCATCAAGGAATGCGCAAGCGACGAAAACGCAACGTTCGCCGGGCGCGGCAGGGCGAAACTGCATAAAATCGTCTGTTTCGCATGCGAAACAATTCGGCAAAGGAGAACGACGGATTTACGGCCTGACGCGTGGCGCCGCCCGTTAAATACATTGATTATAAATGAATATTCAGTGACCCCGCCCCGCGCAAAGGCCAGGCTGACGCGCTCTTAACGCAGGCGACGGCTGGAAACCGGATCGAACAGCAGCATGTCTTGGTAACGAAAACGGATGCCGGTTCGCGCCCCGACCTGAGGCAAAGCTGTCGCCGATTGCGCAGTCACCACCGTCAACGCGCGCTCCCCCCCACCCGTCAGCGTCAGATGCGTGCCATCACCCACCACGTCGCGGCCCGTGACCCGGTGGCTGTCGCCCGGCACCAACGCCAGATGCTGCGGGCGCAGGCCAACCGCAACCGTCGTGCCGTTATGGGCAAACAGGTGGCGCGGCAGCGGCGCCGTGCCCAGCCCCGGCAAGGTCAGCATCCCGTCATCGGCCCGCGCCGTAAGGACATTCAGCGCCGGGCTGGCAAGAAATTCCGCAACAAACAGCGTGTCAGGGTCGTGGCACAGATCCTGCGGTGCGCCCGCCTGCTCTACCCGTCCCGCGCGCAGCACCACAATCCTGTCGGCCAGCCGCATCGCCTCGGCCGGGTCATGGGTGCCGTAGATCAACGTCGTGCCTGTGTCGCGCAGCCGCTGCACCAACGCCTCACGCAGCGCTGCGCGCAGGCGGGCATCCTGTACGCTCAGCGGCTCATCCAGCAGCAACACAGGCGCGCGGCGCACGATAGCGCGGCCAAGGGCAGTGCGCTGCCGCTGATCTTCAGGCAGTTTGCGCACCTTCATGTGCAGGCAATCGTCCAGCTTCAGAAAGCGGGCGGTATCGGCAACACATCCTGCCGCATCGCCCGCGCGTACATCGACCGCCTTCAGCCCCAGCGCGATGTTTTCCGCAACCGTCAAATGCGGCACCAGCTCGTCCGTCGGATAGGCCATCACCACGCCGCGCTGCGCGGCGTCCAGTGCGGTCACATCCTGCGCGCCAATGCAGATCACCCCGCCCGAGGTTTTCTCCAACCCCGCGATCATCCGCATCAGCGTGGATTTGCAGCAGCCCTGCGGGCCGACGAAGACACAAACCTCGCCCGCAGCCACATCAATGTCGATGTCATGGATGACCTGAAGCGCGCCGTAGCGTTTGACGACCTTGCGCAGGGAAACACCGGACATCCGCTCAACCCTCTTTCGCTGCGGGCGCGGTGCGGCGCGCGCGACCTGCAGACTGGGGAAAGCGCCAGCTTTCCGCCTCTTGCCCGATGGTGGCTGCCACGGGTTGAAGCACCGGCAGCAGCGCGGCCAACCCGCCCAGCGACATGCGCCGCGTGGTCGAGGTGATCGACATCGCCCCCAGCAACCCGCCCGCCTGACCCAGGATCGGCAGCGCAACGCAGATGATACCTGCCTCATGCTCTTCGTTGTCGAACGCGAAGCCCTGGGCACGGATCTGGCGCAGCTCGGCCTCCAGCGCGCGGGGGTTGGTAAGGGTGGTGTCGGTGAACCGGTGAAACGACTGGCGCGCGATCAGCCCGGGCAGCCGGTCAGGTGCGGCAAATGCCAGCATCACCTTGCCAACGCCGGTGCAATAGGCCGGCCCGACCTTGCCCGCCTGCGCATACATCGCCACCGGGTCGCGGGCGTTGCGCTTGTCGACATAAAGCACCTGCGCATTGTCAAGCTGCGCCAGATGCACGGTTTCGCCCACCTGTGCCGACAGCGCGTCCATATGTGGCCGCGCGATCGGCGCCAGCGAGGAATGCTGCCATGCCACATGCGCCAGCCGCACCAGCCGCAGCCCCAGCGCATAGGCCTGCGCGCCCGGGTCATGCGTCAGCATCCCCTGACTGACCAGCGTTTGCAGCAGACGATACAGCGTCGCTTTCGGGTAGGGACTGATCGCCAGCACTTCCGAAAACCGCACGGGGCGGGCGAAACCCGCCACAAGGTCCAGCACTTCCAACGCCTTGCCGACGGTGCCATCTGGTTGCGCGCCCTCTGCCACCCCCGCCCCCTGCGTATCGAAGTTCCGGAAATCCGACGTTGACAAAGCGTAGCGAGTCGCCGAATACTTTTCAATATGTAAAACCTTGTTCCATATAATGAAACTTAAATTTTCGACGGCAAGGAGGATCACATGCCATCTGTTCCGCACAGCACCAACAGCGCGCCGGGGGCACGCTGATGGCAGAGGCACCGCATCAACAGGCGACCGACGCGGGCCTTGGCTGCGACTGGATCGCGGTCGATTGGGGCACCACGCATCTGCGCGCCTGGGCGATGGATGCAGGCGCGCAGGCGCTGGATCAGGCGTCCTCGGCCGATGGTATGGCAGGGCTCGCGCAGGACGGGTTTGAACCGGCATTGATCGCGCTGATCGCGCCGTGGCTGTCATCCGACCGCTGCGTGCCGGTGATCGCCTGCGGCATGGTCGGCAGCCGTCAGGGCTGGGTAGAGGCCGCGTATCGCGCCACGCCCTGCACCGCTCTGGCCGATGAAACCACCCGCCCGCAGGTCGCCGACCCGCGCATCGCCGTGCATATCGCGCCCGGCATCAGCCAGAACAGCCCCGCCGATGTGATGCGCGGCGAAGAAACACAGATTGCCGGTTTCCTCGCGCTCAACCCCCGGTTTGACGGCGTTATCTGCCTGCCCGGCACGCACAGCAAATGGGTTCAGGTCAGCGCGGGCGAAATCGTCAGCTTCCAGACCTTCATGACGGGCGAGATGTTCGCCACCCTGTCGCGCCACACCGTCCTGCGCCATTCCGTAACCGAAGGCTGGGACGATGCCGCGTTCGACGCTGCGCTGTCGGATGCCCTGTCGCGCCCCGAACGGCTGGCGGCGCGGCTGTTCACCCTGCGCGCCGACGGCCTCTTGCACGGCCAGCCGGGCGGCGTGGCGCGGGCGAAGCTGTCGGGCGCGTTGATCGGGGCGGAACTGGCGGCGGCGAAACCCTATTGGCTGGGCATGAATATCGCGCTGATCGGCGCGCCTGACCTCTGCGCCACCTATGCCCGCGCGCTCAACACGCAGGGCGCCACCCCCGTCACGCTGGACAGCGCGCCGATGACCCGTGCCGGGCTGGCCGCCATCCGCAAACAGATAGAGGACATGCCATGACCCGCCCGCTGATCGCCATTCTACGCGGCTTGACGCCGGACCTGGCCGCCGTCATGGCAAAGGCGCTGGTGGACGCGGGCATCACCCGGATCGAGGTGCCGCTGAACTCGCCTGACCCGCTGGAAAGCATCCGGGCCATGGTGGCGGCAATGGCGGGCCACGATGACGTGCTGATCGGCGCGGGCACCGTGCTGCGCGTCGATGACGTGGCGGCCGTGGCGGCGGCAGGGGGGCGGCTGATCGTGTCACCCGACACCGATGCGGATGTGATCCGCGCCACGAAGGCGGCAGGCCTGGCCAGCTATCCCGGCGCGTTGACGCCGACCGAATGCTTCTGCGCGCTGAAATCCGGCGCAGACGGGATCAAGGTTTTCCCCGCCTTCCAGATGGGGCAGGAGGGCCTGCGTGCCCTGCGCGCGGTCCTGCCCGCAGATGTGCCGGTCTACATGGTCGGCGGCGTCGGCGCGGGCGATTTCAAGGGGTGGCGCGCCGCGGGGGCCAGCGGCTTCGGACTGGGCACCGGGCTTTACAAACCGGGCTTCAGCGTTGCTGACGTTACAGCGCGCGCGCGCGAATATGTGGACGCATGGGACAGGAGCGCGACATGATTTTTGATCCTGCACATTGCACCCTTGGCGAAGGCCCGATGTGGCACCCGGTGCGCCAACAGCTGTTCTGGTTCGATATTCTGGGGCAAAAGCTCTTTTGCCGGGGCGACGGTGGCGCGCAAAGCTGGGACATGGGCGAATACGCCTCGGCCGCCGGATGGGTGGACCGCGACACGCTGCTGGTCGCCACGCAAACCGCGCTGCTGCGGTTTGACCTGATCACCGGCACGGGCACCAAGCTGCTGGCGCTGGAAGGCGACAACCCTGTCACCCGGTCGAACGATGGCCGCGCTGACGCGCAGGGCGGGTTCTGGATCGGCACTATGGGCATCAATGCCGAACCCGGCGCGGGCGCGATCTACCGCTTCTATCGCGGCGCGCTGACCCGGGTGTGGGACAGCATCACCATTCCCAACGCCATCTGTTTTGCGCCGGGCGGGCGGCTCATGTATTTCGCCGACACGCCCACGCGCACCATCTGGGCGCAGAAGCTGGATGCCGAAGGCTGGCCCGATGGACCCCGCCGGGTGTTCGTGGACCTCAACGACCCGAGCGCCGAGGGGCCGGATACCGATGCTGACGCATTTGCCGGGTTCAACCCCGATGGGGCGGTCGTGGACGCCGCAGGCAACCTGTGGAACGCGCAATGGGGTGCGGGCCGGGTTGCGGCTTATAGCCCTGCGGGCAAACGGGTGCGCAGCGTGGATTTCCCCGCCAGTCAGACCTCATGTCCCGCCTTCGGTGGCGCGGATGGCCAGCAGATGTTCTGCACGACAGCGCGCGACGGGCTGGCGGCCCCCACCCAAAACGACGGTGCCACCTTCGCCCTGCCCGGCATCGCGCAGGGCCAGACCGAGCATCAGGTGATCTTGTAGCAATGCAGCGGGGTTGGACCAAAGGGTCCGCCCCGCCACTACGATTCCATCCTTACGTCACCCTTTTGGCGCGTAATCAACCCGCGTCAGGTCGATCGCCTGCCCGCTGATCGCCGATTGCTGCGCGGCCATACCAATGGCCACCGCCCACCAGCCATCACGCAACGACACTTGCGTCGCACCGCCGTCGCGCACCACCCGGGCAAAACCCTGATGCTGATAGAAGGTCGAGCCATTGTGATCCCCCGCCGCCAACAGCGCGGGGTCTACCGGCACGTCCAGCACCACCGGCCCCTTGGGATCGCGCGGGCTGACGATGACCTGCGGCACGGGCGCATCGCCCAGATGCGCGGGCCAGAACCGCCCCGGGCCGGGCACCAGGCATTCGATCTTGCCCGCAGGCCCCACCGCGCTGATCTCTTCTTGATAGCGCGCGCCCTCGGCGAACATGCACAGCTCCAGCATCGCGCGCAGACCGTTTTCAAAATCGACGATCACATAGGCGTTGTCCCAGATGTCGCTGGGCTGGCCGTCATAAACCTCATCCAGATGGTTCACCGACTGTCCGCCCGACGCCATGACGCGCACCGGATCGCACCCCGCGATCAGCCGCATCAGGTCGAAGAAATGGCAACATTTTTCGACCAGGGTGCCGCCGGTCTTTTGGCTGAGGCGGTTCCAGTCGCCGACTTTTTCCAGGAAGGGAAAGCGATGCTCGCGGATCGTCAACATGCGGATCCCGCCGGTCGCAGCCTGCGCCTGCGCGATCAGATGCGCCACGGGCGGCATGTAGCGGTATTCCATCGCCACCCAGATCGGCGCGGGATAGGCGGCGCGCAGGGCAGCAAGCCGGGGCGCGTCGGCCGGGTCGGTGAACAGCGGCTTTTCCACCAGAATAGGCAGCGCGCGGATCGCGGCGATTTCCTCCAGCTGGGCAAGGTGCAGAAAGTTCGGGCTGGCAATCAGCAGGCAGTTCACCTCGGCCACCGCCAACACCTCGGCCAGGCTGTCCACCATGACCGCCCCGGGGGCCAGGCCGCTTGCAGCCACCCGCATTGCGGCATCAGGTTCAAAGATCGCACCGACGCGGGCACCGGGGATCAGCGCGATATTGCGCAGATGCTCCTGCCCCATCATGCCGCATCCGATGATTCCATAGCATAGGTCTGTCACTGTCTGTATCCTGTTGGTCTGGCCCGGGGGCCGTTCGTGTGAGGCCCGACTATTTCAGCCGGGCGATGTAGCGCGTGGTGTCGGGGTCGAACCATGTCCATGACGCCTCGGCCCGCGCGCCGTCCTGCGCCCAGCTGATCCGCGTAATCAGCGGCAAGGGGGTGCCAGGCACATGGGGAAACGCGGGCGGCGCCCAGCCGGGCAGCGCGCCCTGTCCGATCTGATCTTCAGCACGCGCAATCCAGAGGTTCAGCCGCTGACGGTAGAACAGATACAGCGATTCCGACAGATCGCCGATTTCCAGCCGGTCGATATACCCCGCGTCCAGCCAGATCTCCTCGACCGCGGCCATCTGCCGTGACAAAAAGCGCAGGCGGCGGATGCGGTGCCCTTCGGCATGGTTGCCGAAATCCGGCAGGGCGGGATCCTTCGGCCGCCGGTCCACCGACAGCACCTGCGCTGTGGGCAGCCCGCCGCCCGAAACACGCTCCAACCGAAACAGCGCATAGACTGACTCGGGGTCAGACTTCGCGCGGATATAATTGCCCGACCCCTGCACCCGCACCAGCATCCCGCGCGAGGTCAGCTCGCGCAGCGCGGCGCGCAACGTGCCGACTGCAATGCCCAGATCGGTCGCCATTTCCCGTTCAGGCGGCAGCTTTTCACCATCCATCAACCGCCCCGCCGCGATGTCGCGGATCAGCAGTTCGCAGATTTGCAAGTACAGGGGAAGGACCCCGCTGTCAGCCATCGCACCGGCTCCGGATTAAAATTGATATACTATTGATCTACATCAAAGTGCGTGCTACGCAAGTCAAAATCGCATATCGGATACGCCTTTTACGCGGCGGTTCCAGACCATTGGGAGATTCTGCCTTGACCATCGTTCCTGTCACCTCTGCCGATCTTGATGCCGCCGAGGTCAGCTGGTTCGCCGCCCTGTGTTCCGATGATTACGAATATCTCGGCGTGCCGGACGGACGGCTGCGGTCCAGTTGGGACCATTGCTCCGGCATCGTGAAAAAGGCCGAAACGATGGGGTTTCGCAACATCCTGTGCCCGTCCAGCTATCAGGTGGGGCAGGACACACTGTCCTTCGTGGCGGGCTGCGCGCCGATCACCGACCGCATCAACCTTCTGGCCGCGATCCGGTGTGGTGAGATGCAGCCGATCATGCTGGCCCGCACCGTCGCGACGCTGGACCACATGCTGAAAGGGCGGCTGACACTCAACGTCATCAGCTCCGACTTCCCCGGCGAGGTCGCGGAATCGTCCTTCCGCTACAAGCGCAGCCACGAGGTTGTGCAGATCCTGCGTCAGGCATGGACCCGCGACACCATCGACCACGACGGCGAGGTGTATCAATTCAAAGGCGTGCCCACCGACCCCGCGCGCCCCTATCAGCAAAACGGGGGGCCGCTGCTGTACTTCGGCGGCTATTCCCCCGATGCGCTGGAACTCTGCGGTGCGCAATGTGACGTGTACCTGATGTGGCCGGAACCGAAGGAACAACTGGCGCAGCGCATGCGCGACGCCCATGCCCGGGCTCAGGCGCATGGCCGCACGCTGGACTATGGCCTGCGCGTCCACATGATCGTGCGCGATACCGAAGCCGAAGCGCGGGAATATGCCGAACATCTGGTCAGCAAGCTGGACGATGAATACGGCAAGCTGATCCGCGAACGCGCGCATGACAGCATCAGCCTTGGCGTGGCGCATCAGGCCCGTGCCCGCGAACTGGCCGATAAATTCGGCTATTCCGAACCCGGCCTCTGGACCGGGGTGGGCCGCGCGCGGTCGGGATGCGGTGCCGCGCTGGTCGGGTCCACCGATCAGATCCTGTCCAAGATCGAAGAATACCAAAAGATGGGCATCCGCGCCTTCATCTTCTCGGGCTATCCCCACATGGATGAGGCCGATCACTTCGGCACCAAGGTCATGCCGCATCTGAAAACCTGCTCGCTGCCACAGGCCTATGGCCGGGTGCCTGCCAGCACCCCTGCCACCCCCCTTGGCATCGGAGAAAGACGTTGAGCACGATGGAAAAAATTCAAACCGGCCCTGTTTCCCTGTCCCGCATCGTCTATGGCATGTGGCGGTTGGGTGATGACAGCGACACCCGCCCCGCGCATGTGCAGGCGAAGGTCGAGGCCTGCCTGGCGCAGGGCATCACCACCATGGACCAGGCCGACATCTATGGCGACTACACCGCCGAGACGATCCTGGGCGACGCGCTGCGCGCCGCCCCGCACCTGCGCGACCAGATCGAAATCGTCACCAAATGCGACATCGTGGCCCCGGTCGGTCGTCATGCGGGCGCACGGGTGAAGCACTACGACACCTCTGCCGCGCATATCAACGCCTCGGTCGAGGCCAGCTTGCGCGACATGGCCACCGACCGGATCGACCTGTTGCTGATCCACCGCCCCGACCCGCTTATGGACCACCATGAGACGGGCGCGGCGCTGGATGCGCTGGTCAGCAGCGGAAAAGTGCGGGCGGTCGGCGTGTCGAACTTCCGGCCCTTCGACTGGAACCTGCTGCAATCGGCAATGCAGACACCGCTGGTCGCCAACCAGATCGAGCTGTCGCTGATCGCCCACGACGCCTTCACCAATGGCGATCTGGCGCATCTGCAACAGCACGGCGTCGCCCCCATGGCATGGTCGCCGCTGGCCGGCGGGGCGCTGATGACCGGCGGCCCCGATGCCCCGAACGCTGAATTGCGCGCAAAGCTCGACTCCGTCGCCAAGGATCACGGCACGGATGCGTCCGCCGTGGCAGTGGCATGGCTGTTGCGTCACCCGGCGCGCATCCTCCCCGTGATGGGGACCAACAGCCTGCCGCGCATTTCCGCGCTGTCGAACGCGCTGAAGATCGAAATGGATCGTCAGACGTGGTTTGAACTCTATACCTTAGCCCTTGGACATGAGGTCGCATGATGGCGGATGGAGGCAGAATGAACGACAACAGCAGCACCACGGCAGGGATTGACACCCGGGCCTATCGCGACGCGCTGGGGCGCTTTGCCACCGGCGTGACCGTGGTAACCGCGCAGGGGCCGAACGGGCCTCTGGGCTTTACCGCAAACAGCTTCGCCTCGGTCTCCATGGACCCGCCCTTGGTGCTTTGGTCACCCGCGCGCTCTTCCAGCCGCTTCGGGGTGTTTTCCACTGCCACGCATTACGCCATCCATGTGCTGGCCGATCATCAAGGCGATCTGTGCGCGCGCTTTGCCAAGGGTGACGCGGGCTTTGCCGATCTGGCGCATGATGTGAACGCGCACGGCGTGCCGGTGCTGCCCGGCGTGCTGGCGCGGTTCGATTGCGCGCAACACGCCACCCATGACGGTGGCGACCATCTCATCGTGGTGGGCCGCGTGCTGGACTTCGATCTGGCCCCCGGCCTGCCTTTGCTGTTCTCGCAGGGGCGGCTGTGCCAGGTGGCGGCAGGGAACTAGCAACGCGCGCGGTGGTCCTGCCAAACGGCAGGGCAAGACCGCAAGACACAGGCACGGCAAGGAACAAAGGGTCCGGGTCGGATGCGCATGCCTCGGGGGAGGGGTGGCGCATCAGATCCGACAAGGGGGAGGACGCCCGCATGGGCATATTACTGGGGCTGATCAGCCTTTTGTCGCGGGCCAACGCAGCCGTACTGGCGCTTGGCCGCGGCATCGGCGTCGCTTGCGTGGCGGTGATGGTGGTGTTCATCCTCATCCAGGTGTTCTTCCGCTATGTGCTGGGCAATGCCCTGCCCTGGAGCGAGGAAGGCGCGCGCTTCCTCATGCTGTGGATGATGGGGCTCATGGCCCCCACCGCATTCCGCCGCGGCGGCTTTGTCTCCATCGACATGGTGGTGCTGATGCTGCCCACCCGGATCGCTGCGATCATCAGCCTTGCCCTTTTGGGTCTGTGCATGGTGGTGCTGATCACAGGCCTTCAGATCGGCTATACGCAGGTCACGGGCTTTGCCGGGCGCTTTACGACCGATGCGTTGTGGCTGCCCGCGAACTTCGCGCTGACCGAATGGTTCAAGGTGCCGCGTGCATGGGCCATGGCCTCGCTGCCCGTGGGGCTGGCGCTGATGCTTTCGGTGAATGTTGAACTGATCTTGCGGTCGCTGGCCACCTTTTTTGGCGCCGAGACCCGCCTGCCGTTGATCGACGGCGGCCAGACGCTGAGGGCTGAATGATGCTGTCACTTTTTCTGCCGCTTTTCCTGGTCTTCCTGTTCCTCGGCCTGCCGGTCGTCTTCGGCCTGATCGCCGCGCCCGGCATCCTTTTGTGGATGAACGGGCAGGAGCGTGACATCGCGCTGCTGTACCGCAACGTCTATCAAGGCATGGACAGCTTCCCCCTGATGGCGATCCCGTTCTTCATGCTGGCGGGTGAGCTGATGAACCGTGGCGGCATCACCTTGCGGCTGGTGGAATTCGCGCAGGCGCTGATGGGCCACCTGCGCGGCGGGCTGGCGCATGTGAACGTGCTGTCCTCGATCCTGTTCGCTGGGCTGTCGGGGTCTGCGGTCGCGGACACCTCGGCGCTGGGGTCGATGCTGATCCCCGCAATGGAGAAACAGGGCTACACCCGCAAATTCGCCGCCGCCATCACCGCCGCCAGTTCGGTGATCGGGCCGATCATCCCGCCATCGGGCATCATGATCATCTATGCCTATGTGATGGGTGAATCCGTCGCGGCCCTGTTCCTTGCGGGCATCGTGCCGGGCCTTTTGATGGGCGGCGGGTTGATGATCATGGTCAAGGTTCTGGCCGATAAATACGACTTTCCCGTTGCCACCCGCCGCCAGACATGGGGCGAAAAGGGGCAGGCCAGCCTGAAGGCCTTCTGGCCGCTGCTGACGCCGATCATCATCATGGGCGGCATTCTGGGCGGGGTCTTCACCCCGACCGAGGCAGCGGCCGTGGCCGTGGGCTATGCCCTCTTCATCGGGTTCTTCGTGCTGCGCACGCTGACCTTGCGCGAATTGCCCGATATCTTGTCACGCGCGGGCATCACATCCGCAGTGGTCTTGCTGTTGGTCGGCGCCGCCATGGCGTTCAAGACGGTTGCCAGCCTTGCGCGCACCCCCGAACAACTGGCCAGCATCATCCTGTCGCTGTCCGACAACCCGCTGATGCTGTTGTTCCTCATCAACATCTTGCTGTTTTTTGTCGGCATGTTCCTTGATGCAGGCCCCGCAATCATCATCCTGGGGCCGATCCTGGGGCCGATCTTCGTGTCGCTGGGCGTCGAACCCGTGCACTTTGCCATGATCATGGCGGTGAACCTGACCGTGGGGTTGGCAACGCCGCCCATGGGACTTGTGTTATTCGTCGCCTCATCGGTGTCGGGCGAGAAGGTGGAAACCATCGCCCGCGCCATCATCCCGTTTCTGCTGGTCGAGGTTATCGTGATCTTCCTGATCACCTATATCCCCGCCATCAGTCTGACCATTCCGCGCCTTGCGGGATTCCTTTGAAGACGCTTGAGAAGACCTTAGGGAGGTATAATATGCTCAAGAATACACTGAAGTCGCTGATGCTGGCGACGCTGCTGACCGGCACCGCCGGGGTGGCATTCGCGCAAGACATCGTGCTGCGCGCCACAGCCACATCGAACACCGATGATGAGGATTACGACGGCCTCGTCGTGTTCAAGAACTATGTCGAGAATGCCTCGAACGGCACCATCGGGGTGGAACTGTTCATCGGCACCCAGCTTTGCACCACGGGCGATGAATGCCTGGCCGGCGTGGCAGACGGGTCCATCGACATCTTCGTGTCCACCTCGGGCGGCGCGGCAGGGATCTTCCCGTATATCCAGGTCCTTGACCTGCCATACCTGATGTCTGACGACCGCATCGCCGAAGAAGTGCTGACCGGCGATTTCGTCCGCTTCATCCGCGACAAGGCGCTGGAAGACAGCGACAACACCATCCGCCTGATGACCGTGGGCAATACCGGCGGCTGGCGCAACTATGCCAACACCGAACGCCGCGTGACCACGCCCGCCGATCTGCAAGGGCTGAAGCTGCGCACCGTTCCCGCCGACCTGCCGCAAGAGCTGGCGCGCGGCCTTGGTGCCTCGCCGACGCCGATCGCATGGCCGGAGCTGTTCACCTCGCTGCAAACCGGCGTTGTGGAAGGCACGGCGAACGGCATCACCGACATCATGAACATGAAGTTCCCCGATGCCGGGCTGAAATACCTGACGCTGGACGGCCACAGCTACATGGGCGCATTCTGGTTCATGAACAACGAACGCTTCATGGGCATGACCGATGAACAGAAAACGGTCATCGTGGACGGCTTTGCCGCGCTGCAACAGGCCACTTTCGCCAGCCCGAAACGCAAGGAAATTCAGGCCTATGCCGATTTCCGCGAAGCCGGTGGCGACATCTACGTCCCCACCCCTGACGAGAAAGAGGCCTTCCGCGAAGCTGCTGCCCCCGTCTTCGACTGGTTCCGCAGCAATGTCGCCTACGGCACCGAAACGCTGGAGGCCTTCACCGTCGCGGTTGAGGCAGCACAAGCCAAGATCGACGCCGAACGCGCCGCAGACATGAACTGATGCAACACCAGGTCCGCGCCTGCCAAGGCGCGGACCACCCCCCCCCATTCCGACGCATTCTTTGGCCAAACCACCCCGTCCCTCATTCCTGAACCGAGGGTATGTTTTGACCTGACAAGGTGTCGCCTGAACCCTGGACCGACCCATCATGCCTATTGCCCTGGCCGACCTTCAACGCTGGTTTCCCGGCATATTACTCAGCGCCACCATCGGGGCGGCGGCGGCATTTCTTGGCAGCCATTACGGCGCGCCGGTCATGTTGTTCGCGCTTCTGCTGGGCATCGCCTTCAACTTTCTGGGTACGGAAAGCGCGTGCAAGCCGGGCATCGACGTCTCATCACGCTTCATGCTGCGGCTGGGGGTGGGGCTTTTGGGCCTGCGCATCGCGCTGGATGACATCGTGGCCTTTGGCCCGCGCTCGGCCCTCATGGTGGCGGGACTGATGGCGCTGACCATCGGCACGGGCTTTGTCGCCGCACGGCTGTTCAACCGGCGCTGGCAGTTTGCGCTGCTGACGGGCGGCGCGGTGGCAATCTGCGGGGCGTCCGCCGCGCTGGCCATCGCCGCCGTGATCCCCGCCGATGAAGAGCATGAGCGCAACACATTGTTCACCGTGATGGCCGTCACGTCGCTGTCCACCGTGGCCATGGTGCTGTACCCGATCCTGTTCACGCTTCTGGGGCTGGACGCCGTGCAAAGCGGCTTTCTCATCGGTGCCACAATCCACGACGTGGCGCAGGTGGTGGGCGCGGGCTATTCGCTGGGCGAGGATGCGGGCAATACCGCCACCATCGTGAAGCTGTTCCGCGTGGCACTGTTGCCGGTGGTGCTGATCGTGATCGTGCTGTCACTGCGCGCCACACATCGTGGCGGCGAGGGGCGCGTGCCCCTTCTGCCGTGGTTCATGGTGCTGTTTCTGGCGCTGTCGGTGCTGACCAGCGTTGTGGCCCTGCCGCAAGCGCTGCTCGATGCGGTCGACACCACCTCGCGCGCGCTTTTGATTACCGCCATCGCCGCACTGGGGGTCAAAACCTCGCTCAAGGCGATGCGTGATGTGGGCGGCGGGCACCTGGCCGTGGTGACGCTGGAAACCGTCGTGTTGCTGTCAGCGGCGGTGGGCCTGATGCTGATCTGGGGCGGGCCGATGGCCGGCTGAGAGCCACCCCCAGGAGCTCCGGCCCTGGCCCTGACCCAGAACCGGACCCGCTCAGAACGGGAAGAACACCGGGATGATCGCCACCGCCACCACCGCAAACAGCACATTCAGCGGCAGCCCAACCACCAGAAAGTCGCGGAACCTGTAGCCGCCCGCGCTATAGACAAAGGTATTGGTCTGATACCCGATGGGCGTGGCAAAACTGGCCGAGGCTGCGAACATCACCGCCATGATGAACGGGCGCGGGTCATAGCCCAGTTCCAGTGCCAGCCCGATGACAATCGGGCCGATGATGATCGCAACCGCGTTGTTCGTCACCATCTCGGTCAGGGTGCTGGTCAACACATACACCGCCGCCAGAATGGCCAGCGGCCCCACACCCGCCACCTGCGCCACCACGGTATCGACAATCAGCCGCGCCGTCCCGGTTTCTTGCATGCCGACGCTGACACCCAGCATGCCAAAGATCAGGAACAGGATGCGCCAGTCGATCGCGTCAAACGCCTCTTCGGGGTCAACGCAGCGTGTCACCATCACCAACACCGCGCCGATCACCGCCAGCCCGGCAATCGGCATCACGTCAAACGCGGCCAGCGCCATCACGCCCACGATCGTCGCAATCGCAATCGGTGCGCGGTTGCGGCGCATCGCGCGTTCGGTGGGGGCGGAAAGGTTGATGATCCCGCCATCCTCCATCAACCGCTGGATGCCTTCGGGCGGGCCTTCCAGCAGCAGCGTATCGGCGAATTGCAGGCGAATGTCGTCGATACGGTCCGAGATATTCTTGTCATTCCGGTGCACCGCCATGACATAGATGCCGTATTTGCGCCGCAGCCGCAGATCGCCCAGCGACGCGCCGCGCAGATGCGAATTCGGGCCGATGCTGGCCTCCATCATCACCGTCGCCTCGGCGGTCACTGCCTCGAACCCCCGGCCCGAAATATCGCGAAATTCCACCTGGCCATTTTCCTTCAGACCCAGAATCTCGCCGGTATCAGTCTTGATGACCACCCGGTCACCCGGCATCAGAACCAGATCCGACAGGCCGCGCCGCATGGACACCTCGCCCCGGATCACGTCCAGAATCCGGCTCTGCGCGGTGTTGAACGGCAGGTCAGACAGTTTTGAGCCGACATATTTGGACCCCGCCGGGATCAGCAAGCGGGCCATGAACTTGCGCTTGCCCTCCTGTCCCATCAACCCCGACAGCGACGACCGGTTGGGCAGCAGGTAGCGCCCGGCAAACATCATGTAGATCAGACCGACGATGCAGAACACCAGCCCCGGCAGCGTCATCTCGAACATCGACAGTGGCGGTTGCCCGGCGTCGCGGGCCACGTCGCTCATCAATATGTTGGTCGAGGTGCCGACCAGCGTCAGCGTCCCGCCAAAGATCGCCGAGAACGACAGCGGGATCAGGACCTTCGACGGGGCCACCCCCACGCTGTTCGCGACCGAGATCATCACCGGCGTCAGCAAGATCACGACCGGCGTGTTGTTCATGAAGGCCGATGCCAGCATCGCCCCCACCATCATGATCAGCATCGCAAGCAGGTAAGACCCCCGCGCCTGCTGCCGCAGCAGATCGCCCAGAATGGCCAGCACCCCGGTGCGTTCCAGCGCAGCCGAGATGATGAACATCATCGCAATGGTGATCGGCGCACTGGAACTGAACACCTCCAGAAAGTCATCGGTCCGGATGATCCCCGTGGCCAGCAACACCGCCGAGGCCCCCAGCGCGATGACCTCTGGCGGGTAGACCTCCTTGAAAAAGCTCACGAAGACGACCAGCAACAGCACGATAACGAAAATCTGATCTATGGACATGTAAGTCCCTTCTTACCCCGGAGTAACCGCCGCACTTAACGAGATAGCAGGTCACAGGTTCAATACAAATCTGGTGCCCGTTTTCATAATTTCCCGATCGTCGTGGGAAGTGCGGTAATTTTCGCCCTGTGGCCTGCGTGTCCTTCCACACCTTCGGTCTATCCGCACAGGACCCGGGCAAAGCGCAACAAACTGACACATGCCGCGTGCTGCGCACCGCGCAAAGTTTGACTTCTGCGCTGGAATATTACCTTTTCAGACGAACCCGAAGTTCTGACAGGATATTGCCATGCGGATCTTGCGCGATGCCATCGTGTCGGCGGTAGCCCTTGTGCTGGCGCTGACAGGCTGGGCGATGTTCTTTCCTGCCGCCCATCCCTACCTTGACCGTGTGGGCATTCTGGCCCCGATGCAGGCGGCAGGCATCCCGCTGGCACAGGCCGAAGCCCCCGCGTCTGGCGGGCGCGGCTTTGGCGGCGGTGCCACCACCGTCATCGCGCGCAGTGTAGGGCTGGCGCGTACCGAAGACCGCGTGACGGCCATCGGGACCGGGCGCGCGCAACGTTCGGTCGTCATCACGCCGCAGGCGTCGGGTCGGCTGGTGGCGCTGCCGGTGCGCCCGGGCACCAAGATCAGCGAAGGCACTGTCATTGCGCAGCTCGACAGCCAGGAAGAACAGATCGCGCTGGACCGCGCCGAGGTGGTGCTGGAAGACGCCCGCCGCAATGCCGAGCGACAGCAACGCCTGCAAGGCAGCGGCGCGATCTCGGACGCGCAGGTGCAATCGGTCGAACTGGCACTGCGCAACGCAGAACTGGGCCTGAGGCAGGCGGAATTCGACCTGCAACGCCGCAGCATCGTGGCACCGTTCGACGGCGCGCTGGGGCTCCTGAATTACGACGTGGGCGATCAGGTCGGCACTGCATCCGACATGACACAACTGGAAGACCGGTCCGTCCTGCTCATCGACTTCTCGGTGCCCGAACGTTTCGTGGGCCAGCTTGATGCAGGCGATCCGGTACAGGTGGCCCCGCTGTCGCGCCCCGATGACAGGTTCACGGGCCATGTTCTGGCCGTGGACAGCCGGGTAGACCCGGCCTCGCGCACGCTGCGGGTGCAGGCGCAGGTCGACAACAGCGCCGACCGTCTGCGCGGCGGCATGGCTTTCTCGATCTCGGTCGCGCTGCCGGGCGAGGAACTGCCGTTGGTCGATCCGCTGGCGATCCAATGGGGCCGCGACGGGCCTTTCGTCTGGGCGCTGGATGACACCGACGCCGTGCAGCAGGTGCGCATCGAGATCGTACAACGCCGCGACACCACCGTTCTGGTACGCGCCGGGCTGCGCGAAGGCGACCGCGTTGTGGTCGAGGGCGTGCAGAACCTGCGCCCCGGCGGCACGGTGTCGCTGCAAGAGATCCGGCCCGCGCCCAGTGCAGAGACCCGCACCGAAACCGGCGCGGCAACGGCCACCACCACCGACGCCCGGCTGTAAGCGCCCCGCACCCGCAGGAGGAACCCGATGTCCACGCCAACCGACAACGACAGCGACGGTGACACGGCATCGGGCCGCCCCGCGACAGGCACACCAGCAGGAACCGACGGAAATTCCTCGAATGACACCACGCGCGCCGAACAGGACACATCGTCCTTGACCGACAGCACCGCGCGCGACATCGCCGACCCCACGACCCCCGATGCGGATACCATCGACGCCTCAACGGCGGGCCAATCAGGCACGGCCCTCTTCGTGCGCCGCCCCATCCTGGCTTTCGTCTTCAGCGCGCTGATCGCCATCGCAGGCCTCGCCGCCCTCTTTGCGGTCGAGGTCCGCGAACTGCCCAACGTCGACCGCCCCGTCGTCACCGTCACCACGAATTTCAACGGCGCGGGCCCCGACACCGTGGACCGCGAGGTTACCAGCCGGATCGAGGGTGCCATGGGCCGCGTTGCCGGCGTGCAGGCACTGTCGTCCAGTTCGCGCTTTGGCCGGTCCCGCGTGGTGGCCGAGTTCTCCGACGACACCGATATCGACGTGGCCGCCACCGACATTCGCGATGCCATCGGACGCATCCGCAACACCCTGCCCGATGACGTCGCCGAACCCCGTATCGTGAAGGCCGACAGCGACGCCGACGCTGTCATGCGCATCTCTGTCACCTCGGCCAGCCGGTCGGTGCAGGACCTGACGCGACTGGTCGAGGATGTGGTCGAAGACCGCCTGATCTCGGCCCCCGGCGTGGCGGATTTGCAGATCTTCGGCGCGCGTGACCCGATCTTCCGCGTCGATATCGACATGCTGGAACTGGCCAGCCGGGGCCTGTCCCTGTCGGAACTGCGCGCGGCCCTCAGCAACGTGTCGTTCGACGTGCCCGCCGGCGCGCTGAATTCCAGCCGTCAGAACATCCAGGTCCGCACCACCGCCGCCGTCAGCACCCCCGCCCAGTTCGAAGCGCTGGTGATCCGCGACGGCATCCGCATGGGCGATGTGGCCCGCGTCAGCCTTGGCCCTGCACCGGGGGAAACCATTTTGCGCGCCAATGACCAGTCGGGGCTGGGGCTGGGCATCATCCGGCAGGCGCAGTCGAACACGCTGGACATTTCCGCCACCGTCACCGGCATCGTGGCAGAGCTGCAAGACATCCTGCCCGATGACGTCAATATCTTCATCACGTCGGACGAGGCGACATTCGTCAGCGGCGCGATCGAAGAGGTGGTCAGCACCCTCGCCCTCGCGCTTCTGATCGTGGTCGCCATCATCTACCTGTTCTTGCGCGACGCCCGCGCCACGCTGATCCCCACAGTTACGCTACCGGTCGCGCTGATCGGCACGCTGGCGGCAATCTGGATCGCGGGGTTCTCGGTCAATATCCTGACGCTGCTGGCGCTGGTGCTGGCCACCGGCATGGTGGTGGATGATGCCATCGTAGTGCTGGAAAACATCGTGCGGCGGCGCGCGCAGGGCATGGGGCCGCGCGCGGCTGCCGTGCTGGGCACCCGGCAGGTTTTCTTTGCCGTTGTCACCACCACCGCCACGCTGGCCGCCGTCTTCATCCCGCTGTCCTTCCTGCCCGGGCAGGCCGGTGGGCTGTTTCGTGAATTTGGCTTCACGCTGGCCATGGCCGTGATGCTGTCATCGGTCGTGGCACTGACGCTGTGCCCGGTTCTGGCCAGCCGCCTGCTGACCGCAACGCCGGACCCCGACCCGCGCGGCCCGCTGGTGTGGCTGGGCAACCGGCTGGCGGGCGCCTATGCCAACGCCTTGCGCGCCGCGCTCGCCATGCCCGGCACGGTCGTCACCCTCGCCGTGGTCTTCGCCGCCACTGCCGCGCTGGGTGCCCTGTCGATCCGGCAGGAACTGACCCCCGCCGAAGATCGCGGCGTCGCCATCCTCAGCCTCAGCGGGCCGCAAGGCGTGGCGCTGGACTATACCGACCGCAAGATGCGCGAGATCGAGGATATCATCGCCCCCTTGCGTGCCTCGGGTGAGATCACGAACCTTTTTGCCATCGCGGGCCTTGGCGGGCAGGAAAACCGGGGCTTCATGGTCATGACGCTGGCACCGTGGGACGCGCGCACCCGCTCGCAAAACGACATCGTGGGCGAAATCAACGCGGGCCTGCGCAATGTCATCGGCGTGCGCGCCTTTGCCATCCAGCCCAATTCGCTGGGCATTCGCGGCGCGGGCCGGGGCCTCAGCTTTGCCGTGGTGGGCAACAGCTATGAGGCCATCGCCGAGCGGGCCGAGGCGCTGGTCGCCGCGATGAGCCAGAACCCCGGTTTCGGGCAGGTCCGGCTGGATTTTGAGACCACCCAGCCCGAACTTTTCATCCAGATCGACCGCGAACGCGCCTCTGATATCGGCGTCGATATCAACGGTCTGGGCGAGGCCTTGCAGGCCGTGCTTGACGGCCGGTCGGTCGGCGATGTGTTCATCGACAACCGCACCTATGACATTCAGATGCTGTCCACCCGCACCCCCGTGCGCGATCCCGGCGATCTGGGGCGCATTCTGGTGCGGTCGGAAAATGGCACCATGGTGCCCATGTCCAGCTTCGTTACCCTGCAAGAACGCGCCACAGCCCCCCAACTGGCGCGCGAAGGGCAGATGCCCTCGGTCGAGATCAGCGCGGGCCTGACAGATGCGCTGGCGCTTGGCCCCGCCATGCAAGAGGCCCAGCGTATCGCCGACGGCGTACTGGACCCGGGCCAGCGCATCGTGCCGCTGGCCGAGGCCGCGTCGCTGGATGAAACCTCCAGCGGGATATTGCTCGTCTTCGGCTTCGCCATTCTGGTGGTTTTTCTGGTGCTGGCCGCGCAGTTCGAAAGCTTCATTTCGGCCATCGTCGTCATGGCCACCGTGCCGCTGGGCCTTGCCTGCGCCATGGTCGCGCTGTGGCTGACGGGAACCAGCCTGAATGTCTATTCGCAGATCGGTCTGGTGCTGCTGGTCGGAATCATGGCGAAAAACGGCATCCTGATCGTCGAATTTGCCAACCAGCTGCGCGATGCGGGCGCGGATGTCTATGACGCGATCTTCCGCGCCTCGACCATCCGGCTGCGCCCGGTGATGATGACCATGACATCCACCGTGCTGGGTGGCGTACCGTTGATCCTGTCCAGCGGCGCGGGCGCCGAGGCGCGTGAGGCATTGGGTTGGGTCGTCGTTGGCGGGCTGGGGCTGGCAACGCTCGCCACGCTGTTCCTGACGCCCGTGGCCTACCTGCTGCTTGCGGGCTTCAGCGCGCCACGCGCCGCGCAGGCTGCCGCGCTGGACCGCGAACTGGTGCAGGCTTCCGCGCGCTGAGGGGCGGGGCAGGCATCAGCCGCGCCGCGATAGGCACGAACGGGCCGATGCGTGCGGGCGCGTCAATCCTCCGGGCGCCTCAGTCCTGCGGCGGTTCCAGCCGCGCGGCGATCCAGCCCATGACCGCCGCTTCCTCTGCTTGCGTCAGAACGCTGACATTCATCAATTGCATGGTGCGGATGCCATGCACCACCAAAAACGCCGCCGTCGCCATGTCGGGGTCGGTGGCGTTGCTGCGGATCAGGTCCAGAAACGCGCGCTCTTGCTGGCGCACGGGTTCCAGGATCGTCGGATCTTCGACCAGCGCCGCCAGCAGGCCCGCCGGCGGACCCGCCTTGGCCGCGCATTCGCGGCGGAACTCGGCCAGGTAGGCGGCGATCACCCCGTCGGGGCGGCCCGTGTTTTCGCCCGCGCGCAACGCAGCTTCCAGCCGGGCCAGATGGTCAGTCACCAACCCCTCCATCAGCGCGGATTTGGATGCGAAATGATACAGCAGCCCGCCCTTCGACACCCCCGCCCGCGCCGCCACCGCATCAAGCGACAGCTTGCCGGGGCCA
This sequence comes from Roseicitreum antarcticum, assembly GCF_014681765.1. Taxonomy (GTDB): domain Bacteria; phylum Pseudomonadota; class Alphaproteobacteria; order Rhodobacterales; family Rhodobacteraceae; genus Roseicitreum; species Roseicitreum antarcticum. Next base: position 126,987 of record NZ_CP061502.1, read on the forward strand.
TGTTCGCGCGCCAAATCGCCCGCCGCTGCCAAAATTTTCGCCCGTGTCTGTCCCGTATCGCGCGCCATGCAGCCTGCCCCCTTGACTAAACCGTCTGGACGGTACAGTAACCCGGCGTAAATTGGCAAGCCACCTTGCGCGGCCTGCCCTGCGACACCTTTGCCAACAGGGGGCCGGAATGGTCAAACGCTTGATAATCGCCGTGGTGCTGCTGGGTCTCATCGGGGGCGGGCTGGTCGGCTTCAACCTGTTCCGCGACAAGATGATCACAGACATCTTCGCCAACATGCCGGTGCAACCGCTGCCCGTCAGCACAACCACCGCCACCGAAGGCCCCTGGCAGCCCACGATCAACGGCATCGGCACGGTCAATGCGGGCCAGGGCGTCGACCTCAGCGTCGAGGCGGCGGGCATCATCACCGAGGTCCTGTTCACCGCCAACAGCCGCGTCGAACAGGGCGACCTGCTGCTGCGGCTGGATGACGTGGCACAGCGCAGCGACCTTGCCGTGGCGCAATCGCAGCAAGAGCTCGACACCCTGAACCTGGAGCGCGCGCGCGAACTGCAAAGCCGTGGCATCGGCACCAGCGCCACGCTGGATGCCAACCAGGCGGCGGCCCGCACCTCGGCGGCGCAGGTGGAACGCGCGATGGCGCTGATCGAACAGCGCCAGTTGATCGCACCGTTTTCCGGCACAATCGGCCTGCCGCGTATCGATCTGGGGCAATATGTGCAGCCCGGCAGCATCATCACCACCCTGCAAGACCTTGACGACATGCGGGTGGATTTCAGCCTGCCTGAACAGCAACTGCCGGACCTTTTCATCGGGCAGAAACTGACCGTGCGCGCAGATGGCAGCCCCGACAGTTTCGCGGGCGAAATCACCGGCATCGACCCGCGGGTGAACGCCGCAAGCCGCATGGTGGCCGTGCGCGGGTCCATCGCCAACCCGGGCGGGCAACTGACGCCGGGGCAGTTCGTGCGCATCCGCATCGACCTGCCGCGCGAAGAAGGCGTGATTGCCCTGCCGCAAACCGCCGTGGTGACCAGCCTTTATGGCGATTATGTCTATGCCGTGCGCCCGCGCGAAGATGATTCAGAGGTGCTGGAAGCCCGGCAGATCTTCGTCGACCCCGGTCGCCGTGTCGAAGGCCGGGTCGAGGTGCGGCGCGGCGTGGCGGCGGGCGACATCGTCGTAACCGCAGGTCAGAACCGTCTGACCAATGGCGGGCCGGTGCTGTTGTCAAACGCTGAGGACCCTCAGCCCGAACCCGGCACCGAAGCCACGACCGAACCCACCGCTGACGCTGCCGACACTGCCGGGGCGGCCGCGCAATGAGCCTTTCAGACATCTTCATCAAGCGCCCGGTCCTGTCCACCGTGCTGGGCCTCATGATCCTGCTGGTGGGGCTTCAGGGCCTGTTCGGCCTGCAAATCCGCCAGTATCCTCAGGTGGATGAAACGGTCATCACCATCACCACGGTCTATCCCGGGGCCGCGCCTGACCTGATCCAGGGCTTTGTCACCGCGCCCATCGCGGCGGCGGTCGCCACCACCGAAGGGGTCGACTACGTCACCACGCAGTCGCGCCCCTCCGCGTCGGTCGTGACGGTCAACATGCAGTTGGGCTCGAACCCCGACACCGCGCTGACCGAAGTCATGTCCAAGGTGCAGCAGGTCCGCGCACAACTGCCGCAAGACGCGCAGGACCCCAGCATCGTCAAGGGCACGGGCATGACCTTTGCCACGATGTATCTGGGCGTGAAGAACCCCAACATGACCCCCGAACAGGTCACCGAATACATCGAACGCGTGATCCGCCCGCGCATGTCCACCATCGACGGCGTGGCCGAGGCCCAAGTCATGGGCGCGGCCAGCTATGCCATGCGCATCTGGATCGACCCGGTGCGGCTGGCGGGGCAGGGCCTGACCGCCCTGGATGTGCAGGGCGCCATCAACAGCGCCAACTTCCTGTCCGCGCCCGGGCGCACGCGCAACGAATTCGTGAGCTATTCCATCACCATGGAATCCACCCTGCAAACGCCCGAGGAATTCGGCGCGCTGCCGATTTCCGGCACCGGCGACGCGGTGGTGCGGCTGCGCGACGTGGCCCGCATCGAACTGGCCGCCGAATCCAGCGACATGGTGGTGACCTTCGACGGCGAGCCCGGCACTTTCATCGGGGTCTTCCCCGCGCCCGGCGCCAACCCGCTGGATACCGCCGCCGCCGTGGTGGACGAACTGCCCGCGCTTCAGGCAAGCCTGCCCGATGGCATGACCATCACGCTGGTCTATGACGCGACCGAACAGATCTCGGCGTCGATCACCGAAGTGCTGCGCACCATCATCGAGGCGACGCTGATCGTCGGCATCGTCATCTTGATCTTCATGGGGTCCTTCCGGTCGGTCCTGATGCCGCTGATGGCGATCCCGCTGTCGCTGGTGGGGGTGTTGTTCATCCTTTTCCTGATGGGCTATTCCATCAACCTGCTGACCCTTCTGGCCATGGTGCTGGCCATCGGGCTGGTGGTGGATGACGCGATTATCGTGGTCGAAAACATCCAGCGCCATATCGACGACGGCCTGTCGCCGCGTCAGGCGGCCTTCGTATCGATGAAGGAACTCTTCGGGTCGATCATCGCGATGATGCTGACGTTGATCGCGGTCTTCATGCCGCTGTTTTTCACCGCTGGCCTGACCGGCGCGCTGTTCCGCGAATTTGCGGTGACGCTGGCCGGGGCGGTCTTCATCTCGGGCGTGGTGGCGCTGACGATCTCGCCGATGCTGGCGGCGCGGGTATTGAAAAAAGGCGGGCACAACCGCTTTCAGGGCGCCATTGACCGGGGCTTTCAGCGCGTCGAGGGCTGGTATGAGCGTCGCCTGGCGTCTTCCTTCGATTACCGCCCCGTCACCATGCTGATGGTCGTGGTGCTGGTGGGCGTCACCGGCTACCTGTTCACCAAGACCTCGGGCGAGCTTGCGCCAGAGGAAGATTCCGGTGCGCTCTTCTCGATCATCAGCGCGCCGTCTTATGCGACCATCGACTACACCCGCGGCTATGTCGAAGAAATGCGCGCCCTGACCAGTGAGATACCAGAGGTCGCGACCGACTTTTCCATCGTCGGTTTCGGCGGGGCCACCAATTCGGGCATCATGCTGTGGGCGATGGAGGACTGGGCCGACCGCGACCGCACGCAGGCCCAGATTCAGGGCGACATTCAGGGCCGCATCGGCGGCGTGACAGGGGTGCAGGCCTTCGTCTTCGCGCCCCCTACCCTGCCTGGCGCGGGGGGTGGCTTGCCGATCTCGCTCGTGGTGCAATCCACCGGCGACCCCGCGCAGGTCTATGAGGTGGCCGAGGAAATCCGCGCGCAGGCGCAGGCTTCGGGCCAGTTCATCGTGGTGCAGAACTCGCTCAACTATGATGCAGCCCAGGTTGTCATCACCATCGACCGCGACCGCGCTGCGGCGCTGAACCTGCCCGCGTCCCAGATCGGCGCAGCGCTGAGCCTGCTGGTCGGCGACGGGTCCATCGCGCAGTTCGACCGCGACAGCAACAGCTATGATGTCATCATGCAGGTGCCTGCGGAATACCGCGACAATCCCGAACGGCTGGGCGAATTCTACGTCCGCGCCACCACCGGCGACATGGTGCCGCTGTCGGCGGTGATCACCACCGGGCGCAAGGCCAGTGCCGGCGCGATCGAACAGTTCAACCAGCTCAATTCCGCGACGCTGACCGCGCTGCCGCTGCCGGGCGTGTCCACCGGGCAGGGGCTGGCCACGATCGAGGATATCGCCCGCCCGCTGTTGCCTGACGGCTTTTTCATCGACTATGCCGGGCAATCGCGGCTGGAGAAATCCGAGGGCAGTTCCATCGTGCTCGCCTTCGTGCTTGCAATCGTTGTGATCTATCTGGTGCTGGCCGCGCAGTTTGAAAGCTTCCGTGACCCGTTCATCATCCTGATGTCGGTGCCGCTGGCGATCTTTGGCGTGATCGTGCCGCTGAACCTGGGGCTGGGAACGCTGAACATCTACACGCAGGTGGGGCTGATCACGCTGATCGGCCTGATCACCAAGCACGGCATCTTGCTGGTGGAATTCGCCAACCAGTTGCGGCGCGATCAGGGCCTCAGCCGGGCGGCGGGCATCGTGGCATCTGCCCGCCTGCGGCTGCGCCCGATCTTGATGACCACGCTGGCCACCGCGCTGGGGGTCGTGCCCCTGATGACCGCCGATGGCGCAGGGGCGGCGGCGCGCTTTGCCATGGGGCTGGTGATCTTTTCGGGCATCACTGTGGGGACGCTGTTCACCCTGTTCGTGGTGCCGATGTTCTATACGCTGATCTCGCCGAAAGAGAATGTGGCTGAGGCCGAGGGCCCCGAGGCTGAGGCGCCTGCCGGGGGGCACCCTGAGGGACCGGCAGCCCCCGCCCCCGGCGCCTGAACGGCGCGGCGCGCGGCCGTCCCCGGGCCTTAACCCGCAGGCGGCAGCGCCCCGGCGGCGCCCAGCCGATCCAGCAACGCTGCCCCGTTGCGCCGGATATGCGCGTCCAGCCGTTGCACGGCCAGCGCGGCGTCGTGCTTGACGGCGGCATCGGCGATGGCGCTGTGTTCGGCATCAGCGTCCCGGTCGCCCGTCGCCGCCGCGCCAAGCGCCCGGTCCATCCGGCGGTAACGTTCATGCTGATGGTGCAGCACGTCGCAAAACTGCAAAAGCTGCGGCATCCCGCATTGCACCAGCAGGCTGCGGTGAAACGCGCGATGCACCGCCTCCCATGACTGCGCGAGGCTTTTCTGCGCGAGGTTCTTCTGCCCCGCGTTCCCCTGCGCAAAACTCCCTTGCACAGAGCTCCCTTGCGCGGCCCCCCCTGCCCCGCCGACAGCGCCATCGCCATCGCCATCCCTTGACGTATGCGTCAGCCGGTACAGCGCACCCAGTACGTCACTTTCCCATTTCACCCCGCCCCGTGCGATGGACTGGCGCAACGCCAGCCCCTCCAGTTCGGCGCGCAGCACCGTCACCTCGACCAGATGCGGGCCCGAGACCGGGGCGATCCGGTACCCTCGGTGTTCCTCGAACGTCACCAGCCCGTCGGTAACCAGCTTGCCGATCCCCTCGCGCACCGAAGAGACACTGATCCCGAAGGTCCGCCGCAGTGCATCAAGGTTCAGCTTGCCCCCGGGCGGCAGCGCGCCCGACATGATGTCCTCGCGCACGGCCATTGCCACGCGGCTGGCCAGCGTCTTCTTTGCCGGGGCATCGGCAGCAGCAGGGGATCGGGGCGGGGTCATCACGGCGGCGCGGAGTCCGGGTTGGGAAGGGCTGCCTTTCTTCTGGCACAAAACCACCCCCCTGCAAAGCGCCGCACAGCCGGTTGCAGCGGGCGGCATTTGCGCGCAAGACTTGCGGCCAAACCCAAACCCAGGAGGCCCCGCCATGACCGTCACCCACAGCGACTTTGGAACCCATGACGGTCGGCCCGTCGGGCTCTGGACTGTTACGGCACAAACCGCGCTGGGGCAGGTCGCATTCTGCGTCACCGATTTCGGTGCCACGCTGCAACGCGTCACCCTGCCCGATGCGCGGGGCAACCCCACGGACATCGCGCTGGGATATGACACGCTGGCGGAATACGCCACCGGGGGCAGCTATTTCGGCGCCATTGCCGGGCGCTATGCCAACCGCATCCGGGGTGGGCACTGCACCGTCGCGGGCGCAGAGCTGCACCTGACCCCGAATGAGGGCGCAAACCACCTGCACGGCGGGCCTGAGGGCTTTCACCGCCAGATATGGGACGCCACCCCCTTGCCCGATGGTGACGGCGTGGCGCTGCACCTGATTTCGCCTGATGGCGACATGGGCTATCCCGGCACGCTCAGCCTGTCGGTCACCTACCGCATCACCGACACCGGCGCACTGCATGTCGAGATGACGGGCACCACCGACCGCCCGACGCTGTGCAACCCCGCGCAGCACAGCCTTTGGAACCTTGGCGGCCATGCAGGCGCGCCGGTGACGGACCATATCGCGCACCTGTCGGCCGGCTTCTATACGCCGGTGGATGCAGGCCTGATCCCTACGGGTGAGGTTGCAAGCGTCCTGGACACCCCGTTCGATTTCCGCGCCGCCAAACCCATCGGGCGTGACCTGATGGCCGCATCCGACATCGGCTATGACCATAATTTCGTGCTGGGGCTGCCCGGGGCCGACGGGCTGCGCGATTGCGCGCGCGTCCTGTGTCCTGCCAACGGGCTGGGCGTGGTGCTGCGCACGACAGAGCCCGGCGTACAATTCTATACCGGCGGGCATATGGGTGCAGACAGCCCGGGCAAGGACGGCGCCCGCTATGGCCCCTTCAGCGGCTTTGCACTGGAAACGCAGAAATTCCCCGACAGCCCGAACCTCGCGCATTTCCCACAAGCCACGCTGATGCCCGATGCACGCTACCACCACCGCATGACGTTCGATTTCTTCCATGAGGGGTAAGAGGTCAGGGATCGCCTGCGGCCAACAGACGGGATGAATGTGAGACAGCTTGACGCGCGCCTTGGCGGGCGGTCACATCGTTGTCAGCGCGTCACCAATGTCGGCCCGGGCAGCGGCGCCTGGGCGGCGTTGGTGATGGTAGAAGCAGGCACCCAGCGCCAAAGCCAGGGGCGATGCATGATCGCAGTCGCCCTGCCCTGCGCAGCAACGGATCAGGCAAGCGCCGCCCGTCATCCCACACCCACCACATTGACCCGCCGCACACCGGGGTCGGTGCGCGACAGCGCCGCCAGCACCTTTCCCGCCAGATGGGTCTGCACGAAGGTCGCGACAAACTGTGACGGGGCCAGCAATGTCACTGCGCCGGGTGGTGCAGGATTGGCCGCATCGGGGGGCAACTCGACCAGTTGGGCAAACCACGCATGATAGGTTGCCGGATTATCCTGCGCCAGCCACGCGGCGGCGGCGGCCCAACGGGAACCGTCAGCATTCTGCGCCACACGCGGCCGCAGCGGCACCACATTGCCCCCGGAACTGGGATCCGTCTTCGCCGCGTTTTCGGATTCCCCCTCGGGCGCAAGCATCCGTGCTTCGAAATCGGGGCCGACGCTGGGCCAGTGGGGTCGGCTGTCCGACAGGATTTGCGCCAGATCCACGCGGTGTTCGGCCACCCTGCCCCGCGCTGCGGGGCGGTGGACTTCGATCCAGCCAAGTGCGCGCATCTGCGCCAACTCGCGTTTCGCGGTGCGCTCCGTAACACCCCACAGCCGCGCGATCTCCCGCTGTCCTACACTGAACGTGCCGCTGCGCCAGCTGAACCGCGCGGTCATCAGCAGCGAAAGCCGCAGCGCCAGCCGCCCCCGTGTGCCGTCGCCTTGCGCTGCCACCACCAGAAGCGCGGTCAGAATGTCGTATTTGACGACCCCGGCATTGTGCCCCGTTGCGTGTTTGACCTGCATGCCCGTTCCCTGCCGACCCCGCCCCTGCGCGTCCGGGCCACGCTGTTGCGCCCGGGATTCGCCTGGTGCCGGGGGTTTCACCCGCTGTATCGCGTCTTGGTGGCCCGGTGTTATGTCCCCGGCGCTCTCTCCGCAACGCTATTCCCAACCTCAGACTGATTAGCGTTTGAAATGGGCAGGATGTCAAGGATTCGTGTTTCAGGACCGGCTTGCCTGAACCACTCAGAATGAAAGATTTGGTTAGTATTGGTATAAGGGGTCAGCCTGTATGTCACCCCAAATCGGCGAAATGTCCCCTCAACCAGCGGTATGACCGTCTGCGTGTCCCCCTAAATACGGGTGGCGCGCGCCCGATTCGCCGCCGGGACCGATTCGCGCGCCTATTGTCCGCCACCCCCCGGTTTTCCTTTGGGATTTCCCCTGTGTTGCCGCAAAACCTTATCCGCGGATAAGGTTTGTCCAAGTCTGAAACATCTCGACATCAAAGTCAAAATAAGCGTAAATGCAGAAATCCAGATTTTTAACGTCCGAGGACCTGAAATGCTCTCTCATGCCGATTTGCGCGACATCCACGCCCGGTCCCTCAAGATGCAGGGCTGGATCCGGCAACAGACCTTCTCGCCCGAGAATGTGAAGACCCTGCGGCGGTTTTCCTCGTGGGAGGTTGCCGAACTGATCCTGGGCATGAACCAGTCCACCTTCCGCGGGAGGATGGCCGCCGACCCGACCTTACCCGCGGGTAAGGTCGAGCCTGACGGCCGCCAGCGCTGGTTCACCCTTGAAGAGGTCAACATCTTGCGGCGCAAGCTGAAGGTGAAGGGCAAGCCGCTGATGCCCGCCCGTCCCCGCGGCCGCGCCTTCCGCACGGCCATCGCCAACTTCAAGGGTGGCGCGGGCAAGTCCACCGTGGCGCTGCACTTCGCCCATGCCGCCGCCCTCGACGGCTACCGCGTGCTGTGCGTCGACTTCGACCCGCAGGCCACGCTGTCGCATTCGATGGGCCTGACCGATGTCAGCGAGGAACAGACCGTCTGGGGTATCATGGCCCGCGACCTTGTGCGCGAGACCGAAGCGATGAACGCCACCCCTACTGCCGCCGCGTCGCGCACCAGCCTGCCCCGCCGGACTATCCCGGCCTCGATCACCGACCTTGGGCTTCAGAACCTGCGCCTCAGTGACTTCATTCAGCCGACCAACTGGCCGACGATCGACATCATCCCGTCGTGCGCCAATGCGGCCTTCGTAGAGTTCGCCAGCGCCCAGTACCGGCACCTGAACCCCGAATGGTCGTTCTTCGCGGCCGTGTCGCGCTACCTCGACCAGCTGCCTGATGACCAGTGGGACCTGATCATTTTCGACTGCCCGCCCGCCATCGGCTACCAGTCGATGAACGCGGTGTTCGCCGCGGATATGCTCTACATCCCGTCCGGACCCGGGTACTGGGAATACGACAGCACCACCTCGTTCATCGGGCAATTGTCCGAGGCGCTGGAGGATCTGGCGCATGGTTTCACCGGGGCGATGCCCGACGGCAACATCAGCCTGCCGAAGCAATTCGTCGACATCCGGTTTCTGCTGACGCGGTTTGAGCCGGGCAACGATCTGCACCGTGCGATGTATGATGCCTTTGGTAAGGTGTTTGGCGATAAACTGGCTCAGCATCCCGTCGAGATGACGCGCGCGGTGGAGCAATCGGGGCGGTTCCTCGCGTCGGTCTACGAGATGGATTACCGCGACATGACGCGGGAGACATGGCGGCGTGCGCGGGGCAGTTTCGATCAGGCCTATGTGGAATTCCGGTCGACCATGCTGCCCGCCTGGGAAGCGATGGTTGCCGACCCCGCCGCCCATACTGACACCGACACGGCACCGACCGCCGCCGACACCAACGCCTGAAACCTTATCCGCGGATAAGGTTTCGCCCAAAGACAGAAGGGCCGCACCATGAGCCGTAAACGATCCATCTTCGATATCGACATCCCCGATGACCTCGCAACCCCGGTCGTTCCTGACCCCGACACCCTGCCCGATGTCGCGCCGCGGCGCGGTCCGATGGCCAGCGCCATCTCGGAGAACGCGGCCGCCTTGCAGGCCCGCGCCGATGCCGCCGCCGCGATCCGCGCCGAGAACGATGCGCTGGCGCATGAGTTGGTCGCGCTGCGCGAGGCCGGTCATGTGGTGGAAGACCTGGCGTTGGATCAGGTCTTTACCCGCCTGTTGATGCGGGACCGCCTGCCCGGCGAAGATTTTGAGTTGGCGGAGTTGGTCACTTCGATCCGTGAGGTTGGGCTGTCCAACCCGATCCGCGTGGTCACCCGGCCCGATGGCACGGGGTATGAACTGATCCAGGGCTACCGCCGCCTGAGCGCCTATCGCGCGCTGCTGGAGGAAACCGGCGATGCGTCCTGGGGGCAGATCCCGGCGCTGATCCTTCCCCACGGGGAAGATATCTCGGGCCTGTACCGTCGCATGGTGGATGAGAATATTGTGCGCAAGGACCTGTCCTTTGCCGAGATGGCGACGGCTGCGCTGCATTATGCCGCCGATCCCGCAACCGATGCGCATGACCTGAAGGGCGCTGTGGGCAAGCTGTTCCAGTCCGCGCCGTATTCCAAGCGCAGCTACATCCGTGCCTTTGCCCGGCTGCTGGAGGTGCTGGGCCCGACGTTGATGTACCCGACCGAGATCCCGCGTGCCCTGGGTGTCAACGTCGTGCGGGCGATTGATGAAGAGCCTGATCTGGTGCGGCAGATCAAATCTGATCTGCACGATTGGGACACGCGGTCGATCAGCGATGAGTTGAATGTGCTGCGCCGCTATTCGGATCTGGACGCGCTGGATATGGAGGCGACGGTCCCGGCGGGCAGCACGGCGCCGCGCAAACCAGCGGCGCAGAAGGTTAACCCGGCACGTACGAAGACGACATTCGACGTGCGGACGCGGGCGGGCCGCGTGCGCTGCACCGCCGGGGTAGGGCGGTTGGAGATCAAGCTGGACCGCGATTTCTCGGCCATGGACCGGGGCCAGTTGGAGCGCGCCATTGCGTCGCTGATCGACGGAATGAGCTGAAACCTTATCCGCGGATAAGGTTTCGCGGGCGGGCTTCCGGATCCTGGAAGTCGGGACCCAGGTCGTATTGAAACCCCCGGACAGGCTGAATGCTTGTCCGGGGGTTTTTTCATGCGCGGCGCTGTGTGGCGTGGCTGATCTGGGCGTGTGCGCCGGTACTGCGATGTCGGGTGTTGGGGTAGGGCACCCTTATCTGCGGATAAGGTTTGCGCGGGGTATGCCGGGTGGTGAGTTGTGCGGCGATGTCTGGTGATGTGTTTTGCGGCGCGGGGCTGTCTTGCGCGGTCCGGTAAAGGCGCGTGTCCTGAGGCCGGTGCGCGCCCGTGTGCTGTTCCTTGCGCGCGGCGCGCGAAGCCGCGCAGGCGCTCTGTGGCGCTGCGGTGTGGCTTGCGTGGCCGGGGCGCGCCGACCTTATCCGCGGATAAGGTTTGACCTTGCGTCGGATTGGCCGCGGTGCGGCGGTGCCCCGGTCGGCTGAGGTGATCGGCCGGGCCGGGGCGGATTGGTGTGGTGTGCCTGAGGCGCGGAAACCTTATCCGCAGGTAAGGTCTTGTCCGCGCCTGCGGTCTGCGCTTCAGCCCACGGCGGCGGTCACGATGATCTCGACCCGGTAGTCGGGGGTGGCCAGCTTCCCCTCGGACGTGGCGCGGGCGGGCGGGTTGGCGGGATCAACCCAGGCATCCCACACCGCGTTCATCGCGGCGAAATCGGCCATGTCGGCCAGCCAGATGGTGGCGTTCAGGATGCGGGCCTTGGATGACCCGGCCTCCAGCAGCAGGGCGTCGATCTGGTCCAGGATGGCGTGGGTCTGTGCCGTGGCGTCGGCCCCGGGGGCGCCGACCTGTCCGGCCAGCCAGACGGTGCCGTTGTGAATGACCGCCTGCGCCATGCGCGGGCCGGGGTGAAGACGGGTGATGACAGTCATGCGCGGGTCCTTTGGGGTTGGAGTGTCGGTCGCACTTCATCGCCCGGAACCCGCGCCGCGGCAAGGCCGGTTCGCGATGGTTGGGGTGGCTGTGTGGCGGCGTGGCAAATCCTGTCGCGGATAAGGTTGAGCGGCGCGGCGTGAAGGCTGCACCGCGACCGTCGCGGGCTTATGCGGCGCGCTGAAGTGTGGTGGCTTGCACCTCAGGGCCTGAGACATCCGCAGGGCTGCGGTCAGGGAAGGTGCGTCACCGGGGCAGGGCGCGCGGGACAAACCTTATCCCGGATAAGGTTTCAGGGCAGATCAGGGTGGATTTGCAATTTAATAGGTCGCCAATAAACGACCGTTTTTATATGGATGCAAAGGTTTGCGCTGTGATCTTGTGCAGCGCTAATCCCTTGGTTCCTGCGCTTTCTCCATAACTACAGCGAATGCACCAGACATCGTGCTTGCTGGCGGCAAGCACGATGTGACGCGCGAAACGTAAACACGTCAGTGTTAAGCCAAATATGTTTATTTAGCGCATTACGACTACAGTAAATTGATTTAATGATGTTAAATACCCGCATGATCGCAGCCCTTTGCCAATTGAATTGATTTGCGACGCGGGTTTGTGGTGCAGCACCTCACCGGATAGCTGATGTGCGCTATAGCCGGACGACAGCCCGCAGGCCGGAGGACTTGCTTCAGGTGGTTTCTAACCCGGGACTTTGCGTCCACCGCGACAGGTGGTCTGATAATCGCCCAATCGCCAATGATCGCGGACTTTTCGGCGTCGACGGCAACGCTTAGTGCTGGTCGATGGGGCGCGCGACATCTGCGGGGTAAACACTGCACAGGCGTGCCGATAGTGTGGCCAGCGCCGTGTCGTTTCTGACATCGACAGCTTCCATACCTGCGTCACGTGCCGCAGCCAGACCCTCTGCGCTATCCTCCAGTATCAAACAGCTTTCAGGCGCGACACCAAGGCGGTGCGCGGCGCGCAAAAACAGATCTGGTGCGGGCTTGGGCTTTGCCGCGTCTTCTCGGGCCACAACGGCATCGAAGTGTTTCCGTAGGCCTGTGGCTTCCAGAAAGGCGCTCACAATGGCGCGTTCGCTGTTCGTCGCCACGGCCAGCGGGAGTTTGCCCGACAAACGAACGGCCAGCGCCGCCACCGACGGATTTGGCCGTGCATCGTGCGCCAGACGCAGCGTCGCGTCGATGCTGTCTTGTGAAAGGCGCGGCAGATCAAGCGGGCCGTCATGGTGCTGCGCAACGCGTTGGAACAGGTCGCCACGGCTGAGCCCGCTTTGCCCCACATACCAATCGTACGATATGGAAGCACCCTGCGCGGCAAGGGCGGCGCCGATGGCTTTGAAGTGAAGATCGGCGGTTAGGAGCAGTGTGCCGTCGCAGTCAAAAATCAGTGCCTTTGGTTGAACGTTCATGCCGGAATTTCCCATTTCTTTTGCTCGCCTATCGCCTTCGCCAGTTTATCGGAGGTCAACGGCTTGGACAGTGTCTGTACCCGTCCGGCGAAACCTTTCGACAGAGGGTTGTAGCTGGGCAGGTGCCCCGAGACGATAATCCCCTGCGTGGCATTCCATTTTTCAAGCGCCGCTTTTGCCAGCGACCAGCCTTCGATCTGGCCATGCAACGTCAGATCGGTCACGATCAGATCCACGCGTGTGGCTGCAATGTGGTGATGCGCCTCGCTTGCATCCTGGCAAGTGATGAGCCGTTGCGCATAGGGCAACAGAAGTCCCTGGGCGGTTGCCATATCGTTGGGATCATCTTCGACGATCAGCACCGTTCCCAGATCGGGCAACCCGTGATCAGGCGGGGGATGATCCACCACGGGTTTGGTGTGCAAGGGCAGGGTCAGTTTTACCAGTGTGCCTTTGCCGGGCTGCGACGTGATGGCAACATCGCCGCCTGATTGGCGCATGAAGCCATAGACCATGGCAAGCCCCAGCCCGGTTCCGCCGTCGCGCGCCGAAAAGAACGGTTCCATCGCATGGGCAAGGATGTCCGCGCTCATGCCGCTGCCGGTATCTTTGGCCTCGATGATGGCGTGGCCATCGTGTTCTGACACCCGCAGGGTAATCATGCCGGGCCCGTCAATGGCCTGACCGGCGTTCAGGCACAGGTTCAGAATGGCGCTTTCCATTTGTCCGGGGTCAATCAGGACGGGCAGCGCGCCCGCCTCAATCCGGATGCGAAAATCGATATCATCCCGCAAGGCAAAGCCGATCAGATCGTCCATACCTTCGACCAGCGCGGTCAGGTCGACGATCTCGGGCGCAAGATGCTGACGCCGGGCAAAGGATAGCAGCCGCTGGGTCAGCGAGGTGCCCAGATCGACGGCGCTGGAAATCGTCTGATACATCGCCTCGCGGCGGCTGTCAGACGCGGTTTGCAACAGATGCAGATTACCTGAAATGGTTGAAAGGATATTGCCGAAATCATGCGCGACCTCGCCCGATACCTTGCCCAGGGCTTCGATCCGCTGGATTTGCTGCAAACGATCTTCCATCTGGCGCCGTTCGGTCACATCGGCCACCAGAACCACCAGCCCCCCGTCGGGCAGCGCGCTTTCACGCCATTCCAGATACCGGTTGTCGGCCGTCAGCAACACCCCGTCACACAGACGATCCGGCAGCGGGGTGCAGCGCGGCAGATCGACGATCTCGGCCAGTTTAGGGCGGCCCGACAGTCTGGCGGGATCAAGCCGCAAAACCTCGGCCAGCCGGTCGTTGTGGGCAATGACAGTGCCCTGATCCGACAAGATCGCCACACCATCGCTGATGCCCGTCATCATGTTTTCAAACAGGGCGGTGCGCTGGGTCATCTGCCGGTTTGACCGATCAAGCCGGATGGCATTGGCCCTGAACACCCGGAACGCGTGGAATAGTTTGCCGATCTCGTCGCCGGTGCCTTCGCCGCGCGGCAATCCGGCCTGCCGGTCGCCCGAGGCAAGACGCACCATCGCATTTGAAATACGCCCTAAATTGGCGATCACATATTGCGATACAAACGCCGCTGCGATCAGCGCAACGATGGAACTGACGGCCCCGACGGTCAGAATGGTCGATTTTGCAACGGCAATCGCGGTGGTGGCGCGGGCGCGTTCCGCAGCGATGCTGGACTGTGCCGCCGATGTGACGGCCGCCGAATGCGCTGTCAGCGCAGATGCCGCGTTCCGAATGTTCACGAGGGCAGCTTCGGCGCGCAGCCGACTGGCAAGTTCCAACCGCCGCAACTCGAACAGGCCTTCGCGCCCTTCGGCCAGTTCGCGCAACCGTTGTTGCGCGGCATGATCGGGCCGAAATGCCGCGACACGCGCGCTTGCGACCAGCGCCACAAACTGACGTTGGTATTCACCGACACCAATCAGGTTTTCGGCCCGCCCGGCCCCCAGAAGGGCTGCGGCCTGACCTTGCAGGGTCAGCCATGCCTGCCGTTCGGCGGGGCCAACCATGTTCAGGGCAGACTGCGCGGCAAAGTTTCGTTCCAGCTTTGCCAGTTCGGCGTTTAGCCGCAAGACCTGATCGCGGTAGCCTGCCCGCGTGGCACTTTCCTGAACCAGTGTGTCAATCGCCTGATGGGCCTGATCCAGGGTTTCGATCAGGTCCGATGTTTGCGGGATATCTTGCTGAATCTCGCGCAGCAGGGTGCGCGCAGCGCCGCCTTCTTGCGCGATGCGAAACGGGCTGTCGAGCGTCAGCAAGTAAGGGGCTTCGGTCGCCAGTCGGGCGGATTGCCGTGACAACCGAAGCGCGGTGTCAACGCGCGTCAGTGTGTCATTGTGCAACCGATCCAACCGGTCGGCGCCCTTACCCAGCGCAATCCACGCAACAGAACCGACGATCAGGGTCGCGGCGGCCAATACTGTCAGGGCCAGCAACAACCGCGTCTGAATCGACAGGCGCGGCATCATGGGGTGCCGGGAATGAAGATGTAGCCCTGGCCGCGCCGGGTCTGCAAATGCACGGGTTTCGAGGGCACGGCCTCGATCTTGCGACGCAGGCGCAGGATCAGCACGTCAATGGTGCGGTCCATGTAGTGAGAAACGTCATTGCCCAGTTCGCTCAGTAATTCCATGCGTGGAATAATCCGGTCCGGATGACGCAGGAAATAGTCCAACAAGCGATATTCGGCGTTGGTCAGCGCAATTTCGGCACCATCGGCCTCAAGCAATTCGCGCCGCGTCTGGTCAAGGCGCAGGTCCCCGAACCTGACAATCGTGCTGGTGGAACGATCCGCGATCCCCAGCGCGGTATGCCCGGTGCGGCGCAGAACGGCGCGAATGCGGGCGATCAATTCGCGTGGGTTGAACGGCTTCAACAAGTAGTCGTCGGCGCCAGTTTCCAGTCCGATGATCTTGTCCATTTCGTCGCCACGCCCGGTCAGCATCACAACCGGCAGGCCGAACCTGTCCCTGATCCGCAGCGCCAGCGCGAGGCCGTTTTCACCGTTGAGGTTGAGATCAATCAAGGCCAGGTCGACCGCAGGGGTTGCGCCAAGCGAAAAAAACGAGGCGCCATCCGCCATGGCAAGCGGAGTCAGGCCGTTTTCCTGAAGCAGCGCGGCGAGCGTTGTGCGCAGATCGATGTCATCATCAATGATCGCGACAACCGGCTTGCGCGGTCCACTTGTCACCGCCGTGATTTGCTGCATAAGCCGATCCCTCTTCCCTTCGTGTATCGTCTTGTAAAACAACGTGGGATACAATTCGCATAAATGTTTACAATATTACGGCTGACAAAGGCGCCCTGTAATATTGTTCATGATTGAAGTGGCTGTGCGTAAGATAGTTCATCCAAACCCCTATCGTCCAAAGCCGATTGGCCGTGCCAGTATAGGCGACCTGCATCTGGGAGGGTGCGGAGCCATTTAGGGAGGAGACAATGATGAGAGCTGTTTCAATCAGCGCGATCGCGCTTGCGGCCAGCCTGTCGGCGGGCGCCGTCACCGCACAAAGTCTGGATGTGGTATGCTCGAACGAGCAAGCCTGGTGCGATCTGATGGCGCAGAATTTCGGTATCGATACCGGGATCGACGTGGCCATGGTACGGAAATCCACGGGCGAGGTTCTGGCCCAGATCCGGGCCGAGGCCGGAAACCCAAAGGTTGATGTATGGTGGGGCGGCACGGGCGACCCCCATCTGATCGCCGCCAACGAAGGCCTGAGCGTCGCCAGCGGTGCGGATACCTCGCAGCTTCTGGGCTGGGCACAAAACATGTCCGATATGACCGAAGGCCGGGCAATCGGCGTGCATGTCGGTCTTTTGGGCATGATGTACAACACCGAGTTGCTGGAACAAAAGGGCATGCCGGTTCCGTCATGTTGGCGCGATCTGACGAAGCCCGAATATCAAGGCGAGGTGACGGTGTCGAACCCGCAATCGTCAGGTACGGCCTACACGCAGCTTGCGACGTTGGTGCAGTTGTTTGGTGAGGATGAGGCCTTTGCCCTATTGGGCGATATTGCGCGCAATGTGAACCAGAACACGCGGTCAGGTTCTGCCCCCAGTCGGATGGTGGCGCGCGGGGAATCTACAATCTCTGTCGGTTTCATGCATGATATGGTCAATCTGAAGAAGCAGGGTTTCCCGGTCGAAATCGTGTCGCCGTGCGAAGGCACGGGGTATGAGACCGGCGCAGTATCCATCATCAACGGCACCCCGAACTTTGACGCCGCAAAGGCATGGGTCGACTATGTCTTGAGCGCAGATGCGCAATCACGGGGGCTGGAAGTGGGCGTATTCAACATCCCCTCGCACCCCGAAGCGGCGACGGACCCGGAAGCGCCTGACATGGCGTCGGTCAAGCTGATTGACTACGACTTTGCAACCTATGGATCATCTGAAACCCGCGAACGTCTGCTGCAGCGCTGGGAAGCCGAAGTGAAGTCACAAGGCGGCAACTTCGAAGAATAAATGAACCGACCTGTCTGCCCGTCCCGACATTAGTACGGGGCGGGCCGTTGGTATTTTCAGAACAGTTCAGGATAGTGATATGAAACGCACGGCGGGGCTTTGGCTTGCGATCGGGCTGGCGGGCTATTGCCTGCTGCCCTGGTACGTTGCGCAGGGCGGATTTTGGTCATTCGGCTGGCTGGCCAGCTTTACGCAAGCTGATGCGCCCGCCGCGATCTGGGCCTTCAGCGACCGGCCTTGGCTGTTGTTGCCGCTGCTGGGTCTTGCCGGTGCGGCGGGTGTGCTGTTGTTCGTCAGATCACCAATCAAAATGGCGCAAGGCCTTGTCGTCAGCGGGGCTGTCGGGCTGGGGCTGATGGCGGGCCAGGGTATGCTGGTTGTGGGCTTTGGTGCGCGTGCAACGTTGTTTGACGGCATCACACAGCCTGGCATGGGCATCGGCGCTTTTGTTACTGCGGCTGCGCTTTTGTTCATTGTCACCACGGCGATTTCCGGGCTGGGCCGGGGCCGCGGCGATGCGTTCGTGACCGGCATGGTCGGCGCGATTATCGCGTTGGTGGCGCTGTTTGTGTTCTACCCGATGAGCTTCATTCTGGTGCGCGCCTTTGAACTGCGCGGCGGCGCAGGCTTTGGTGTGTCCGAATTTCTGCCCCGCTTTTTCGCGCCGGATATCTGGTCTTTCGGCTGCTTGCGTGGGCAAGGGTCTTGCGGGGCGGCCCTCAATTCCACCATGTTGGGGCTGGCCACGGCGACAGGCACCACAATCATGGGCCTTGCCTTTGCGCTGATCTTCACGCGCACCAATTTCCCCGCAAAGCGTTTGCTGCGGGTGCTGACGATCTTGCCGATCATCACACCGCCCTTCGTGATTGGTCTGGTGCTGATCTTGCTTTTGGGGCGGTCTGGCACCCTGACGGTGTTCTTTGGCGATGTGCTCGGGGTTGAACAGACGCGGTGGCTTTATGGCTTCTGGGGTGTCTGGCTGGCACAGATGCTGTCGTTCACGCCGATTGCCTTTCTGGTGCTGATCGGGGTGGTCGAAGGCGTGTCGCCGTCGATGGAAGAGGCCAGCCAGACGCTGAACGCAAATCGCTGGCAGACGTTCCGCAACATCTCTTTGCCATTGATGCGACCGGGGCTGGCCAATGCCTTTTTGCTGGGCTTCATCGAAAGCCTGGCCGATTTTGGCAACCCGCTGGTTCTGGGCGGCAATTTCAATGTGCTGTCCACCGAGATCTACTTTGCCATCGTTGGCACCGTCGCAGACCCCGCCAAGGCAGCAATTCTGTCCCTGATCTTGCTGTCCCTGACGCTGACGGCCTTTGTCGGGCAGCGCCGCTGGCTGGGCCGCAAGAATTACGCCACCGTCACCGGCAAGGGCGACAGTGGCCGCAATGCCGCGCTGAACCCTGCGTTGCGGTGGGCCTGCTATCTGGTTGCCCTGCCATGGGCGGCGTTCACGTTGATCTTGTACGCGCTGATTATCTTTGGCAGCTTTGTGCGGCTTTGGGGGTATGACCACACCTTCACGCTGGAGCATTACCGCCGTGGCTTCAGCATCGTGCTGCGCAATGGTGTGCATTTCACAGGCGCGGCGTGGGACAGTTTCTTCACCACATTGACCATCGCAGCGATTGCCGCGCCTTTGACGGCGGCGGTGGGGCTGGCCACGGCCTATCTGCTGGTCCGCCAAAATTTCGTGGGCAAGAACGCGTTTGAATTTTCAACGATGTTGTCCTTTGCCATTCCCGGCACGGTCATCGGGGTGGCCTATGTCATGGCGTTCAACTTCCCGCCGGTGGAGCTGACCGCGACAGGCCTGATCCTGGTGATCGTGTTCATTTTCCGCAACATGCCGGTGGGTGTGCGCGGCGGAATTGCAGCCATGAGCCAACTGGACAAGTCGCTGGATGAAGCGTCGATCACGCTGGGGGCCAATTCGGCCACAACCTTGCGCCGCGTGATCCTGCCGCTGATGGGCCCTGCCATTCTGGCGGCGCTGACCTACAGCTTTGTGCGGGCGGTCACCTCGGTCTCGGCGGTGATCTTTCTTGTCTCGGCGCGCTACAATATGGCGACCTCGTTCTTGGTCGGACGGGTAGAGAACGGTGAATACGGCATCGCCATCGCCTATTCCGCTGTGCTGATTGTGACCATGCTGATGGTCATTCTTGCCCTGCAACTGGTGATCGGCCGGCGCAAACTGCGCCGCACCGACCGCATTGAAACCAATTAGTTCAGGAGAGCCCGATGAAAGGTTCCGTTCGCTTTGAAAATGTCACCAAGCGCTTTGGCGAGGTTGTGGCGCTGAAACCGTTGTCTATCGACATAGCGCCGGGGCAACTTGTGACGCTGCTGGGGCCGTCTGGTTGCGGCAAGACCACGACGCTGCGGCTGATTGCCGGGCTGGAAAGCGCCAGTGAGGGGCGCATCTTGATCGGGGGCGAGGATGTCACGCATCTGTCTGCAACCTATCGCAAGGTTTCGATGGTGTTTCAGTCATATGCCCTGTTTCCGCACATGACCGTTTTGGAAAACGTTGCTTACGGGCTGACCGTGTCGCGCGTGCCCCGCGCTGAGGCGCAGGGCAGGGCGGAACACGCGCTGCAAACCGTGGGGCTGACAGGCTTTGGCGCGCGGCTGCCGTCTGAACTTTCGGGCGGCCAGCAACAACGCGTCGCGGTCGCCCGTGCGATCGTGCTGGAACCCGAAGTGTTGCTGTTGGATGAACCGCTGTCCAATCTGGATGCAAAGTTGCGCCGCCATGTACGCGAGGAAATCCGCGAGATTCAGCAGCGGCTTGGCCTGACGGCGGTTTATGTGACCCACGATCAGGAAGAGGCGATGGCCGTGTCTGACCGGATTATCGTGATGAAAAACTCGGAGATCGCGCAGGAAGGCAGCCCGTTTGATCTGTACGACCGCCCGGCTTCGGCGTTCATTGCCGATTTTATCGGGGATGCCAACCTGATCGACGTTGAGGTTCTCAGCTCTGACGCCGAAACCCAGATTGCGTATCTGGACCGTCGCCTGACCTTGCCTTTGCGCGATGTTGCGCGGGGTCCGGCGAAAATGGTGCTGCGGCCCCATCATGTCCGCCTGTCGCGCGAGGCAGGCCCCGATACCCATCCCGTGCAGGTCAGTTATGCGGCATGGCTTGGCAACTCGATCCAGTACACGCTGGACAGCCCCATGGGGTCGATCTTTGCGATTGCTGTTCCTGAACCCAGTCCTTTGCGCAATGGTGACACCGCACATCTGCATTTTGACCCGGCGGATATCAGGCTGGTGCCAGCTTAGAAAGCAACAGCCTGCGCCAGGCCCGGGTCGTCGCGGCACTTTTCAGCACCTCGGTGCAGCCGTCGGCGCCGGTGGCTACGCCCGCCGGTCATCACGATGTTCTGCGCCCCAAAACATGACCGCGCCGCGCACTGCTTTTGCCATCGCGAACGATGGGTCGGTTGCACCGACGGGGTGCATGGCTTGAGGATCAGCGGGGGTTTGTGGCCTGCCTGGAAAAAACTGAAGCCCGGTCAGCGATCTTTGTCGGAAACACGTCTGGATCCTGATTCCGGATAGCTGGTTGCGTGGCGCATGAGATCTTTGGCAATATCAAGCGCCTGATCGGCCAAGGCATTGCGTTTCATGCGGCTGCGCGCAACAAGGATCGGCAGGTCCATTGGGTGGGTTTCGACACGGATCACGGCCAGCTTGTGCGCCGACAGTTCGGCCGCAATCGCCGTTTTTGGCAGCAGGGCCAGACCGGCACCGTCAACCGCAAGCCGGATCATCATGAAAAGGTCGTCAGTATAGAGGAAGCGGCGGTTGCGCACCTGCCCGAAGGCGGGCGCATAGGTATGATCGTGTACCGGCGACTGCCAGCCGTAGCTGATGATCGGGTACGCGCCCAGTTGCGCGTCCGAAATGACCGCAGGGTAGAGACCAGGCCGGGCCACCCAGACCATGGGATAGGTTCCCAGCCGTTCGAGGCGCAGCCGGGAGTCGGTCGCTTCCTCGGACAGGAAAGCAAGTTCAAGCTGGTCGGTCAGCAGATGGTGCAGCAAGTTGGCCGATTGATTGACCTCGATCTCCAGTCGCAGGTCGGGCTGTGTCGCCTCCAGGCGGGCTGCAAGCGCCATCAGCCAGGTCGCCGCCACCGCACCGTTGGCGCCGATGCGCAGCCGCGTTTCAACGGGAACGGCGCCTTGCCGGAACGACAGGTCATCCGTCAGGCGCAGGATCTTTTGGGCATAATCCAGAAGTTCGCGCCCCTGCTCCGTCAACGTCAGATTGCGGTCCCGGTGCAGAAGCGTCACGCCAAGCTCATCCTCCAGGCCCCGGATGCGGGACGAGACCGTGGGTTGCGAAATATTCAGCCGCTCAGCCGCGCGCCGGAAGCTGGACAGACGGTAAACCCAGAAGAATGTCTCAAGGCTGTGGATCTGCACGCAACGACACCATGATAGAAAAGTTCTATCAGCATGATCGAGTAAATCCAGTGGACTTGCAACATGCATGTATCGCGTAATGGAAAAAATGAAACGGATGGACGGCCATGACCTTTAAACTCGACCCGATGCCGACACCGGTTGCCGACCCGTTGCTAGCGCGGCTGGCGGGCTTTGAAACCGTACTTTTCGGCCATTTCCTGGACAGGGGATTGATGGACCCCGGCATCGCGCCCGCGGCGCCGGTGACGCGCGTCGTCGGGACGGCGGTCACGCTGAGTTTGCCGGGACTGGATTCCACCTTGCTGCATCACGCCGCAGGTTTGCTGCGCCCCGGCGACATCCTGGTGATCGACCGGCGCGGCGATCGCAGCGCCGCTTGCCTTGGCGGGGGCGTGGCGCGTGCCATCGTGAATGCGGGTGCGGCGGGCGTCGTGATCGACGGCTGCCATACCGATACCTCAGAACTGGCCGCGATGGGCCTGCCGGTGTTCAGCCGGGGCGCATCGGCACTGACCACGCGGCTTCAGCGGCTGGGTGGGGCGTTGAACCGGCCCGTTTCGGTCGGCGGGGTGCCAGTGCTTGCGGGCGACGCGATTCTGGCGGATGCCCTGGGCGTGGTGGCGTTCCACATATCCGAACTGGAAGCGAGCCTGACCCGCGCCGATGCGCTGCTGGCCCTGACGACACGGACCATAGCGGGGGTCGAGGGCGGCGCCTTGATCGGGGCGCTGTCGGGGGCGAGCGATATGGTGAACGGGTTTCTTGACACAGGAAGATGACGCATGGCAGCCATCCCGGATTTTGTGGACGCGGTTTTCAGGGCCTGCCCGCCTGATGCCCTTGGGTTTGTCTATGATTATTCAACCGCGCCGTTCTCGGCTGACCCCGACGAATTCGTCCTGCCTGTGGTGATCGAGGCGCGTGGGCGGGCCGAGCGGTTGGCGGCCGACTGGTGCGCGCGGCTGTATCGCGCCGACCCGGTGCAAAACCTTGCGGCAGAGATCACGCGGCCCTTTGCATGGAGCTACCACCGCAAGGAGCCTTCGCCCATCGCGCAGGATCTCGACCGGGCCGAGGTCGGCGAAGTGTCCGAGCGCTTGCTGAGTTGGCAATTGTCACGCGGCGTTACCGTGCCGTTGCATCTGCCACGGCAGGGGTTTGCGACGGCCACGGTATTTCTCCCCGAAGGCGGCAACGCGACCGCGTGTCTGGCCGAATTCGCGCTGGCCGCACATCGGTTGCAAGACAGCGTCCTTGCCGCGTTGCCGCGCCCGCGCAATCCGCTGTCCCCGCGCGAAGCGGAATGCCTCACGCTGACGGCAAAGGGGTTGTCGGCCAAGCAGATCGCCCATGCGCTGGCCCGGTCGGAAAGCATGGTGGTCAAGCATTTGCAGGCGGCCGGTGCCAAGCTGGGCGCGCGCAACCGCAGCCACGCGGTTGCGCTGGCGCAGGGTCAGGGCTGGACCCGATGAACGGCGCATGCTGCCGCGTCGCGGATCAGTCCGACATCCGACACCGCGCTGACCAGTGTATATCCGCGTTTGAACAGCGTATTCGCGGACGTATCGGGCAGGGCCGCGCCGCCAAGCAGTTTGCCGCTGTCCAGAATGCGGCTTTCGGCATCGCGCAATGCCAGCGCCAGTTCCGGCGACCCCAGATCGCCAAAGCTGCCATAGTCAGTTGTCAAGTCCAGCGGTCCGAGGAAAAGCATGTCGATTCCGGGTGTCGCGGCGATTTCGTCGATTGCCTCCAACCCGGCACGGCTTTCGATCATCACGGCCAGCAGCAGGCTTTCATTCGCCCGTTCCGCATGCCCGCCTTCTGCATGTCCGGCGTCGGTGCCATAAAGCGCCGCGCGCGACACGGTGAACTGCGCGCCGCGCCGCCCGACCGGCGCGTAGCGCGCCGCCTCGGCAATGGCGCGCGCCTCAACGGCCGAGCGGACGTCAGGCACCATAAGACCGTCGAACCCGGCATCCAGCAATGGCTTGATCGCGGCGGGCGACCCGTCGCGGGCCCGCGCCATGACGAACGCCGCAGAGGTGCTGCGGATCGCGCGCAGCATGTGCAGCGCCCCGGCCATATCGGCACAGGCGTGTTCGCGGTCCACGATCAGCAGTGGAAAACCGGCCAGCGCGATGATTTCGGCCACGTCGGGCTGATCGAGGAACAGAAAGGCGGCGGGCAGTCGGCCCCCCGAAAGCAGGGTCTGGCGCAAGGGTTTCATGACGAACCTCCGTTTGATGCCTATCCTAACGCCGCGCGGCGGGTCTGGCAGGGTGCAAGATCTTGCAGCTTTCGCCGCCACCTCCGCCTGATGCAGCATCGGCACACAATGGATGAGACAAGGACCGCCCCAATGCCTGCGACATGCGACACCCGCGAGGGGGTGGCCCCCTTCAGGGGGCATCAGACCTGGTACCGGGTCACCGGCGATCTGCACAGCGGGCTGGCGCCACTGGTCGTCTTGCATGGCGGGCCGGGCTGCACGCATGATTATGTGGATGCCTACAAGGCTGTTGCCGCGACGGGCCGGGCCGTCATCCATTACGATCAACTGGGCAACGGGCGGTCTTCGCATCTGCCCGATGCCGGTGCCGGGTTCTGGACGGTGTCGCTGTTCCTCGACGAATTGGATTGCCTGCTGGCGCACCTGGGCATTGCGGATGCCTACTGTCTTCTGGGGCAAAGCTGGGGTGGGATGCTGGCGGCAGAACATGCGGTGCGCCGTCCTGCCGGGTTGCAAGCGCTGATCATCGCCAATTCACCCAGCGCTTTCCCGACCTGGGTGGAAGAGGCGCTGCGCCTGCGCCGGGAATTGCCCGGTGGCATCCATCAGACTCTGCTTGCCCATGAAGAGCGGGGTGACTTCACGCATCCCGAATATCTGGCCGCGACGGAGGTCTTCTACCGCAACCATGTCTGCCGTATGGACCCATGGCCGCCCGAGGTGGTGGCGACCTTTGATGCCATCGCCGAAGACCCAACCGTTTATCACACCATGAACGGCCCGACAGAATTTCATGTCATCGGCACATTGAAGGATTGGACCATCGAGGACCGTCTGCACCGTGTTGCGACCGCGACGCTGGTTATGACCGGTCGTTTCGACGAGGCCACGCCCCGTGCCGCCGAAGCCTATGCGAACCTTATCCCCGACGCCGAATGGCTGATCCTCGGAAATTCAAGCCATATGCCGCATCTCGAAGAGCATGATCTTTGCATGGCCGTGGTGGCGGATTTCCTGGCACGCAAAACCGACAGGAATGTTCAATGACCGTTTTCGCCGCGATCCAGATGTGTTCCACCGCTGATGTGGTGCAGAACAACCGCACCATCGCTGCGCTGATGCGTGAGGCCGCCGCGCAAGGCGCGCAGGTGGTCAGCCTGCCCGAGGCCGCCAATATATTGCTGAAGGATCAGATGGATTATCCGCGCCTGTGTCAGGACGAGGGCGCGGATACCACGCTGGCCCTGTGCAGACAGCTTGCCGACGAACTGGGGATCTGGGTTCATACCGGGTCGCTTCTGGTGCGCACGCCGAATGGTGACCGGGTCTGGAACCGGAGCCATGTGATTTCGCCCGCAGGGCAGGTCACGGCGCGGTATGACAAGATCCACACCTTTGACGTGGCCCTTGGCGGCGCGGGGGATTTCATCGAAAGCCGCGCCGTTGCGCCAGGTGAGGCCGGCGCGGTGATCTGCACCGCAGCGGGGCACTGCTTGGGCTTGTCGATTTGTTATGACCTGCGCTTTCCCTATCTGTTTCGCGCATTGGCGGCAGCAGGCGCCGGTGTCTTGATGATCCCGGCCTCATTTTCGCCGATCACCGGGCCGCTGCATTGGGAAACGCTGTTACGTGCGCGCGCAATCGAGACCGGGTCATATGTGGTCGCGGCAGCGCAATGCGGCATCCGCGACGGGGTTGCCACCTATGGCCAGTCGCGGATCATTTCGCCCATGGGGGAGATCCTGGCCGCCACCGGCGACGCGCCCGGTGTCATTCTGGCGCAGATCGACGCGGCAGAGGTCGCGCGTACCCGCGCACGCCTGCCGGTATTGTCCCAAACGCGCGAGATTGGCGAGGTGACGCATGCCAATTGAACCGCGTGGATGCTGGCCGGGCACGGCGGGGAACAACCCTTGCGCAAAATTGGCGCCAATTTATGCGGCTATCCTGGTGCCGCCGGACATTGGCGGTCCTGTCCCGCGCATTGGCGGGGAGGCCGGACAATGACCCTGCCCCCGAAGCCGACCCAAGCGGACACCTTGCCCGATATGGCAGCGGGTCTGCGCCCTGATGAACGTGTGGGCCCCCTTGCAGGCCTGCCGACCTGCGCCCTTGACGGCACGGACTGGCGCTATGTCCTGTGTCCGGCGGACAGCCCTGATGCACCGATGCTGATTGCGGCCCATGGCAGCGACCGGGATATCGCGGGGCTGGTCACGGGGCTAGGCATGGACGGCGCGGTGTCGCTGCTTGCGCCCTATTTCCCTGCAAGCATCGCGGGACAAGATACCCAGGACGATTACAAATTCCTTGTGGGCGGCCTGAGCTACCTGCACCTGATGGACCGGATCATTGCCAGCGCGCTGGAGCGCCTGCCCCGGTCCCCCCGGCGCATCTGGCTGTTCGGCTTTTCAGGCGGCGCACAATTCGCGCAGCGCTATGCGCTGTTTCGTGCCAGTCGGCTGGACGGCCTGCTGTTGGCCGCGCCGGGCGGCGTCACCTTGTTGCGCGATGACGTGGCATGGTGGCCCGGGCTGGCAGGTGCCGAGGCCGCAATCGGTGAGCGTCCGGATCTGGCGGGTCTTGCGCGGCTGCGCACGGCGCTTCTGGTCGGGTCTGAGGATCACGCGGCAGGGCTGGTCGCCCGTGACCCGGGCACACGTTTTGGTGCCGCCGACAGCGCATTGGCAGGCCGCACGCGGATCGAGCGGACCTACGCCCTGCGCGACAGCCTGCACGCCCATGGCGCGCCGGTCACGCTGCGCGAAATACCCGGTGCAGGACATCAGCTTGCCCCCTGCACCACAGCGGCTTCGCAAGTGATGCGAAGCTGGCTGATCAACGACAATGCAAGCATCCCATCCCCCACCAACAGGAGATCGACATGAAACATCTATGGATTGCCGGAACCACGGCGCTGCTGCTTGCGGGTTCTGCCAGCGCACAGACCCCGCCCGCAGGTTATCCGGCGGATTACGCCGACCTGATCGCTGCGGCAAGAACCGAAGGCTCGTTGCTGATCTATACCAATCTGTCGAATGACAACCTCGGGCCGGTCATCGACGCCTTCAAGGAGGTCTACCCCGATATTGACGTGCAATCGGTCGAGATGGGGCCGTCGGAAGCATTCTCGCGCTATGCCGCAGAAACCGGCACGGGGGTGGCCAGCGCGGATCTGGTCGTTGCAAACTCCATTCCGGACTGGGTGCGCGCGGTCGAGGGTGGCACGCTGGACCCTTATACGTCGCCCGAGCAGGCGAATCTGCCGGGCTGGTCCTATCCTGAGCCGGGGCTTTATACGTTCTCGACCGATCCGATGGTGACGATCTACAACAAGCTGACCGTGCCCGCAGACCTTCAGGTTGCGTCGATGGAAGCGTATTTCGCCAACATTACTGCGCATCCCGATGTGTTCGAAGGCAAGGTGGGCACCTATGACGGGCGCTATGCCTTTGGTGGCTCCATCGGCTACGCCTTTGCCGCGCATCACGGCGACGCGGCATGGGAATGGTTCGCCGCAGCAGGGCCGATGACGCGCCCGGGCGGCGGCGCCGGTGGCATGATCGAACGCACCCTGACGGGCGAACTGGCATCGTCATTCTTCGTATCCGCGCCCGTGGTGCTGAGCCGCCTTGACCCGGCGCTGGAACAGGTGCTGGGCTGGACCTTCCCGTCCGACGGCACGCCGGTCTTTCTGCGTGGCATGGGGATCATGGCCGAGGCGCAAAACAAGGCCGCCGCGCGCGTGTTTCTGGATTTCGTCCTGTCCGAGCCTGGGCAGTATGCGGTCGCTGCGGGGAACCTGACGCCCTATCGCCCGGGTGTCGCGCCCGAGGCACCGAATGTCTATTCCCTGGATGAGGTCATCGCGGCAATCGGTGATGCGGAAAAGCTGATCATGATCGACTACGACAGCGATATGGTCGCCAATTTTGAGGCTTTCACCACCCGCTGGGGCGCAGCTTTCAACATGTAAGCCGGTCCGGGCCGGTCCTGCGCTGCGTCGCGGACCGGCCCGCATGCGAGGGGAAATTCCATGGCTCATGCGACACTGACACACCGGATGGCGGGGGGCGGCGCGCCCGGACCCGCTGGCCGGACCTTTGACCGGGCACGGCTTGCCCAATGGCTGATCTTTGTGGTCACGGCATCGCTGATGCTGGCGCCGGCCCTGCCGATCTTGCTTCAAGTGGTGATCGACCGGCCGCTTTATGCGGATGACTGGCAGTTCACCCTGTCCAATATTGCCGATATTGTCCAATCCCGGCGCATCGGGCAAATTGCCCTGACCACGGCGGTTTTCGCGTTTTTCAGTGTCATCATCGCCGAGGTGCTGGGCATTGGTGCGGCCTTGCTGATCGGGCGCACCGACCTGCCGGGGCGTCGGGTCATGGGCGATGTGCTGATGTGGCCGTTGTATCTGTCGCATCTGATCTTCGCGCTTGGCTGGGTCGTGATGTACGGGCCATCGGGTTTCATCACGCAATCCATCGCGCAACAGGCGGGTGGCGCGCCGTGGAACCTCTATTCCATTGCGGGCATGTCGCTTGTCGCGGGCATATCGCAGGCGCCGCTGGCTTATCTCTATTGCCTTTATGGCGCGGTGCGGTCGGTCGATTCCACGCTGGAAAGCGCCGCGCGGACCGTTGGCGCAGGCCCGCTTCAGGTCTTGCGCAAGGTTACCCTGCCGCTGATGGTGCCGTCGATCATCACCTCTTCGGCGCTGAACCTGGTCATTGCGGTGGAAACCCTGTCGATTCCCCTGTTTCTGGCGCGACCGGCGCGCATTGATACCCTGTCCACCTTTCTTTACGCCGAAGGCATCGCGGCATCGAATCCGAACCATGGGCTGGTGGCAGCGTCCTCGCTGCTGCTGATGGTGCTGGTCGGCTCGGCGCTGGTGGTGCAGCGCTTGCTGTTGCGGCAGGGCCACAGGTTTGAAACCGTGAAGGGCAAGGGTAGCCGCCCGATGGTGCTGAGCCTTGGCCGGATGCGCTGGCCGATGGCCGCGCTTTTCGGGCTGATCTTGCTGGTCGCGGTTGTGGTGCCGATCGCCGGGATCATCTTGCGGGCCTTCACCTCGTTTCTGTCGCCGCTGGTGCCCGTGGCGTCGGTGCTCACCTGGGCGAATTTCGAGCGGCTTTTCGGCAATCAGGCCAATATCCGCGCCATCACCAACACGGTCGAGATTTCGCTTCTGTCCGCCGGGCTGGGCACCGCGCTGGCGGTTGCGGTGGCGCTGGTTATCCAGCGCTCATCCTTCCGGTTTACCGGCACGCTGGAGGCACTGGCCTATTCGCCGCGCGTGATCCCGGGCATGATTACCGGGCTGGGTGTTTTCTACGCGGCGATCATCCTGCCGCCGATGGGCTGGCTGCGCGGCAATATCGGGATCATGGTGGTTGCCTATGTCATGGCGACACTGCCGCTGGCGCTGGGTGTGATCCAGCCTGCGATTGTGCAGATCAGCCGAGACCTGGACAAGGCGGCCCGTACGGTAGGCGCCGACTGGGTCAGTTCAATGCGGCTGATCATGGTGCCGCTGCTGAAACCGGCGCTGCTGGGTGCTTTCATCTTGCTGTTCGTTTTTCATCTCAAGTCCTACATCATCGCCATCTTCCTGATTGCGCCGGGGCTGGAGGTCATGGGGGTAACCATGCTGTCGCTCTGGACCAATGGTGATGTCGGGGAACTGGCCGCCTTCGCAACCCTTCAGATTGTGATGATCGCTGCGCTGCTGATCGTCTCGCGTCTGCTTTTCAAGGTAAAGATCTATGACTGAACTTGTGCTGACCAATGTATCGCGCCGCTATGGTGCCGCCCTGGCGATCGACCGTGTGTCACTGAGTGTCGAGGACGGTGAGTTCCTGACCCTGCTGGGCCCGTCGGGTTGTGGAAAGTCAACGACCCTGTCGGCCATTGCCGGGCTGGATCATCCGACCGGCGGGCGGATCACATTCGGGGACCGTGTGCTTTTCGATGCTGAAACCGGTGCCTTCCTGCCACCCGAGGCACGGGGCTTCGGTGTGGTCTTCCAGAGCTATGCGCTGTGGCCGCACCTGAGCGTCGAGGACAATGTGGGCATGTCCCTGAAGCTGCGCAAAGTGCCTGCAGTGGAACGCCGGCGCCGGATCGCCGAGACGTTGGAATTGGTCGAGCTTGGACAGTTGGCCAAACGCTATCCGGGAGAGTTGTCGGGCGGCCAGCAACAGCGCGTCGCGCTGGCACGGGCCATTGTGTTCCGACCACCGCTGCTCTTGCTGGATGAACCATTGTCCAATCTGGACGCGCAATTGCGCCAGCAGGCGCGCAGCTGGCTGAAGGATATCCAACGCGAACTGGGCCTGACCACAATCTATGTAACCCACGATCAGGACGAGGCGCTGGCCATGTCTGACCGCATCGTTGTCATGCGCGGCGGCAAGGTGGTCCAACTGGGCACGCCGCAGCAGATATACACCGACCCTATCCATCCGTTTGCCGCCAGTTTCATCGGCAATGCAAACCTCCTCGAGGTTACGGGTCCACCTTCGGACACTTCAGGGCCCTGCGAGGTCAGGCTGGCCGACGGGCAGGTCGTGCGCGCGCGTACACCGCATGCGGGGCTACCCGAGGGCGCACAATTGCTGGCGATCCGACCGCATCTGATCAGCTGCACTGCGGTGGCGGAGGCAAGCGAGGTCAAGGTCACCTTTGGGCCCGAAAGCTATCTTGGCGATCATTTCGAGCAAGAAGCGCAGGTAGCCGGTATGACCCTGCGCCTCAGCCTGGAGGCTCCGCAACCGCGCGGTGCCGGGCGCATCTGGATCCGGGCGCAGGACGCGGTGGTCTTTGCCGCCACGACGTGAGGGGCAGGGCATGGACGCGACCGAAGCCGACACCCCGGAGCATGTCACCGACCGCCTGCGCAGCGATATTGTTCTGGGCGCGTTGCGTCCGGGTGAGTGGCTACGCCAATCGGATCTGCAAGACCGCTACGGTTGCACGCGCAGCGCAGCCCGGTCAGCCCTGACACGGCTGACAGTGGACCGCATCGTGGAACATGCGCCAAACCGAGGGTTCCGGGTGGCCCAGCCTTCGATCGAGGTCAGGTCGGAAATCACCGAAGTGCGGCTGACGCTGGAAACGCTGGCTGCGGGACAGGTCGTTGACAACGCCGGGGCGGCGGATATTTCTGCGATCCGCAGCGCTGCCCAGGCCTTTGATGCCGGGGTTGACGTGCTGCCGTTTCAGCAGATGCGGCGCCTGAACCACGCCTTTCACCGCGTTTTTTATTCGCCGCTGCGCAACCACACGCTTTATGGGCTTATCAATGAACTGCGTGAGCGCGATCTGCCAAATGACTGGTCGAACTGGTCAACTTCGGCGAAAGTTCGACAATCGAGTTCAGATCACCTGGACATGGTTGCGGCGCTGGTTGCGCGGGACACGCAGCGGCTGTGTTCGATCGTCCGTTCTCACCTTACAAACTGGACCGAGATGTATTGAACGATGGCAACGGCGCGATTGCGGCTGTTGACGCCGGGCGGTGCAGGCACGTCTCGTCGTGCGCGGATACATGGCAAACCCGCTTCCGTCGCTTGCGATGCGATGCAACACGAAGTGGCTGCGTATGCCGCGGCGGACCCCTGCACTGCCCAGGAAAACTGTTCCCGGCGGTGTCGACGCCGACCTGCAAGATCTTGCAGGTTCACCGAAGCGGGGTTCCATGCCAAGCTGTCGGGTAGTTGAAGGGGGAAGGAACAGCAAGCCTTGGGGTTCACGATCAGCTGACAAGGGACGCACCGGTCGCAGGCCCTGCGACAGCTATCAACTATACGCGCGCCTGCTTCCAGAAGATGCGCCCCGCAATGCGCGCCCCGGGGGACTGCTGCTGTGTACCGAATATCCGAAAGGCCGGCACAGAAGTCGGCCATCTCCTGCCCAGAGCCCGTACAATCTGGCCATTTTCCAACAAGCGAGGACAAACGCATGATCAAGAACACAGGCTTTATACTCTGCACCGCACTGACACTGGCGATGTCTGGCGCAGCCAGCGCAGACACAACCTGGCGCATGGCGACCAAGATGCCGGTGGACAGCCCCGAGGGTCGGGTCTTCGAGAGGTTTGCAGAGCTGACCGAGGATTACACCGACGGTGCGCTGACAATCACCATCTTTCCGAACGAGCAGCTCGGCAAGGAGAACGCCGTTCTTGAACAGTTGCAGGCCAATATCGTTCAGCTCTACGCCGAGGGCTATGGCTACATGAAGAAATGGGAGCCGGCGCTGGACTGGACCGCACCGTCATTCGTCTTTGACGACTACGATCACTGGGTCCGTTTCATGCAGACGGATCTTGTGCAAAGCTGGTTCGACAATGCGGCCGAGCAGGCTGGCGTCCGTATGCTTGGTGATCCGACACGCATTCTGCGCGGCCCCTTTCTGGTCACGGTATCCAACGTCCCGATCAATTCGGCCGCAGATTATCAGGGGCTGAAGCTGCGCATGCACGAGAGCACCCGCGCCATCGACGCATGGACGGCACTCGGGGCTGAAGTGATCACACTGCCGTGGACAGAGGTCTATCAGTCGATCTCCAAGGGTATCGTCGAGGGGCTCAACTCCCCGATCGCGCTGGTCGAAGCGATGCGCTTCAACGAGGTCGCCCCCCATATCACCCGGATTGACGAGTTCTGGCAGTCCATCGGCTTCATGGTGAATGCACAGGCCTATGAAGCGCTGGACGACGAGACGCGCATGGGGCTGCTGAAAGCCTATGATGAGGCAGGTGCCTTCTCACGCGAGTTGATGTTCGATGTTGCACAACAGAGCATCGCCCGGATGCAAGAGCAAGGCGCAACTTACTCGGTTCTCGATACGTCACCGCTGATCGAGACGATGGCAACCTACTATCAGGAGCAGGAAGCCGCCGGAAACCTCCCGGTGGGCATGCTGGATGCCATCGAGGCGACCCGAGACAGCACGCAGTGAGACAGCACACACAATCCCCGGAGAGCCCGTTGCAGCGGGCTCTCCTCCGTCTCGATCAGCTGAACTGGTCGCTGGCCGGTGCGTTCTTGTGGGCAGCGAACCTGTGTCTGCTGGCGATGCTTTGCCTGACCACAGCCACGATCGCACTGCGTCCGTTCGGGCTGGCCCTCTACTGGATGTGGCCGTGGACAATGGTCTTTTTCATCTGGCTCAGTTTCTTCGGATTTTTCGCCCTTTATGCCCGGCTCAAGGATATTCGAATCGACTTCGTCGCGCAGCGCATGGGGCGCGCGGGCATGGCCATGACCCGCATCGTCGCCGACCTCGCAGCGCTGTTTTTGGCGGCCTGTTTACTTGCGCAGGCGCCGATGGTGATCGCCACCTCCACCGGGATCTATGACGGGGCCGTCCTGCCATCCGGCGGCGAGGTTCCGCGTCTCTTCTTGTCAGTCCCGCTGTTTTTATCGACCGCACTTGTCGCGATCACGGCCCTGATCGACCTGGCCAAGATGGCTGTTGGTCTGCCCGAAAATACTACTTTGCCTCATCTGGAGCCCTGATACATGGCATGGATACTCTTTGGATCGTTCCTCGCGCTGATCTTGCTGCGTGTTCCGATCTCGATCGCCATCGGTACCGCTACGGTACTGACGTTCCTCAATTCCGAGTTTTCGCACGTGCTCCAGATCATCCCTCAACAGATGCTGGAAGGCGTGAACAAGGCGTCGCTGACTGCGGTGCCGTTTTTCATCATGGCCGGAAACCTGATGAACGCCTCGGGTGTCACTGAGCGTATTTTCAACTTCGCAAATGCCGTCGTCGGCCATATGAAGGCGGGGCTGGCACAGGTGAACATCCTGTCCTCGATGATCTTTGCCGGTATCTCCGGCGCTGCGGTTGCAGATTGTGCGGGCCTCGGGGCCATCGAGATCAAGGCAATGCGCGAGCGGGGCTACAAACCCGATTTTGCCGCCGCGATCACCGTTGCCTCTTCGGTCGTCGGACCTCTGATTCCGCCCTCCATCGGTCTTGTGCTGTATGCATTCCTGGCTCAGCAATCCATCGAACGGATGTTCCTGGCAGGCCTGGTCCCGGGGGTTCTCGTAGGGCTTTCCCTGATGATCTATGTGCGCGTCGTGGCGCAGTTCCGGGAATTTCCGACCCAGCCCCGTGCGCCGATGCGCGAAGTCGCGGGCACCGCAAAGCATGGCATCCTGGCGCTGATCGCCCCGGCCATCATCCTTGGGTCAATCATGTTTGGCTTCGTTACCGCAACGGAAGCTGGCGTTCTCGCCTGTCTTTACTGCATTGCAATCGGGATCTGGTATCGGGAGCTGACGGTCCGGAGCTTCTTTGACGCCCTGTCAGATACCGCGATGATGACGGCTGTCATCATGATCATCATCTCTTTCTCCATCGCGATGGGCTGGTTGCTGGCCATTGATCAGACACCGCAGAAGCTTGCTGATGTGGTCTTTTCTCTGACCGACAGCAAATACGTCTTTCTCGCCCTGCTGCTGCTTTTCATTATCCTCGTCGGATGCGTCGTCGAGGGGGTGCCGGCAATGCTCATTCTGGTGCCCACCCTTTTGCCACTGATCGATGCCTATGGTATTGACCGGGTGCATTTTGGGATCATCATCCAGCTTGGGCTGTTGATCGGCATCGCGACGCCGCCAATGGGGATCGGGTTGTACATCGTCTCTGAAGTTGGGCGTGTGCGCTTCGAACAGGTCACGTTGGCCATATTGCCCATGCTGGTTCCCCTGTTTGCCGCTTTGCTCCTTCTCACATATGTGCCGCAGACCGTCACATTTCTGCCCGACTTCTTCCTGGGACCCTGAGCAAGGGCGCATGTCGGGTTCCTGCATTCTTCGGGCATCCCCAGCTGGCCATCGCGGCCCGGGCCAGCCGCCCGGGCGCGCAATGAAACCCTGCGCGCCACGCGTCACTATGGCCGCGCGTTCTGGAAACGATGGACCGGATAGCACGCCCGCCGCCGCGTCGAAGCCAAGATGCGCTGCCTCAAATCCCTTCGGTGAGCGCATCGCTGCAAGGGACCCAGACCGCCGAAACCCACATCCGCATCGCCATCATGAACCGCTTAAACGCCCTCGGCACAGCCGAGATCATCCGCGTGGCCTGAACCTGAAGGGGAAAAAGGCACTCACGCATCAGGCAGCCTTTCTGAAGCAACGCCGCTTGGCATTGGCAGCGGTGCCTTTGCTGTCGCGCGTGCAACGATGCCGCTGGTTTTTTACGCGAAGGCTGATTATCCGGCCGCGATGTCGGTGATCGCCCTGCCGATGAACCTGATCAACGCGTTGGCGCCGCCCGTGCTTGTCGCACTTTTGTCAGAGATCGGGGTGCAGGCCGTGTTCATGCTTCTGAGGATGCTGAGCGTGTTGGCTTTAGGGGTGCTGCTTTTGCTCAACACTGTCAGGGGGAAATCGCCGGATATGGAATGACGGGCGATGAAGTGGCGCGCCTGAGGCCGGGGAGAGATGTGCTGACCGATGCCGCAAACACGGCATGCCAGGGCGCGCGTTCTGTGCCTGCAAGGTGAAGCTTCCGACAGGGTTGCGGCGTGTAAGGCTTTGGCGATTAGCTGCGCCGAAGGCAAGGATATCTGGCACAGGGGTTTTGTGAATTCTGGCTTTTCTGGCTTCTGGCTTTTCCAGGCATCAGGGTGCTGAAACCCTGTCTTCTCAATGACATGGTCCGTGAAAGGTTCGTATGCGAAACAGTACTTGATAACACGGGTTTAAGGGTAATCCGCCCGTCTGAAGGGTTGTGTCGCTGAAGTGATGTTGCCCCGCAACGCCTGCACTCCGGTATGCCGTTGCCCGGCACGGGACCAGACGGCACGGGACCAGACGGCACGGGGCGGGGCGCACGAGGGCAGACGCCGCGTCTATGGGTTCGCGGCTTTCAGCCCGCCCGCCTCAGAACTGCCCCCTCATACGCCGGGCGCGCGCCACATGGAGGTGGTGATATTGCGGTCTGCCAGTTGCTTCTGCGCCGGGTACGCCGCCTCCCACCGGGCGCGGGCATCGCGGTACACCCCGGCAAGGGCGGGATCGGGTGTCAGTACCCGCTCGGTCCCGGCCATGGCGGCACCCGCCTCGGCCAGCGAGGCATAGGCACCGGTCCCATAGGCGGCTACGGCAGCACATCCCAGCGCGGTCGCTTCGCGGACCTTCGGCAGCGCCACCTCGCGGCCCAGAACATTCGCAAGGATCTGCGCCCAAAGCGCGCCTTTCGATGCCCCGCCAGCAAAGATCACCGGCTTTTCGATGCTGACACCTGAAAAGGTGATGACCCGTTCCAGATTGATGCTGGACACGATGGCCGCGTTCTCTTCCAGCGCGCGGAACAGGCTGGCGCGGGTGGTGTGGCCGGGCTCGATGGACATGTTCAGAAACGACGGCGCGGCGTGATACCATTGCCCGAAATCCATTGCGTCCGAGAATATCGGGATGATGCCGTTGCTGCCCGGCGGCACCTGCGCGGCCAGTTCTTCAAGGTATGCATAGACGTCGATGCCGCGTGCCTTTGCCTCGGCCATTTCGGCGGCACAGAAGGTATCGCGGAACCAGCGCATGGTCAGCCCGACAAAGAACGAGATGCATTCAGCCTGATTAAGCCCGCCGATGACATGCGGATTGATGCGCACGCGCATGGTGTCATCGGTGCGTCCGGCGGGGATGTTGATGATCTGTTGCCAGAAGCTGCCGCCCAGCACGGCAGCATCGCCGTCACCGGTAAGTCCAAGGCCCAGCGTGCCCATCTGCACATCGCCGCCGCCGCAAAACACCGGCGTGCCCTGCGCCAGCCCGGTGGCATCGGCGGCCTGCGCCGTGACCGGCCCGATCCGTGATCCGGGTTCGACCACATCGGGGAACAGGCTGCGCGGCAGACCGGCGCGGCGGATCAGGTCATCGGACCATTGCCGGGTCGTGGCATCCATCAGCCCGGTGGTGCCGGCGTTTGAGGGTTCCACCACGATTTCACCGCTGAGCCGCGCCGCAATCCAGTCGTTGATCATCGAGAGCCGCGCGGCGCGGGCGAACAGGCCCGGGCGGTTGTGGCGCAGCCATTCCAGCCGGGGCCAGGCCCCCAGCGCGAAGGTCTGGCCGCTGATGCGGTAAAACGCACGTTCCAGCCCGGGGTCGCGGGCCTTCAGCGCCGCAACCTCGGCTGTGGCGCGGCCGTCGACATTCGCGCAGGCCCAGATTTCGGCCCCTGCGGCGTCATACAGCACGATGCCTTCGCGCATCGCCGTGGTGCTGATCGCGCAGATCTGATCCGCCCGGACACCGGCACCCGCCACCGCCTGACGGATGCAGCGGCACAACAGAGCCCAGTTGGCACTTGTATCAAACGCCATCGAGCCGGGAACATCAGCCTCTTCGGTATGGGTCCATTCCTCCTGACCCAACCCGCATTGCGCGCCGGTCTGATCGAAGATCACGGCCCGGCCGCTGCCGGTTCCCGCGTCAATCGCAAGGTAGTACTGAGGCATCTGATTCTCCCTGTTGCCGGGTCAGTTCAGCCGTCAAACTCGGCAATGTGAAGGCCCCCACCGCTGAAATCGGTAAAATAAATCAGCCCCGCAGTGTCGACGAAAACATCGGTGGTGTTGATCACCAGCGGACGGCCCGGGCGGTGGTCCACATGGTGGCGCGGTGCCTGAGGCACCATCGCGCCCACCTCGCGCGGGGAGTAGGGGTCAGAAATGTCATGCACCCGCAGCCCGCCGTTTTGCCAGGTGGAAAAGATCAGCGTGTCGCTGACCAAACTGCCGGGGCGGTTTTCATGGATGTTATGCGGCCCGAAATGCCCGCCGACCGCACGGTAATCGCGGTCTGAGGGTTTGGGAAAGGTCGAGATTGACACCGGGTTCGCGGGTTCGCGGATGTCGAAAACCCAGATCGGTTTGTCGCCGTCTTCCTCGTTGTCCAGTACGGCCTCATCGACAACAATCAGCAGATCGCGGTCCGGCAGCGGCAGGCAGTTGTGGGTGCCGCCGCCAAATGGGGGCGCCCAGTTGCGCTGCGTCAGTAGTTTTGGCGCGGCCTTGTCGGCCACATCCACCACCACAAGGCAGCCATCGCGCCAGCCGCACCATGCGATATCGCCATGGACGATCGGGTGATGCAGGCTGTAGCGCCCCTGTGCCAGCGGCCACTCCGGGGTTTCCCCTGCGGCAATATTCATCCCGGGCAGCCAGAATTTGCCCACGATTTCAGGGCGCGTTGGGTCGGCCATGTCGATGGTGACAAGGATGAAATCGGTGAACCCTTCGATCTGCGCTGAGGCATAGGCCCACCGCCCGCCGACATACCAGATGCGGTGCAGCCCCACGCCGTTTACCGGCATAAAGCCGATCTGGCGCGGGTTTGCGGGATCGCTGAGGTTATACACAGCCATGCCGGCCGAATAATCCCGGTCCTCGGTGCCAGTCGCCTTGGAGATGTCGTGGGTGTCGGCCTTGTAATAATTCCGCTCATCCACGCTTTCGGGTTTGGCGAACTGGTCCTGCGCATGGACCGCCAGCAACAGGTTGTCATGCACCTGAAGGTGCAGCGACCAGGTGTTGGGCGGTGCGGGAATATAGTTGACCGTGCGCGGCCGCGCCGGATCGCGCACATCAATCACGCTGAAGCCCCGGGAAAAGATATGCGCGACATAGGCATAGCCGTCACGCACCATAATCTGCGTCCCGTCGGCGCGCCCGCCCTGATCGCAATGGCCGATCAGGCGCATGTTCAGGGCATGGGCCGGTTGGCGCAGGTCATTGATGGTCATTGCCGTTTCTCCTTGAGGGGGTCGGAATGGTGCGGGCCGTGCAGCAAGATCGCTTTACACAATGTTCAAATGTTGCGATAATATTTATATGAACAGTTTGTCACGTACTCGTCAAGCAATTTGGCGCAGCCCGGAACCGCAGTCGGAATCGCGCCCTGAGCGGTGCTGTGAGTGGCCCCGTGCCTCGCGCCGCAACTTCGGTACCGGCAATGCCACCAGCGGGTGCGAGGGCCAGCGACCCCGCGTCGGAATGCGCCGCACCGCCATAAGGGCCGCAGCAAAGTGCCCGTAAAGGCCGGTCGCCCGCCGGGCATGATCGCGCTATCTATCACCACGAATCAGGGACAGCCGGGTGGCTGTCCGGTATGCTCCGGGAGTCCAGATGAAAAAAAAAGACCTCTTCACCCTTTCTGATGATGACGCCCTGCTGGCCCGCGTCGCCTGGTACTATTACCACGACGGGCTGACGCAGCAGGTGATCGGCGAAAAGCTGGGCCTGCCGCGGATCAAGGTGTCGCGCATGCTGGAAAACGGGCGGCGGACCGGGATGCTGGAAGTGCGCATCAACTCGGCGCTGCAGGGCTGTCTGGAGATCGAACAGCGCATCAGCGACCAGTTCGGCCTGACCGATGTGCGGGTGATTCCGCAACACGAGGGCGGGACGCTGAGCGCGCGACTGGGTCAAGCCGCCGCGCAATATCTGATGCACCACCTGACCGACGGCGGGCTGCTGGCCGTAGGCTGGGGCGAAACCGTCGGGGCCGCGATTGACCGGCTGGGCCACCTGATGCAGGATCGCAATATTGACCTTGTGGCCATGACCGGCGGGGTTCAGGCATATGTCGAAGGGCTGCGTTTTGCGGGGATTGACCGCAATATGTTCCTTGTTCCGGCGCCGCTGGTGGTTGAGACACCTGAAGTGGCGCAGGCAATGTTGCGCGATACCACGGTGCGCAACACGCTGGACATGGCGATGCGGGCAGATTTCGCGCTGGTCGGTATCGGCGCGCTTGACGAGGATGCCAGCGTTATCCGCCGGGGCTATATCCACCCCACCGAAGTGCGCGCGATGCGCAGGGGCGGGGCGGTCGGCGATGTATTGTGCCGGTTCATCGACGATCAGGGGCAGGAACTGGCGTTTCCGCTGCATGACCGGGTAATCGGCCTGCCGCTGGCAAGCTATCGCGACAGGCCCCGGATGATTGCGGCGGCGGGTGGGCTGGACAAGGTTCCAGCGATCCGAGCCGCGCTGAAGGGCGATTTCATCGATATCTTTGTGACCGATGAGGTGACCGCAAACGCCTTGATGGCGTAACGCGGATAGTCAGCGTGGGTTGCGGCCTGCGGCACGGTGGCAGTGCCACGTGACATAGCAAACGCGAACCTTTCGCGCACTTTTAGGATGCCCTGACGCGGCCTGCATACGTGGGGCGGTGGCGGACGCGGCAAGACGCTGCTTTCATAATCTGATCTTTGATACCGTCGTGCGCTTGTACCGCGATGCCGCCCGTATGCGCGGGTCATGCGTATGTCGACCGCCATATTTTTGTGCAACTGGGGACGGATTGGTGAATCAAACGCTTGACAGGTTTCTCAAAGAATGTGTTCATATGTTTTAAGAGTGAATAAATGATCTAATTAGCCCGGGGAGAGACTGTTGACCTTTGTACAGGAAAAAGTGGCGGATTCCGCCGATCAGCAGCGCAGCGATCTCCAGGTCGCGGACTGGCGCAACAGCATGCCGCCGATCTTTGGCCCCACGCGGGTGCCGCTG
Source organism: Roseicitreum antarcticum (assembly GCF_014681765.1). Lineage (GTDB taxonomy): Bacteria > Pseudomonadota > Alphaproteobacteria > Rhodobacterales > Rhodobacteraceae > Roseicitreum > Roseicitreum antarcticum. Next base: position 167,592 of record NZ_CP061502.1, read on the forward strand.
GCCGCCCCTGCGGTGATGCTGCTTATCATCGGCGTTGTCATGGCCTTTGCTGCGCCGTCGTTCTTTTCGGCGGGCAATCTGCGCGCCATCTCGATTGATGCGTCGCTGATTATGTTGCTGGCGGTGGGGATGACCGCGGTGATCACCGCGCGGGGCATTGACCTGTCGATCGGCGCGATCCTGACGCTTTCCAGCGTTGCCTTTGCCGCCGCGCTGAAGGATTTTGGCCTGCCGCTGTGGCTGTCGCTGATGATCGGCTTTGGCACCGGCGGGCTGTGCGGGCTGATCAACGGCGTGCTGATCACCCGGCTGAAGATGCCCGATTTCATCGTTACCCTGTCGACCGAACTGATGTTTCGCGGTCTGGCGCTGGTGTATGCGGGCGGCGGCGTGTTCTTTGCCTTCCCCGAGGCGATCACATGGTTGGGCCGGGGCCGGGTCTGGGGTGTTCCGGTGCCGGTAATGATCGGGATGAGTGTCATCATCATTGCGCATCTGGTGTTTGCCTATCACCGGATCGGCGCGCGGCTGCATGCCGTTGGCGGCAATCCGACGGCGGCGCGGCGGTTGGGGGTCAGTGTGCTGCGCTATCGCATCGGGGTTTATGTTTTCATGGGGTTCATCGCCTCGCTGGGCGGAATCATGCTGACCGGACGGCTGGATGCGGTGGTTGCGTCAGGCGCGGTGACGATCTTGCTGAACACCATTGCGGCGGTGATCGTGGGCGGCACCAACCTGTTTGGCGGGCGCGGTTCCATCGTCGGCACGTTGCTGGGTGCCTGGTTGCTGGCGACCATCGTCAATGCCGTAGTGATCCTGGGCTTTGAGGCTTTCTGGCAGCATGTGGCCGCCGGCGCGGTCATCCTGATCACCATCGGGCTTTATTCACGCCGCGACAGCCGCACGGAGGAGTGAGCTGTTACGGGCTACTACCACGAAACACTGCTACGGAACACTGCGGGGGACAGCTGCAGGCCTGAGGACTGCAACGGGGCCGCAGGTGCAGAACAACCAACTGCAAGAGAAAAACAGGGGAGGAGACCTGAAATGAATACCACCACGATAAAACGCCTGCTGACCACCAGCGCCGCGCTTCTGGCACTGTCGCTGCCCATGGTCGCACAAGAGGTGCCGGAGGGCGCACAGGAACGTGGCTATTTCCTGCTGCCCGAACTGCATGAGATGCTGCCCGATGAGCGCCAGAAGATGGAGGACTTCATGGCGCGCGTCCGGGCGGATACCGTCCCTGCCGAGGGCACGTTTGACGCGCCGCTGAAAATTGCGCTGATGTTTCCCAGCCTTGAGACATCCGACGCATGGGCGCGGCTGAACATCTCTACCCGCGCGCGGCTGGAGGAAATGGGCATTCCCTTCGAGATCACCGAATTCATGATCCGCCCCGATGAACATGACCGGCAGGGCGTGCAGGTTGAACAGGTACTGGGCGGCGATTTCGATTATGTCGTGATCGGCCCGTCGGAATACCAGGTGCAGAAATCCAACATCGCCCGGCTGTCCGAAGCCATGCCGACACTGGTGATGAATGTGGTAAACCCGTTTGTCGATACGCTGGGCACGGCGCGGCAGCCGATCACGCATGTGGGATTTGACCACACAATCGGTGCCGAAGCGCTGTGCCGCTGGGTCATCGCTGAGACCGGCGGTGAGGGGACATTTGCCCTTGTGCGCTATATTCCGGGGCTGATTGACAGCCAGCGTTCTGACCATTTCGCCGATTGCGTCACGGAAAATTCCAACATGACCATGGTCGATGAATTCGAGGCCAACGGCGACCGCGAACTGGCGTTCAGCGGCGGGCAGGCACTGCTGAGCCGCCATCCCGATCTGACCATGCTGCACGCGGGCAACACGGCTGTCGCACTGGGCGTTCTGGCCGCCGCAACCGAACGCGGCAAGCTGGATGATGTGATCATCAACGGCTGGGGCGGCGGCGCGGATGAGCTGAAGTCGATCAAGGATGGCGGGCTGAAGGTCACGGCCTTCCGAGTGAACGACGACTGGGGCGTGGCGGTTGCCGAAGCGATCCGCGCGCATGCCGCAGGCGAAGAGGTGCCGGTGGTCCTGGCCGCAACGATCAAGCCGATTGATTACACCATGTCGGCCGAAGCGATCGACGCTGAAACCGATTACGCCTTCCGCTATTCGGGCGCGCTTGACCGCTGATTGCTGCGCAGGAATCACCTTGCGGGGGCCAGACCACGGCCCCCGCGTTCCCAGACACATCATCTGCAATCCGGAAAACATGACATGAGCGTAGTTCTTCGCGGTATTTCCAAATCCTACGGTGCGATCAGGGCGATCGAGAACATTGACTTGACGGTTGAGGCGGGCGAGGTCATCGGGCTTCTGGGCGACAACGGCGCCGGGAAATCAACGCTGATGAAGGTGCTTGCCGGGGCGGTCACGCCCAACGCGGGCACCATCGAAGTTGACGGCGCGGCGCATGTGTTCCGCAATTCCTCCGACGCCAGCGCGGCGGGCATCGCCATGTTGTATCAGGACCTTGCATTGTTTGACGACATGCCGGTGGTCCACAATATCTTTCTGGGCCGCGAGATGACCAACGCGCTGGGATTTCTGAAATACGGCGCGATGCGGGTGCGGGCGCAGCAGATCGTCAACGGGTTTTCGGTACGGCCTTTTGATGTGCGCACCCCTGCCGGGCATCTTTCGGGCGGGCAGCGTCAGGTATCAGCGCTGGCGCGCACCACGGCTTTTGGCAGCCGCTATATCATTCTGGACGAACCTACATCGGCCTTGAGCCCCAGCGCGCGCGACGAGGTGCTGGGCATTGTGCGCGATCTGGCCGACAGCGGCATCGGGATCGTGATGGTCAGCCATGATCTGGGCCATGTGCGCAAGGTCTGTGACCGGGTCGCGATCCTGCATCTGGGCAATCTGGTGGGCGTGCGCGACATGGCCACCACCACGCAAGACGAAATTATCTCACTCATCGTTCAGGGACATGCCTGAACCGATCTAAACCGCTTGAAAAGGAAAAGATATGCGGCGCAAAGGAATACTGAACGTCAAGCTTGGCCGGGCAATCTCGGAAATGGGGCATGACGACATCATGCTGGTCGTCGATGCGGGCTATCCCATGGCCTATGAAGACCGGGTGATCGATCTGGCGCTATGCCCTGGGGTGCCCGACCTGCTGACAGTGCTGCGCGCCATCCGGCAGGACATGTGGGTTGAGGCGTATCACATGATCGACGATGCGAAAGCCAACAACCCCAACGCGTGGAACGGCGTAGCCGACGTCTTCCCCGATGCGCTGCCGGGGGTGAAACCCAACGCATGGTTCCATGAAGACGGCTACCGCAACGCAAAGTTCATCGTGCGCACCGGTGCCTGGATGCCTTGGGGCAATGTCGCGCTGGTATCCGGAATCCCGGTGCAGGAATGGTTCGGTAACACCGGCGGCACTGTGCCCGACAGCTGGACCGAGCGCCATGCGCTGAACGTCAAGCACGGCATGACCGGGGTGGAGTAGGCCGCGATGTATGTGCAAATGGTTCATATCCATGTGAAACCGGATCGCATCGGGGACTTCCTCGATGCCTTCCGGATCAACTTTGAGGGCACGCGGACGGAACCGGGCAACCTGCGTTTCGATGTGTTGCAAGATCCTGATGACGAAACACGGTTTTCGATATTCGAGATATTCACCGACGCGGCAGCGCTGGATGCGCACCGCGAAACCGCGCACTATAGGGAAACCGTGGCCTTGCTGGACGATATCATGACCGGCGCACGCAGCAAAAGCCTGTACCGGCTGGTGATGTCCGATCTGACCGACGGGGATGGGCTGAAACCGTGACCCAGAAACCGAGCGAAAATCTGGATCAGAAACTAGCCCCGAAGTTGGCGCCGAAGCTGAACCAAAACCTGACACCGCATCTGACGCCAAACTGCTGGAACGACTCCGAGGCTGCAAGCTGGCAACAGCAGGCGGGCAGTGATCCGGCCGACCGCGACCTTGCGCTGCGCATCTATACCTCGCGGCTGATCGGTGGCGATCCTGATCTAGTGCTGCATGGCGGCGGCAATACCTCGGTCAAGACCCGGCGCAGGCTGCCCGGCGGGGCTGTGACGGGTGGCGTCAGTACGCGCGAGGGCAGCGCGCCTGACGCGGCTGTTGCCAACACTGAGGCTGAAGCTGGCGGCACTTTCGCCGACGTGCTACACGTCAAGGGCAGCGGGTGGGACCTTGCCACGATTGAGGGGCCGGGCCTGCCGGGGGTGCATCTGGATGCGATCCGCAGCGGCGGGCGGGCAGGGCGGCTGAGCGATCCTGACATGGTGGCGCTGCTGCGCGCCAATCTGCTGGACCCCTCCGCGCCCAACCCGTCGCTGGAAACACTGCTGCACGGGTTTCTGCCTGCGAAGTTTGTTGATCATTCCCATGCCACCGCAGTTTTGGTACTGGTCAACCAGCCCGATGCCGCCGCGATTTGCCGCGAGCTCTACGGCGACCGGCTGGCCGTAGTGCCCTATGTGATGCCGGGCTACGACCTGTCCATCGCGGCGGATCAGATCGCGCTGGCGCACCCGGACTGCGAAGGGCTGTGGCTGGTCAATCATGGGTTGTTCACCTTTGGCGCGACGGCGCGCGAAAGTTACGACCGGATGATCGACTTTGTGAACTTGGCCGAAACGCATCTGGCAGAGCGCGGCGTCACCTTGTACCCCGGCGACGACCATCCGCTGGAGGGCGCGTTCCCGGACCCGTTTCTGGACCGTCTGCGCGACCGCGTACAGGCCGCAGGCCCTGCCTTTGCCGCCGGGGCGGTTTTGGACGCGCGTGATGGCGCGTCGATCCGGGCGTTTCTGGCCCGCAACGATCTGCGCGCGGCGGCCCACCGGGGCACCGTGACCCCGGACCATGTGATCCGGCTGAAACCGTTTCCGCTGTTTCTGGACGGCACCGAAACCGATGCCGATATCGACCGCGCCTTGCACGCCTATGCCCTGAAATACATTGCGTATTTTGAAACCTGTGCTGCATCGGCGACCGAGCCGAAGGTGATGCTGGATACGCTGCCGCGCGTTGTCCATGTGCGCAGTCTTGGGCTGATCGGCATCGGCAAGACCAAAGCCGAAGCGGGCATCGTGGCCGACCTCGCGGCGCAGACGGTGCGGGTGATCCATGCCGCCGAAACGCGAGGCCGCTTTGCGCCGCTGACACAGGCCGAGCTGTTTGAGATGGAGTACTGGTCGCTTGAACAGGCCAAGCTGAAGAAATAGGCGGATCACCCACCTGGCAGCAACACATCCGCCGAAGAAAGTGGGACATCTGCGCCGGACGATCGGCGCGCGAATGCTGACGCTGGATACTGCGGGCAGGTTCACGCGCGGACGTTTGCCGGGCACTTTCGGCATGGGACTGTTGCATTAAGAAGGGCTGTTGGGGATTATCGTTGCGAAAGGATCGCTGATATGTCGACCAAGCAACCGTTCAAACGCCACCGGTTTCCTGCCTTGGCCATCTTGTGTGCCGTACGGATATGTCTTCGCTACCCACTGTCCTATCAAGATGTGACGGACCTGCTGGCGGAGCGTGGGTTGAATGTTGATCGCTCGACGGTCTGTCGATGGGTGCAGAAGTTCGGGCCGGAACTGTCCAGGAGGGCCGGGCGTCATCTTAGCCGCGCAATTGATGCCAACGGTCAATTGGTCGATTTCAGGCTCACTGCCAGACGCGATACGAAAGCTGCAAAATCCTTTCTGAGTAAGGCGATTGAACGCGTGCGGCTGCACCGTCCTTTATCAATTTGCACAGACAAGGCACCGACATAGCGAAAGGTGATCCGCGAAATCAACCATCGTTCCGACCCTCGCTTTGACTATATCACCCATATCGACCGTAAGTATCTCAACAACCGTGTCGAGAGCGATCATGCCGCAGAAAGGATCGCACCATCAAGCCGTGGGATCAAATACCTAGGGATGGAGACAATCAGACCGATCAAGAACGGGCACATACAAACGAGGGAGCCGGGCGTCCGAGGCGAGATCAGCTTCGTCCACGCGTTCGTTGGTTTGGCTGCCTGAAATCAAAGCCGCACGATACAATCGTTAGCAATCCAGATTAACGCAACAGTCCCGGGAATTTTGCGCCAGCCCGCAGAGATCCACATCCGAGTCGCCTGAACCTGAAGGGGAAAAGGCACTCACGCATCAGGCAGCCTTTCTGAAGCAACGCCTGGCTGCGGTGCCAGTGCGCGACCAGGCGCCCGGCGCGCCCTTTTCAGCGCGGCTCGAAGTAATCGAGCGGAAGTTTCAGGTAGCGGCGCCCGTTCCCTTCGGCTGCCGTCGCCCGGCCACCGCGGATGTTGATCTGCAAGGCAGCCAGCATCAGCCTGGGCAAGGGCAGAGTTGCATCACGCTTGTCACGGCGGGCCTGATATGTGGCCTTAGCGGGCGCATCGTACAGGTGGATGTTGTTTGCACGATGCTCTGCGACCGTGGCCATGCAGGCGGCATCGCGGTCAGGGGCATAATCATGTCCGACATAAAGCCGTGTGTCATCGGGCAGCGCCATGATCCGCATCAGGCTATCATAGAGATCTGCTGACGACCCACCCGGAAAATCCGCACGGCTGGTGCCGCTGTCGGGCATCATCAGCGTGTCATGCACAAAAGCCGCATCGCCCATGACATAGGTGATCGACGCCATCGTATGACCCGGCGAGAACATCACCCTGACCGGCATGTCACCGATCATGAACCTGTCGCCATCCGCGAACAGATGGTCCCACTGGCTGCCATCGGTCTGGAAATCATCCCCGAGGTTGTAGATGCCCTTCCACAGGGCCTGCACCTTGACGACATGTTCGCCTATGGCGGTTTTCGCGCCAAGTTGTTCCTTTAGCCAGACAGCGGCGGAAAAGTGGTCGGCATGGGGGTGGGTATCCAGTATCCATTCCACATCGATTCCGGTATCGCGAACATAATCCAGCAATGTCTGTGCATCGCGGGTGCGGGTCGCGCCGGACAGCGGATCGAAGTTCCAGACCGGGTCGATGACCGCGCCTTTCATCGTGGCGGGATCGTGCACCACGTATTGCCAGCTTCCGGTAGGTTCGTCCCAGAACGAGGCGACTTTGGGATGATGTATCATGATGTATCCTTGTCTGATGGCGCATCCGGTGGGACCGGATACGCGCTCTTTGTCTTCAGATTAAAGGGTCTTGGTGCTGAAATACCAATCGACGGTGTCCAGCCCTTCGGTCATCCGCGCATCGGCGGCTTGGGTGGTCTGCGGGGTCGGCACGATCACCGGCTGGCCCGGCACCCAGTTTTCGGGTGTGGCGACCTTGTGTTCGCCCGAAGTCTGCAGCGCTACGATCAAGCGGTAAAACTCATCAATCGAGCGGCCATTGGTCATCGGGTAATACACCATGGCGCGCAGATTGCCTTCGGGGTCGATCACGAAGGTCGCGCGCACGGCCTGGGTGTCAGACGCACCGGGCTGGATCATGCCATAGGCTTGGGCCACCTTCATATCCAGATCGGCGATGATCGGGAAATCGATCTTGACGCCAAAGCTGTGTTCGATCGACCGGACCCAGGCGATATGCGCGTAGTGACTGTCAATCGACAATCCCAGCAGTTCGGTGTTGAGGGCTGCGAAATCATCGGCGCGGCGGGCGAAGGCCATGAATTCCGTCGTGCAGACGGGCGTGAAATCCGCGGGATGCGAAAACAGGATCAGCCATTTGCCCTTGTAATCCGACAGCGATTTCATGCCATGCGTGGTCAGCGCCGTGAAATCGGGGGCGGGTTCGTTCATCCGTGGCAGGCCGGCGGGAGTGTTTGCGGTATCAAGCATGGTGTCCTCTTGGGGTTCTGGTTGCGATACAGCAGAGATAGTGGCCTGAGGTATATTTAGGAAATTGATTGTTTGACTTGTTGTTATAGCGAAAATCTATTAAAAAGGCAGCCATGACCACCCTGCGCCAGCTTCGCTTTCTTGTTGCCCTGTCGGATACGCTGAATTTTTCGCGTGCGGCAGAGATGTGCCACGTCACCCAGCCCACCCTGTCGAGCGGGATCAAGGAGTTGGAGGATCATCTGGGCGTGCCCTTGGCCGAGCGGTCCAAACAGGCGGTGATGATGACACGCCTGGGCGAAGAAATCGTGCGCCGGGCCCGTGTCGTGCTGAACGACGTGGCCGATATCGCCACGCTGGCGCAGGAACATGCGGGACAGGTGCGCGGTGATCTGCGGCTGGGCGCGATCCCGACGATCGGGCCGTTTCTGGTGCCGCGCGCGCTTCCCTTGCTGCGCCAGCGCTGGCCGGACCAGCATATCTTTCTGCGCGAGGAATTGACCGAAACACTGGTCGAGGGGCTGATCGCGGGGCGGCTCGACCTGATCCTGATCGCGCTGCCGCACCCTGTTGGTACGATCGCGACAGAGATGTTGTTCGAGGATGGGTACCAACTGGCAACCCCGCTTGGCCATGCTCTGGCCGAAGATCCGGCTGTTACAGGGGCCAAGCTGGCAGAATCCAAACTGTTGCTGCTGGAAAAAGGGCATTGCCTGCAGCGCCATGCCTTGCAGGCCTATCGCGACATGGCCGCGCCTGCCGGGGACGCCTTTGCCGCGACCAGCCTGCCCACGCTGATGTCGATGGTAGAGGAAGGGTTGGGCATCACCCTTTTGCCGCAGCTTGCCGTCGATGCGGGGATCGCGCGGGGGCATGACCTGGCGCTGACGCCGCTGCCGGGCGCCTGCCCGCGCCGTGTCGTGCTGGCATGGCGGGCGACATCGCCGCATGCGGACAGGTTCCACCAGATTGCGGCGATATTCCGGCGGGCGCGCGACACGATGCACCCAACGCCGACCTGATCACTGCGCAGGAATGGCAGGTTTGCGCAAAACAAAGTAGAGGTTCTGGGGATAATCACCGAAGACTTTTTCAGCGACCACCTCGAAACCGGCAAGATGCAGGGCGTCATTCACGTCGACGTGCCGCAGCTTCTTTGTTGCGGGAAATAGGCCAAAAACTGACAGCGTGTTGAAAACCACCCTTATTCGCCAGTTCAAATCGGCAAAGCACCAGATCTTGATGATCAAGCGCCCACCGGGCGGTAAATGCGCGTGAATTTGTGCAAGTACCGCAGGCATGTCATCGACAAGATGCAGCACGTTGATGGCACAAACCACGTCACAGGGACCGGTTTCCAGCGCTTGCATCACATCGGCCACAATGAAGCGGAGGTTACCCCCCGCCGGTTTGGCCTGTGCAATACGGATCATCGCAGGCGAGAAGTCACAGGCAGTCCACTGCGTCACGCAAGGGGCAAGATGGATGGCTGTGCCGCCTGTGCCGCATCCCAGTTCGAGCACCCGGTCATCAGGGTGTAGCCGTCGTGCGATGTCGGTCAGCATAGCCTCATAGGCGGCGACGTTTTTCAGAGGACGTGCAGCGTAGCGCGCAGCAATACGGTTCCAGAATTTTCGCTGCCTTGTCGTATCAGTCATCGGTGTTGACCGAAACGGCTGCAACTGGCGTTGCGACAGCGACGGCAGGCAGACCGAGCCGCGCCAGCAAGTCGTCTCTGTTCATGGCGATATCCGCAACGGTCAAATCATCAAGGACTGCCATGAAAGCCGCTGTCGCTTTATGTAGCGCCACGGATAACTTGCAGATGCCCCGCAATTTGCAGGTGTTGATCTCGGGGTTGAAGCATTCGACCAGATCAAGCGGCCCTTCGGTCAGGCGCACGACATCGCCCACGATGATATCCGGCCCCGGACGCGCCAGACGCAACCCGCCCTTGGGCCCACGTACCGTTTCAATATAGCCCGCCTGCGCCAGCTGATGCACCACCTTGGTCAGATGCGCGCGGTTGATCCGATGCGCCTGCGCCACCTCGTCGATCCGCACCAGATGCGGCGCGCGGATCGCGGCCATCTGCAGGGTGCGCAGGGCGTAATTCGTGTAGCTTGTCAGCCGCAAGTTAGCCTCCGGTATGGGTGCGACATCGCATCCCATAATGAAACTTGAATATGTGCAAGTGACAGCCTATTCATTCATCAGAAATATATCAACCCGAAAGGCACCCCCAATGTTCGGCTTTGACGCGATAGAGCTGGCGCGGATCCAGTTCGCATTCACGGTATCGTTCCACATCATCTTCCCGGCGTTTTCGATTGGACTGGCCAGCTATCTGGCGGTGTTGAACGGGCTGCATCTGTGGACGGGCAAGAATATTTACCTGCGCCTTTTCAACTATTGGAAAACCATCTTTGCCGTAGCTTTCGGCATGGGCGTCGTGTCGGGCATCGTGATGTCCTATCAATTCGGTACCAACTGGTCGGTGTTTTCCGACAAGGCTGGTCCCGTAGTCGGCCCGCTGATGGGGTATGAAGTCCTGTCCGCATTCTTCCTGGAAGCGGGCTTTCTGGGCGTAATGCTTTTTGGCCGTGAAAAGGTCGGGCCGAGGGCGCATTTCTTTGCCACACTGATGGTCGCCATCGGCACTTTGGGGTCGGCTTTCTGGATCCTGTCGGTCAATAGCTGGATGCAGACGCCGCAGGGCCATGCGATCAACGAAGTTGGCCAGTTTGTACCGGTCGACTGGTGGGCCATCGTGTTCAACCCGTCCTTCCCTTACCGGCTGGTGCATATGGTGCTGGCGGCCTATCTGACCACGGCGTTGGTTGTGGGGGCGATTGGTGGCCTGCATCTGCTGCGCGACCGCATGGATCAAGGTGCGCGGGTGATGTTTTCCATGGCGATGGCGATGCTGATCGTCGTCGCGCCTTTGCAGATCGTCGCAGGCGATTTCCATGGGCTGAATACGCTGGAATATCAGCCCGCCAAAATTGCCGCGATGGAAGGCCATTTTGAAAGCCATCCTGAAGGCGCCGCGCCGTTGATCCTGTTTGGTATCCCCAATTCGGAAACCGAAACTGTCGATTACGCCGTGCAGATCCCCTATCTGTCCTCACTGATCCTGACCCATGACCTGACGTCGCCGCTGCCGGGCTTGAAGGATTTCCCTGTCGATGAACGCCCGCCCGTCGACATTGTGTTCTGGTCGTTCCGTGTCATGGTCGCGCTTGGCTTTGCCATGCTGGGCCTTGGTCTCTGGGCACTGGTCGCGCGGATGCGGGGCACGATGTTCGAGCGCAAATGGCTGCACCGCGCCGCGATTGCGATGGGGCCGACCGGCTTTGTCGCTGTGCTGGCCGGTTGGATCACCACAGAGGTGGGCCGTCAGCCCTGGACCGTCTATGGCCTCTTGTCCACCAATGACAGCGTCGCCCCGGTCGAGGTTGCGGCGGTGGCCTCTTCGCTTGTGGCCTTCATCGTGGTCTATTTCCTGCTGTTCGGCGCGGGCACCTTCTACATCCTACGCCTGATGAACAAACGGCTCGAAGACCGCATCCCGCTCAAATCGATCGGCCCGATCCGCACGGCAGGGGTGACACCTGCGCCTGCGGTCGACGACAAATTCATTCCGGCGGAGTAATTACCATGATCTTTGATCTTGCATTCATCTGGGCCGGGCTGATCGCCTTTGCCGTGCTGGCCTATGTCATCCTTGACGGGTTCGACCTGGGCGTGGGTATCCTGTTTCCCTTCATGCACGGCGAGGAGAGCAAAGACCTCGCCATGAACGCGGTCGCCCCGGTCTGGGATGGTAATGAGACCTGGCTGGTGTTGGGCGGCGGGGGGTTGTTTGCAGTCTTTCCGCTGGCCTATGCAGTGGTCATGCCTGCCCTTTACGTGCCGATCATCGTGATGCTGCTGGCGTTGGTGTTTCGTGGTGTCGCATTCGAGTTTCGCTGGCGCACCAAGCGCGGCAAGTTCCTTTGGGATATCTCGTTCACCTTCGGCAGCATTATGGCGGCCTTTGCCCAAGGGATCGCGCTTGGTGCACTGGTGCAGGGGATCACCGTGGAAGGCCGCGCCTATGCAGGCGGGAACTGGGATTGGCTGACACCGTTTTCTATCCTGACAGGCGTAGCGCTGGTGGCGGGCTATGCACTGATGGGGGCAACCTGGCTGGTGATGAAAACCGACGGCCCCGTGCGGCGTGTAGCGCGCCGCATGGCCGTGTGGACGGGAGCGGCAACGCTGGCGCTGGTGGGCTTGGTCAGTCTGATCACACCCTTCCTGAACCCGAGTTATCTGGACCGCTGGTTTGGCTTTCCAAACGTGCTGTTCACGGTGCTGGTGCCTGCCGCCATTCTGGTCGCCGCTTTCGTTTTCGCCAAAGGGATGCGCGAAAACCGCGATGCGTGGCCATTTCTGGCAACGCTGGCGTTGTTTGTTCTGTCCTTCATCGGACTTGGGATCAGCTTCTATCCCTATATGGTGCCGCCCTCACTTACGATCCGCGATGTCGCAGCCCCTGACGAAAGCCTGTGGTTTCTGCTGGCCGGTGCGCTGGTGCTGGTGCCCATGATCCTTGCCTACACTGGCTACGCCTATTGGGTGTTTCGCGGCAAGGTCGACCCTGCCGGAGGCTATCACTGATGCCCCCCGCCCTGCGCAAAACACTATGGTTCGCCGGATTATGGCTGGGCGGGGTCGCCACGCTGACCATCGTCGCGCTGATCATTCGTGCGATCATCTTTTAACGACAACCGCAACTGAAGGAAAATTCCATGAAAAAGATACTGACAGCCTGCGCGCTGACCTTTGCTGCGGCCCTGCCCGCTACCGCGCAGGAAGGCCGCCATGTCGTCACGATCCTGACCGCAGCTGAACCACAGACACAGCTGATGGCCATGGTGCTGACGCTGAATGCGGTCCAGCAAGGTGCCACGGCACAGATCCTGCTTTGCGGGCCTGCCGGTGATATCGGTCTGGCAGATGCCCCCGAAACCGCCACCGCAGGCCAGCCGCCACGCGATGCCAGCCCGCAAGGTCTGATGCGGATGATGATGGCTGACTACAACGTAACGGCCGAGGTTTGTGCGATCTACCTGCCCGGCATGGGGGCTGATGCATCCGTCCTGCTTGACGGTGTGACCCCCGCCGCACCCGATGCCGCCGCCCGCGCTATGCTGGCCGACAACAGCGTTGTGATGAGCTTTTAAGAAAGTGGTGCCCTGCATGCGTTTCATGCGGGGCACGTGGCATGGTGAAACCGGGCGATCATGAAGATGCCCGGTACAAGATGCGGCGTGTGTCGGCTAAGCAAGCGCCTATGTGATGGATAGTAGCGATTTGAGTATATTTTAGTGCCTTTTTGTTTCCGTGGGCACATCATCTTCATGTTTCGATCGCGCAGAGGCGTGCAGCGGAGGAAAATCTTGTATGCACCTGAACTGCGCAAGATGACGTCCTCTGGCGTCACAAAAGCTTCACTATAAGCATCCCGTATTTCTGTTATCCATGAAATATGGAAACACTGATTCCCTCTCGTCTGTCCACTCTCGGTCATCCACAACGACTCGCGTTGTTTCGGCTTTTGATGCGGCGCTTTCCTGATCTGGTGCCGGCTGGGGAACTGGCAGATGCGCTCGGCCTCAAGGCATCGACCCTGTCGGCATATCTTTCTGCGTTGATGCAGGCGGGCCTGGTAACGCAGGAACGCGAGGGGACATCGCTTCGCTACTCTGTCGACATGGACGAGGTCAGGGGAACACTGGATTACCTGCTCTTCGACTGCTGCCGCGGGCGCCCGGACCTCTGCGCCCCTCTCACCCTGTCACCCAAATCGGGAACCCATCCCACGACGGATCGCAAATACAACGTCCTGTTCATCTGTACGGGTAACTCCGCACGGTCGATTTTCGCCGAGAGTATTCTTCGAAAACAAGCGGGAGACCGGTTCAACGCTTTCTCTGCCGGAACGCGGCCGGGTTCGCAGCTCAATCCCTTCGCCGTTCATGTTCTCAAGGAGAAGGGCCACGACATCTCGGTCTTGCGGTCCAAAGACGTCTCGGAATTTTCCGACCCGGACGCGCCGCATTTCGATTTCGTGTTCACCGTCTGCAATCAGGCGGCCAACGAAGAGTGCCCTGCCTGGGAAGATCAGCCCGTCACCGGCCACTGGGGAATGCCTGATCCGGTCAAGGCAGAGGGAAATGATGCCCGGAAGGCGCTGGCATTTCAGGAAGCCTATGGCGCACTGAAGCACAGGATCGATCTTTTCACTGCGCTGAACCTCGAATCCCTGAGCCGTCTGGCTTTGCAGTCGAGGATCGATGACATCGGCCGTAAACCCTCGGAGGAGTCTTCATGACCACTTACGCATTGAACGGCCTTGGCCGCATCGGCAAACTTGCCCTGAAGCCGCTTCTCGCGCGCGGTGTCAAGATCGCCTGGATCAACGATGCGGTCGGCGATCCGGCCATGCACGCACATCTGCTGGAGTTCGACACTGTGCACGGGCGGTGGGATGCCACTTTCGGGCATGATGCGCAGAGTGTGACAATCGACGGTACGCGGCTGCCCTTCATCGGCACGCGGGATCTTTCGGCACTTCCCCTCGACGGTGTGGACGTGGTCATCGATTGCACGGGTGTGTTCAAGACGGAAGCGAAGCTCGCGCCCTATTTCGAAGCAGGCGTGAAGAAGGTGGTGGTATCAGCGCCGGTGAACGACGGCGGCGCAGCGAACATCGTCTACGGGGTGAACCACAACATCTACGATCCCGCTGTGCACCGGATTGTCACAGCGGCCAGTTGCACGACGAACTGCCTCGCGCCAGTGGTCAAGGTTATCCACGAGGCGATCGGCATTCGCCACGGCTCGATCACCACGATCCACGATGCCACGAACACACAGACCATCGTTGACCGCCCTGCGAAGGACCTGCGCCGTGCCCGTTCGGCGCTCAATTCGCTGATCCCGACGACCACCGGATCTGCCACGGCAATCACACTGATCTATCCCGAACTGAAGGGCCGTCTGAACGGCCATGCCGTGCGCGTGCCGCTGTTGAACGCGTCGATCACCGACTGCGTCTTCGAGGTGGAACGGCCGACGACCGCAGAGGAAGTGAACGCGCTCTTCAAGAACGCGGCCGAGGGGCCGCTCGCCGGGATCCTTGGCTATGAAGAGCGGCCATTGGTCTCTGCAGACTACACGAACGACAGACGGTCGAGCATCATAGACGCGCCCTCCACCATGGTGGTGAACGGTACGCAGGTGAAGGTCTATGCCTGGTATGACAACGAGATGGGCTATGCTCACCGCCTCGTCGACGTGGCTCTGATGGTCGGGGCCTCGCTGTGACCGACCGGGCGCGCCCCGAGGGTCTCTCGGCCTACATCGCCGTCACGGCATCCTACTGGGCCTTCATGCTCACAGACGGCGCGCTGCGGATGCTGGTGCTATTGCACTTTCACACACTCGGCTTCACGCCGGTTCAACTCGCCTATCTTTTTGTGCTTTACGAGATCGCGGGGATGGTCACGAACCTGTCCGCGGGCTGGATCGCGGCGCGCTTCGGGCTGACGTCGACGCTCTATGCGGGCCTCGGGCTACAGGTCGCGGCGCTGATCGCGCTGGCGCAACTTCATCCCGAATGGGCGATTACGACCTCAGTCGCCTTTGTCATGGTGGTACAGGGGGCCAGTGGGGTAGCCAAGGACCTCGCCAAGATGTCCTCCAAGTCGGCCGTGAAGATCCTCGCGCCGACCGGAAACGGTGGGCTGTTCCGCTGGGTCGCGATCCTGACAGGATCGAAGAATGCCGTGAAGGGTTTGGGCTTCCTGCTCGGCGCGGCGCTGCTGGCCACTGTGGGCTTTGCCTCCGCAGTGTTGGCGATGGCGGCGGTCCTTTCCGTCATCCTTGTCGCTGTCCTGATCGCCATGCCGCCGGGGCTGCCCAAGGGCCGCAAGGGCGCGAAATTCTCTGAAGTCTTCTCGAAGTCGGCGAACGTCAACTGGCTTTCGGCGGCGCGGGTATTCCTCTTCGGCGCGCGGGACGTGTGGTTCGTCGTCGGTATTCCGATCTACTTCTACGCCGTGCTGTCCGACGGCACGGAAGAGGGCAACCGCGCCGCCTTCTTCATGATCGGCACATTCATGGCGCTCTGGATCATCCTCTATGGTGCTGTGCAGGCTTCGGCTCCGACACTCCTGCGTGCGTCCACGACGCCTGAGCGGGATCTTGTCGGCAAAGCGCGTGGCTGGGCCTGGACGCTGGCCGCGATCCCGGCGGCACTGACGGCGGCGGCGCTTGTCTCCGCCGAGCCGCAGCCATGGCTGACGGTCACGTTGGTGGCGGGTCTCCTCGCCTTTGGCGCGGTCTTCGCTGTGAATTCCGCGCTGCATTCCTACCTGATCCTCGCCTTCACCAAGGCCGAGCGCGTGACGATGGATGTCGGCTTCTACTACATGGCGAACGCTGGCGGGCGCCTCCTTGGTACCGTGCTGTCGGGCCTCACCTACCAGGTGGGTGGGCTGGCGCTGATGCTGGGAACGGCCACCGTGATGGTCGCGATCTCGGCGCTGGCCTCTGGCCGGCTCAGCCCTGAGCGCCCGGAGGTCACACCGGCATGAGCCTGATCGAGCGCTACCTGACCGACTGGGTTGGCTTGGCTATGCTGGCCGGTATCGCTGTCGGCACTTTGGCGCCTGTGTTGGTCGAGGCGGTCGCCGCCGCAGAGGTGGCGAGCGTCAACCTGGTGGTCGCGGTCCTGATCTGGGCGATTGTCTACCCAATGATGGCCGGTGACGACCCGGGGAGCCTGCGGGATGTGGTACAGCAGCCAAAAGGCCTTGCCTTCCCGCTCTCCGTCAATTGAGACACTACCCAGCTTTGGTGGGCCTTGCTTTGTCGCGGTATCGCAAATAAGCTGAAGCTGTTGGCTTGAAGTGCTTGCTTCACGGTCATCGAAACTGGTGGCCGGGCCCCTCTGGCGGAAGTGGCGGCGCTTTCGTGATGTCGGACACCGAATTATTTCCAGCCGTCTGGAACCAACTTCATCATGTCTGAAGCAGTGCTCTTCCATTGGAAGGCTTGGCACCATGTTGCGCCGGGCCAGTCCGTCGTTTGTCATCTATGGCGCGTTCTACCACCCGTTTTGTTGAACAGCGGGTTCGGGTCCTTCGTGACCGGGGGAGGGCGCCATGCATAGTCTGCCGCTTTATCAGCTTACCGTCATCGCCCTTGGGGCCATTGCCTTTGGCATCTGGCTGTTGATCAAAGGGGGCGACTGGACGGTGGATTCGGCGGTGGCCATCGCCGAGCGCTCGGGGCTTTCAAAGCTGTTCATCGCAGCCACGATTGTCGCCTTCGGCACATCCGCGCCCGAGTTGTTCACGTCGATCAATGCCAACCTGACAGGGTTTCCGGGCATCTCGGTCGGCAATGTCATGGGGTCCAACATCGCCAATGTGCTGTTGGTCCTGGGGGTTGCGGCGTTGATGGCCCCGATCGTTGTGGATCGAAAAGAGGTTCGGGTTGACACTCTGGTGATGATCGCCGCGACGATCATGATGTCGGTCGCGGTGGTGGCGGGTATTCTGCCCGTCTGGGGCGGTCTTGGAATGCTGGTGTGCATCATCGGCTACATCCTCTATCAATACAGATCGAGCAAGATTGACGTTTATGAGGAGCCGGACGGGCAGGGGGGGCCGAACCCCTACCTTTTTGTTCTGCTGGGGATCGGCACGTTGCTTATCGGGTCAGAGGTGCTTGTGCAGGGTGCCGTCGCGGGAGGGCTCGCACTTGGCGTCCCTGAAGCGGTGATCGGGATGACCCTGATTGCGCTGGGGACGTCGCTGCCCGAGCTGACGGCCTGTGTGGCGGCTGCGCGTAAAGGTCAGTCAGAGATGATTGTCGGGGGGATTGTCGGATCGAACATCTTCAACATCTTTTCGGTGATGGCGATCAGCGCGATGGTGCGCCCGCTGATCATCGAGCCGCGCTTTGCGCAGATTGATCTACCGGTGTTGGTTGTGGTGACAGCGGCATTCGCGTTTATCTTGTTGGCCTTTGGCCGCATTGGGCGGGTCGCGGGCGGCGTCATGGTTGCGGGATATGCGGCATTCACGCTGTTCCAGTATTGGGACACCCTGGCCTTGCTGTTCTAACCAGCGTGAGGGTGCTGGGTACATGTGGCCTGAATGGCCCGGACCCGCACCCTGCCATGCCAGGGTGCGCGATACGCGGAGCACTTCCGTTTTGTCGTTAGGAATTTGCCAGCAACAGCCGTGCTGCGCGCCGTTCTGCCTGGACATCCGGGTCGGGGTCCAGCCCCGCTGCCAGCAAGCGTTGGGTGTAGGGCATCGATGGGGCGTTGAAGATGTCCTGGGTTTTGCCCTGCTCGACGATGTGGCCCGCCTGCATCACCAGAACCCGGTCGGCAAAGTCGCGCACAACGGGCAGATCATGCGCGATGAAGATGAAGGACAGGCCCAGCCGGTCGCGCAATTCGCCCAAAAGGTCGATGACCTGCGCCTGAATCGACACGTCGAGCGCTGATACGGCCTCATCACAGATGATCATTTCCGGGTTGAGCGCGAGGGCGCGCGCAATGGCGATGCGCTGGCGTTGTCCGCCGGAAAACTGGTGGGGAAAGCGCGTGGCGTGGTCGGCGGTCAGGCCGACCTGTTCGAGCAGCGCCACCACCCGGTCGCGCCAGTGGCGGCGTTCCACGATGCCGGGGTGAATAGCCCATGCTTCGGACACCAGTTCATGCACTGACATGCGCGGATTCAACGATTGTGTGGGGTCCTGAAACACCATCTGCATCTGGCGGCGCAGGCCCGTCATGTCGCGGCGCGACATGGTCAGAAGGTTGTCGCCTTTCCACAATACCTGACCGTGCGTGGCGTCTTCCAGCCGCAGCACAAGGCGGGCGACCGTGGATTTGCCCGACCCGCTTTCGCCCACGATGGCCAGTGTTTCGCCTTTCATCAGGTCAAAACTGATCCCTTTCAGCGCATCAAAACCCCCGTAGGATTTGGCGAGGTCACGACACGACAGGAGCGGTTCGCTGGCGGTACTTGGCTGGCGCAGTGCGCCTTTGCCGGGCGCAGCTGCGACCAGCTTACGGGTGTAGGGATGGCCGGGGGTGTGATAGATGGCGTGCGGCGTGCCGCTTTCGACGATCTTGCCCTTCTCCATCACCACCACCCGGTCGGCCACGTCGGCCACCACACCCAGATCATGCGTGATCAGAACCAAACCCATGCCGGTTTCGGCTTGCAGGTCTTCCAGCAGGGTCAGAACTTCGGCCTGCACTGTTACATCCAGCGCGGTGGTTGGTTCATCGGCGATCAGTACATCGGGCTTGAGCGCCAGCGCCATGGCAATCATCAAACGCTGACGCTGGCCACCCGAAAACTGGTGGGGATATTTCCGCAGCGCCTGGTCCGGCTCGGGGATGCCCACGCGTTTCACGAGGTCATGCGCGCGTGCCCATGCCTCGGATGCGGGTCGGTCATGTGCGGTCATGGATTCGGCGATCTGCCACCCGACGGTATAGACCGGGTTGAAGTGGCTCAACGGGTCCTGAAAGATCATGGCGATCCGCTTTCCATTGAGCGCGCGGCGGCGTTCGTTGGACAAGGTCAGCAGATCCTGACCATCGAACCAGATTTCCCCTTGGGTGATTTCGCCGGGGGGGCAGTCGATCAGGTTCATGATGGCCGCAGAGGATACGGATTTCCCCGAACCGGATTCGCCCAGAATGGCAAGCGTTTCGCCCCGGTCCAGATGCCATGACACGTTGTCGACGGCCTGTACCGGACCTTGCGCGGTATGAAAGCGCACTGACAGGTTGCACACTTCCAGAAGATGCTCAGGCATTGCGCTTCTCCATTTCCAGGCGCCAGCGTTGGGTGGGGTCGAGGGCGACGCGCATCCATGATGACAGCAGGTTCAGCGACATGGTTGTGAGGATGATCGCAAGCCCCGGCCAGAAAGCCAGCCACCATGCCGAGGTCAGGTAAGCCCGCCCCTGACTGACCATCAGGCCCCATGTGATTTCAGGGGGCTGAATGCCGATGCCCAGGAACGACAGCGCGCTTTCGGCCAGCATGACAAAGGCGAAATCAAGCGTGGCGATGGTGATCAGCGTGGGCAGCGTAACGGGCAGGATATGTTTGAAGATGATCCGCCTGCGCGACGCGCCCATGACCTGCGCGGCCTGAACGAACATGCGTTCACGCACTTCCAGCACCTCGGCGCGGGTGGTCCGCAGATACACCGGGATACGGGTGATCGCCAGTACAAGGACAAGGTTGGCGACCGATGGTTCCAGAATATACAAGACGATGACGGCCAGCAGCAACGAGGGGAACGACATGATCACATCGGCCAGCCGCAAGATGACCTCTGCCCAGATGCGCCCGGCATAGCCCGCCAGAAGCCCCAGAAACGTGCCGATCGCCAGTGAACAGACAACTGCACCGGCCGCGATCATCAAGGTGTTCTGCGCGGCGACCACGATGCGCGCCAGGAGCGGACGCCCCAGTGCGTCGCCGCCAAGGATATAGAGCCAGCCACGATCCAGCGTGAACGGTACGCTGTTGCGGGCGCGCAGGTTCTGACCACTTGCCGCATCGGCCAGCAGCATCGGCCCGAACAGCGCGCACAGGATCATCAGGCAAAGAAAGCCGGCGGCGGTGAAGGCAAATTTGTCGGCCCAAAGCAACGCCAGCATGCGATGTGACTTTGACCGAACCGGGCGGTGCTGTGTCGATAACTCAGTCATAAGGGCCTTCACTTCCGGATGCGGGGGTCAAGCAGCGCATAGGATAGGTCGATCAACAGATTCATGATGAATATCGCAAGGGCGGTGACCATGATGGCGGCAAGGATCACATTGAAATCGCGCTGCAGAATGGCGTCGATCATAAGTTTGCCGACGCCGGGGAAACCGAAGATGGATTCAACCACAACTGCGCCGTTCAACAGGGCGGCGGCCTGATCGCCCATCACGGTGATGACGGGCAACATGCCGTTGCGCAGGGTATGAACGAAAATGATGCTCTTGCTCTTTACCCCCTTGGCGCGCGCCGTTTTGACATAGGGCGACCCCAGCGCGCTGAGCATCGACCCCCGGACCACCTGCAAGATCAACCCGAAAGGGCGGATGAACAGCACCGCGACCGGCATGATCCAATGCCATATCGTGCCGGTGCCGGATGTGGGCAGCCATCCAAGTTGCAGCGAAAACAGCACAATCGCCAATATCGCGACCCAGAAATCAGGTGCGGATGCGCCGACAAGGCTGAGCAATGAGGCGAAACGGTCGAACTTGCTGCCGACGGTGAAGGCGGCGACGGAGCCTACAAAGATGGCGGCGACTGCAACCAGTGACATGGTGATCAGGGCAAGTTGCAAGGTCCAGACGAAGGCTTCCAGCACAATGTCGAGTGCGGGGCGGGCGCGTCGCAGGCTTTCACCGAAATCGCCGCGTGCCAGATCGGCCATGTAATTGCCGAACTGCACCACAATAGGGTCGTTCAGCCCGTGAAGCGCGCGAAAGTTCTGCCGCATTTCTTCGGAGGCATCGACCGGCAGAAACAGCGCTGCCGGGTCCCCCGTCAAGCGGGACAGAAAAAAGACAAGGACGACCAGCCCCAAAAGCGAAATCAGGCTGGTCAGAGCCCGTTGTCCGATCTGTTGTTTCATGCGTTCCTCCGCCAGTTATGCGTGCTGCGCAAAGGATGCCCCTTGCGCAGCACGATGGGTGCTAGACGATCACTCCAACCCAATTTCGGACAGCTGCAGCGAGCTGTTTGTGGCGATTGTCGGGGTAAAGCTGATGCTTTCGCTGACACGGGCAAACCCGACCATATGGAACAGCAGCACATCAGACACGATCTCATCATGCAACAGCGCGAAGAGTTCGGACCAAAGAGCTTCGCGTTCATCGCCGGTGGCTGCGGTGGCCTGATCGATCAGCGCATCAACACGCTCATCATAGACCCCTGATTGCCGACCTTCCGAATGGTATTTGAAATACATCGAAAACACCGGATCGCCGCGCGAGTTGTCGTGTTGCGCGCCGATCAGGTAGGGCGTGCCTTCGACGTAGGGGCGCGAGTAGAATTGCTCGTGCTCGGCCACCTCGACCATTTGCAGCTTTGCGTTGAAACCGGCTTCGGTCAGCATGGCGGTGATCGCTTCATAGAGTTCGGTTGCGCCGGGGAAGTTGCCGATGCGTCCGACGACCATGAATTCGGTGTCTACCGCAACGCCATCGGCTTTGGCTTCGGCCAGCAGCGCGCGTGCCCCTTCGGGATCATAATCGACGGTCGTCAGGTCGCCGTTCCAGCCCAGTGTGGTGGGTGGTACCACCGCAACGGCGGGGATGGACCCGTCCGGCAAGATCGTCCCGATGAACGCTTCGCGGTCGATGGCCATGTTCAACGCTTGCCGCACCCGGACATCGCCAAAAGGCGCTGTCATCTGGTCGATACGCAGATAGGTGGTTTCAGAGTTCGGATACGAGAAGTCGGTTGCCGGGTTTGTCGCTTCCAGGGCCGAGATTGAAGGTGCGATATGCGCCTCGCCGGTCTGAACCATAGCGGCCCGCACCGAAGGCTCTGAGCGGAATACATAGGTTGCAGCGCTGACGTCGGACGCTTCGCCCCAGTAATCGTCGCGGCGTTCCAGCCGGATGCTTTGCCCGACATTCCATTCGGTCAGCTGGTAGGGGCCCGTGCCGATTGGGTCACGGGTGAATTCCATGCTGGTTTCCGACGGCACAATCGTCAACAACGTCATCAGCAAAGGCATGATGGGCTGTGCAGGGTCGGTGCGGATGTCTAGTGTCAGGTCATCCACTGCAGTAAGCTGCATGTCGATGCCTTCATAATAGCGCGAAATCTCGCAGCTGTTGGCATCGGATTGCGTGCGCTCGAATGAATGCACCACATCGCCTGCGTCAAAGGCTGTCCCGTCCGAGAATGTCACGCCATCGCGCAGCATGAAGCGCCAGGTGTTTTCGTCAACCAGCTCCCAGCTTTCGGCCAGTCGGGGCATGACGCCGCCATCGCCGCGCACATCAAGTTCCGTCAGCGTTTCCGAGATGTTTTGGAGCACGACCCGCCCGATGTTCGAGCGTGTTGCCATGCAGGGGTCGATCAGGTCCAGCTCTTCGCTGAGCACAATGGTAACTTCGCTGTCTTGCGCCATCGCCGGTCCGGCCATGGCGGCAGCGGCGAGCAGCGTTGCCGCCAGATACTTTCCTCGTTTCATTCTACCCTCCCTGGGATCCAATGTCGCGCCATGCGAATTATCCGCAAGGCCGAAATGAACGCTATCCCCTGCCCGCTGCGGCCAATGCCGATCGCGCAATATACAGGCGACAGTACGACCATATTGGTAAACTTGCAAACAACTGTCAAACCGTTTCTTTAAGGCAGAAAATATCTTTATAAATCGGGTTTCTCCAAGTTGATTGGAGGTTTCTGGCGATATGAACCTGGCAGGATACAATTTTGTATTGACAAATTTACGACTGATGCGGCACCTTTGGCAAACACTGACATGGGGAATGAACGTGCTGACACCAGATCAGATTGCCAAACAGATGATGGGTGCGCTGGCGCCATTTGGTGCGCATGCCGGGGCGATCCTGGCCGCGCCGACAGTCCAGAACCATGCGGCATTCCTTGCGCGCTGGTCCGATGGCGCGTTGATCTGCGCATGGTTTGGTGGTTCGCTTGAAGGCAAATCCGATATTTCAATCCACGCGGCGATCCTGGATGAGGGCGCAGCGCGCTGGTCTGCCCCGTCGCGCATGACGGATCTTCCGGACCGGTCCGAGCAGAACCCCGTGCTGCATGTCATGCCGGGCGGGCAGGGGTATTTGTTCAACACGGCGCAGCCTGCGGGCAATCAGGATCAGTCGCGGGTTTTCATGCGCCGGGTAACCCGTGACGGCGACAGTCTGATCGCCGGCCCGGCGCGTGACATCGGCTTGCCGGATGGCACCTTCATCCGCGCGCCGCTGACCATTCGCGACGATGGCGCGTGGATGCTGCCGCTGTTTCTGTGCAACCCGCGCGAAGGGTATCGGTGGACCGGCGCGCATGACAGCGCGGCGATGGCCGTATCGGAGGATGCGGGTGAGACGTGGTCTGTCACTCATGTACCTGGATCGGCCGGGGCGGTGCATATGACGCCGATCGCATTGGGGCAGGAGCGCATGGCTGCGTTCTACCGCAGGCGGCAGGCCGATTTCGTGCACCGCAGTGAAAGCCATGATGGTGGCCGAAGCTGGTCTGCACCCGTGCCAACCGATGTGCCCAACAACAATTCATCCATCGGGGTCGTGCGATTGGATAATGGTCTGTTGGCGATGGTCTGCAATCCGATGTCGGCGGCACAATCCACCGCGCGCCGCCAGTCGCTGTATGATGAGTTGGAAGGGGATGACACGCGCCCCGACGCGACGGACGGTTGCGCGCCGATCTGGGGGGTCGAACGCGGGCCCTTGTCGTTGTGCCTGTCGGCGGATGGCGGGCGCAGTTTTCCCTTCCGGCATATTGTCGAGGATAGTCCCGGCACCTGCCTGACCAACGACTCGCTGGATGGGAACAACAAGGAATTGTCCTACCCGATGATCCTGCCTCGGGCGGATGGCGGGTTGGAGGTTGCTTATACGTTGTATCGCCGCGCCATCCGGCATGTACGCCTGTCGCCAGATTGGATGCGCAGGATCTGCGCCGAGGCCATGTTGAAAGGAGCCCCCCAATGAATGCCATGGACACACCGCTTTGCCTGCACCAGCCGCGGCGGGTCGAGATTGGGCGCGGTGCCGTGGCCCGCGTGGGTGCTTTTGCGGAAGGTGCTGTGCGGTGCCTTGTCATCGCAAGCGGCCCCACTGCCCAATATGTCGACCGGCTATGCCTGCCCGGTCATGTCGAGGTGATAGATTCCGTCCCGCCAGAGCCCGACCTGCCCGCTTTTGATGCCGTGCTGGAAGTTGCGCGGCGCGTGCAACCTGATCTGGTGGTGGGGCTTGGCGGCGGGTCCGTCATGGATGTCGCCAAGCTGGTGGCCGCGCTTTGGGATGGGACGCAGGCGCTGTTGGATGTTACCGGACCAAACCGCGTCGCCGGGCGACGCACACGGCTTGCCCAAGTTGCGACCACTGCCGGTACCGGGTCCGAGGCCGGGACACGCGCGCTGCTGACTGACCCCGATACACATGCCAAGATCGCGGTGGAAAGCCCGCATCTGCTGGCCGATCTGGCCGTTCTGGACCCGGAGCTGACGTTTTCCGTGCCACCCGCCGTGACGGCCGCGACCGGGGTAGATGCCATGGCGCATTGTGTCGAGGCATTCACGAATATCCGCGCACATGCCTTGATCGACGGGTATGCGCGGTTGGGGATTGACCTTGTCGGGCGCTATCTGGCCCGCGCGGTCGCTGACGGGCAGGACGGTGAGGCGCGCGCGGGAATGATGCTTGCGTCCTATTATGGTGGGCTTTGTCTTGGGCCGGTCAACACCGCCGCAGGCCACGCCTTGGCGTATCCGCTGGGCACGCGGTTGAAGTTGCCGCATGGCCTGGCCAATGCGATCATCTTTCCGCATGTCCTTGCCTTCAACGAATCCGCCAGCCCGGAAAAAACCGCCGAGGTTGCGCGCGCCCTTGGCCTGCCTGGTGGCGGCGCGGCCCGGCTGCTTGACGCGGCACACGGTTTCTGCGCGGGTCTGGGGCTGGAGATGCGGCTGTCCCAGCATGGGGCGCAGGCCACCGATTACGCGCTATGGGCGCAAGAGGCCCATGCCATTCGGCGGCTGATGGATAACAACCCGCGCGACATGTCGGTGGCGCAGGTCGTCGAGATTTATACCGCTGCCCATTGAGGCATTGAGAGGATTTGCCATGACCCCGACTGCCTTTGTGGCACTTGTCACCTGTTTTGACGGTGATGAACGTCTTGATCTGACCGCAACGCGCGCGCAGGTGCGCAGGCAGGTCGCTGCGGGGAATGCGCTGATGGTCGCTGGCACCAACGGCGATTTCACCGCGCTGACACATGACGAGAAGATCGCGCTGGTCGAGGCCGTGGTGGACGAGAGTGCGGGCAAGGTTCCGGTCTTTGCCAATGCCGGGATGCCCGCAACCTTTGAGACCGTTCAGCTTGCGCAGGCTTTTGAACGCGCAGGGGTGGATGGAATCGCGGTGATAACGCCGTTTTTCATCGCCTGTACCCAAGACGGGCTGGAGCGGCATTTCACCCGCGTGGCGGATGCCGTGCAAACGCCGGTCTACCTGTATGACATTCCAGCGCGCACGCAGAACCACATTGAGCCGGCAACGGCGCGGCGCCTGGCGGCGCATGGAAACATTGCAGGGATCAAGGACAGCGGCGGTGCGCAGCAAACGTTGGAAGACTACATGGCCATTGGTCGCGATATGCCCGGGTTCAAGGTGTATTCTGGCCCCGATCATCTGATTTTGTGGGCGCTGGGGCAGGGGGCCGCAGGGTGCATTTCGGGCCTTGGGAATGTAATGCCAGACACTTTGGCGCAGATCATCGCTGCGCATCGTGCCGGCGACAGCGCAGGGGCCGAGGCGGCGCAGGCACGATTCACCGCGTTCAGGACCGAGCTTTATGCGCTGGGATACCCGCCCGCGTTGGTCAAACGCGCGCTCTGGTGCATGGATTCTTCGGTTGGCACCAGCCGAGGACCTGCGTTGTTGCCAGTCGCCGATCAGGACCAGGCGATCCGCGAGATCCTGCGACGTTACGATTTGTCCTGAAGCGACAGATCCAGCAAGCTGGCGCCGAACAAGCGGTTGCGTGAATGTTCGATATGAGCATGCATCACCGTCTGGGCGCGGTCAGCATCCTGTTCCTTGATCGCATCGAAAATCGCGCGGTGTTCGGCAAGCACCTCTTCCAGTGCAGCGGCGCCATCGGACATCAGCGATTCGCCGTGCAGCTTCATGCCGACGTGAATATGCTCGCGCAATGCGCGCAGGGTTTCGACGAAGTAGGAATTGTTTGACCCGCTGGCGACGGCGACATGAAAAGCAAAATCAGCGTCTTCCCGGTGCATTCGAGAGCCGGTCGCATCGGCCAGCATGTCAAGCGCGCGCTGCATGTCGCCCAGCACAACCAGATTGCGGCGCTTCGCCGCCATCCCGGCGGCAGCGGATTCGACGGTCAGGCGAAATTCGTAGCACCGCTGTATGTCCGCGATGGTTTCCACCTTGGCATAGCCCAGCGGGTTTGCCTGTTTCAGCCGGACAAAGTTACCCGCGCCCTGCCGCGAATAGATCAGCCCTTCTTCGCGCAGCCGTTCAAGGGCCGCGCGCAGGATCGGACGCGAGACGCCGAATTGGACGGACAGATCCGTTTCCGCTGGTAGTTTCTCGTTCGGGCTGAAATCGCCACGCATGATCCGCGTATGCATCGTGTCATACACCTTTTCGGCAAGGCTGGTTCGCGGACGCGTCTGCGATTGTTCGGTCATCGGTACTATCCTAACTAATAAGCCCATTATTCTCAGACAAGTGGCGCTGCAACGCAAGCTGCGTCAGTATCTGGGGCCCGCCAAACCCGCCGGATTTGGTGATAATATCCACACTGCCCCAAGGCAGGTTTGCCTGACAGATCGGCAGCCCAGGCGCGATCTCGCCCTTGAGGTCTAGCATATCGACGCCAAGGCGCGCGAGCAGCGCATCCGCAGTTTCGCCGCCTGCGCAAATGATGGTGCGCGGTTGGGCCTTTGACACTGCGTCCAGTGCCCCATCTGCAAAGCGCATACTTGCCTTGGCCGCCGGGCAGGGCGCATTGCCCGGGGCAATGGCCAGCAAAAACGGATCGGTATCGGTGTCACATGCGGGGACCCAGCCGTTCGGCGCACGATGAATGACCGCGCCGTTTTGCGCCAGATCTTCCAGCTGCGCCAAGGTGATCGGATCGCGTGAGCCGATTACGACGGCAATGCGTCCAACCAGGGGCGTGGGTTCCGGCAGCGGCTGAGCATAGGTTGCCCGTGCGAGTGCAAAGGCCAGATCGCTGGCTCCGATCCACAGCGTGTTCGACGCCAGACCCCATTTTGCGACGGCTGTCTCCAGATCCTGCGCTGTCTGGATGTCCGGGCAATGGGCTTTTGTCCCAAGCCGCGCGGCGATGGAAATGGGCGTCAAGATACCCTGACCCATAAGCTGACCTGCAACCTGAAACCGTCCCATCCGGGGCAGGGCGGGGGCGGCAAGGCATTCGGCGCGCCCTGCCAGGTCTGCCAGTTCGCGCGCTTCGGGGCCGGGATGCCCTTTCAGGCGTGAATCGACCTTTTTGATCAGAACCGGGATGCGGTGCAAATCCAGCATAGCGGCGATTTCATGCAAATTGGCGCGCGCCGCGCTTTCGTTGATTTCACGACTGGCGGTGTTCACTGCAATGACTTCCGCGCCGGATGCGATGCAGGCTGGCAATGTCGCGATCTTGCGCGCCGCGCAGACGCGATGACCCGCGCGCGCGAAGGCAACCGCAGCGTCCAGCGTTCCCGTCAAATCATCCGCAATGATCAGCACGTGCGGCAAGAAATCCCCTTTCAGCGCAAACTTGTAAAGCTTATAATTGATGATGGAAGGGCAAACAACACTATATTTTTATGGTTTTTTGTCAAAAGTTCAGGAGTTATCTTGCGAGTTCTTGTAACGTATTTACCCATAGGTTATCAGGGTGTGGAAATCATGGGAGGGTGCCTATGTCCAAATTGATCGTTATCACTATGGGAGACCCTTCGGGCGTCGGGCCTGAGGTGACGGCGCGTGCCTTGGCGACATTGTCGCCTGCAGACCGCGCGGCAATTACCGTGATCGGGGACCACGGTACAATGACGCGCGCCGCAAAGGTTTGCGATATTGCGTTGCCTGTTATCGCGCCGGACCACGGTGGCGATGGGCTGCGGGTTGCGCATGTCGCGGTGGACGGCTTGCCCGGTCGCTTCGGGGTGTTGGATGCTGCCTGCGGTGAGGCGTCTTACCGATACATCGCCCGTGCGGTTGAAATGTGTCAGACAGGGGCGGCGGGGTGCATCGTGACGGCGCCCATCAACAAGGCGGCGCTGAATGCGGCGCGGCACCATTATGACGGGCATACCGGGATGCTCGCACATTTGACCGGTGCGCCGTCATCATGGATGTTGTTGGCGTCCGAGCGGTTGAATGTGCTGCATGTGTCAACCCATGTGGCGCTGCGCGACGCGATCACGCGCGCCAGCACCGAGCGTGTCCTGGCCACCATCCGGAAGGGAGCCGCGCATCTGAAGCGGATGGGGCTGGAAAACCCACGGATCGCGGTGGCCGGGATAAATCCGCATTGTGGTGAAAACGGGCTGTTCGGCACCGAAGACGATGATTTCATTCGTCCAGCTGTCGAGGCCGCGCGCGCGGAGGGCGTGAATGTGGACGGGCCGGTTTCAGCTGATACCGTGTTTCACCGGGCCTATCAGGGCGCGTATGATCTGGTGATCGCGCAATACCATGACCAAGGCCACATTCCGATCAAGCTTGTGGCGTTTGACACGGCGGTTAACGTTTCGCTTGGCCTGCCGATCAACCGTTGCTCGGTCGATCATGGCACAGCATTTGATATTGCTGGTACGGGTAAGGCAAACCACGTCAATATGCTAAGTGCATTGGATTACGCGCAACGGCTTGTCGCGGCGCAAAATCCAGCCTGACGCTGCCGTTGGGCAATGATTTGAGGGTTGGCCCCCGTGTTCGGGGACAACGCCCCTTATTTTCGTCCAATTGGATGCATTTTGCTGCGATGGAACGACTTTGCCCCTGCGGCCCGCAAGGTGAGTTCTGCAATTTTCCATCCACCCGCAGTACGGTGGAACCGATGATGATATTGCGCCCATAATTCACTGTCAGGCACATCGGCCTGGTACCGGTGCCAGGCGTAGAGATAGCAAATGCTGTTTGCCTGATCGGCGTCCTCGAATGTTACCACGATGTTTGAAACATGGTGCGAGGTCGCCGCGAAAGTGTCGTGGAGACCCCGTGCGATGGCAGGGGCAATCGTTTCGATGCCCTGCATGGCTGGAAATTCTGGCCCATAATCAACAATCGCATCAGCAGTAAACAGGGCCGCAACCGCGTCTGGTTCGTTGCGATTGAAGTGAAAGCAATAAGCATGAATTACATCAGCGATGTCAGATTTATCGAGCAGGTGCTGCAAGCGATCGGAGGTGGTCAAGTCATGTTCCTTTTGTTGCAGTCCGCGCGGTTTTTGCGCAAAAACAAGAAGCGGGCTCCTGGCTGAAACTTGCACGCCCGTGGGGAGATTGTCAGTTTAATTTCGTCGGTTTCAGAATTCATCCGTCGGCCGATGTTCAGGGCCCAACGCGCCGATGCATTTTGTGAAGCGCTATAGCGCCCGGGGGCGTTTCTGCCGCTCGGCGCGGGCGGTTGTCTTTTGGCGGAGGAGGCACCACGGGGGAACCTGACTGCCCATCAGACGCGGCTAGCAACAGTCGCACATGGGGCGGCAAAGCTGACGATTCCGGACGAATGCCGCAACGCTAATGCCACGACAATCCGGAAGTGATGCCCTGCGCGCTGTGGGCCTGAAAGCAGATGCGGTTTCGCCCTTCGGTCTTCGCGCGATACAGGGTCCGGTCTGCGGCTTCAATTATGGCCCCCGGCAACACCATATCAGGCGCAAGTTGGTCGCTGCTGGCAATTCCAATGCTGACAGTTACCCTCAATTTCTTGCGGCCATCACTAAAGTCGCGCATGAAGATTTTCTCGCGCAGCCGCTCGGCAATGATCAATGCATCGGCGCTGTCGGTATCTTTGAGGATGACCGCAAATTCTTCGCCACCATAGCGACAAACGATATCGGATTTACGCGACATTTGTTTGATCTCCTCGGCCACCTCTTGAATGACGCTGTCACCAACCGGATGGCCATAGGTGTCGTTGATGTGTTTGAAATGGTCTATGTCCACCATCAGCAACGACAACGCGCCCGGGCGACGCCGCAGGGCAGATACCTCTGCGCCAAGGTGGTCATCCAGATAGCGGCGGTTCCAAAGCCCGGTCAACGCATCAATCTGCGCTTTGGTGCTGAGCATGTCGTGATAGCGTTTTGTACGCAATGCCGACCGCACGCGCGCTTTAAGTTCGACCCCGTCGAATGGTTTGGTCACATAGTCGATCGCGCCCAGTTCAAACGCTTTCACTTTGGTCGCAACGTCCAATATCCCGGTCAGAAAGATCACCGGGATACCCACAAGGTCTTTATCCGCTTTCAACTGGGCACACAGCGTCAGCCCGTCGATATCGGGCATATCCAGATCAAGAAGTATCAGATCTGGCTGATGCGTTTTGGCATCGCTCAACCCGTCAACTGCGTTGTACGCATGATGGATGGTCAACCGTTCCGAACCCAGCCTGGCAGGGACCAGCAGATGGATATCGGGTGAATCGTCGACCAAGAGGACGGATTGAGAAAGCGTCTGGGTCACTACGTTACCTTTCACTTCCGAACCTGCGCACAAACCTGCGCCAAGCCTTCAAGCGTTGACATCAGGCCGTCCGTGTTGTCGGCCGCGCGCGCGGCTTTTTCCAGGGCCGCCGCGGCATGACTTACGGGCGTAAACCCATAACCGCCGGCCGCCCCGCTAAGCTGATGGGCCAGCCGCGTCATCCCGCCAAGGTCGTCGCAATCTGCGGCGG
Source organism: Roseicitreum antarcticum (assembly GCF_014681765.1). GTDB lineage: Bacteria > Pseudomonadota > Alphaproteobacteria > Rhodobacterales > Rhodobacteraceae > Roseicitreum > Roseicitreum antarcticum. Next base: position 199,220 of record NZ_CP061502.1, read on the forward strand.
TTCGAAGGGCGGCGACATGGCCCGGCAACTGGTCCACAAAACCTGCGACAAGCATCTCCATCTCCGGATCATCTGCGTAACTGCTGTAAAGGGGGGCGATTGCCGCGTGTGCCTGCGATGCGCCGTCACCTGTCGGGGTGTGGATCTTTTCGGCAGCGCCGTCATTGCCACCGCTCAGGTAGGTTTTGACTACGGCGATCAGGGCGTCGCGGGCAATGGGTTTGGTCAGGTAATTATCGCAGCCAGCGTCTATGCACCGCGCGCGCTCGACTTCGGTGTCATCGGCGGTCACCGCGACAATTACCCCCGGGTACCCCATTGCGCGCAATTTGGCTGTTGCGACGTCGCCATTCATCTCGGGCATTTGGATATCCATGAGTATCAGATCAAATGCAGCACCTGTGTGCAGTGCCTCCATCGCCCGTGCGACGGCAAGCGCGCCGTTGCCGACAATTTCCACTGCCAGCCCTTGTTGCCGCAGGATTGTTGAGAGCAGCATCTGGTTAAACATGCCATCTTCAGCGAGCAAGATACGCCGTTGCAGAACGGGGGCTGCCTTTTCAGGTGCGCCACATGCAGATGCCACAAGCGTGGCACCCCTTCCGCCAGCATTTTCTGATGCGGTGGTTTGCATCAAGCCCGAACTCCTATCTGCCTCTGTGTTGTCGACGATCGCCGATTTTTGGTGACTGTTTAAGGTGTTGCACACGGGCGGAAATGCCGCGCGCATGTGGAGGATGTAATGATTGTTAAAGCTATATCAAAGCCAAAAATCAATCAAAGGTTGTGTTTGGCGGCATGGACGTTGCTTCTGCGTGTTGCGCCGTCGCGGCAACACCAAGTTCACCCGACCCACGTCAGCGCAAGAGACCAGCGTGGGCGAAAACCGCCTGAGCGTTTTTGATACGTTGCGCAAATCTTTGGTCGGCGGTGTTGCGGCGGCCCGGGTATGCACAATGCGCTGGCCGGCTACCCCTCAATCATCCACGCGCAGGGACTGTGAAGCGCGCAAGAAGGCCGCCCAGATCACTGGTTTCAAGGCAAAGTGTTCCGCCATAAGCCCGCGCGCGGTCGGCGGCGATGGCAAGGCCCAGACCATGTCCCGGGGCCGCTTCATCCAGACGCGCGCCCCGGGTCAGCAAGCGATCACGCTGGTCGGGTGGAATTCCCGGGCCGTCATCGGCAATGTCGATCACCAGGCCAGCCGGGCCGGGTGATGCGGTGATCCGGACGGCTCTCCGTGCGAAGTGCACCGCGTTCTCGGCCAGCGCACCGACGATTTCGGCCAGATCTTCGGCGGCGCCGCGGAAGTCGGGCGCGGCCTTTGCCGCGACTGTCAGCGAGATGCCCCGGCGCCGCGCTTCGGGCATCAAGACCAGACTGATATCCTCCAGCACTGGCGCCACCGCGCAATGCGCAGTCGGATCCAGGCCCGCCGCCGCAGCGCGCGCGCGTTTCAGGTGCCAGCGGATCATCTGGTCCATCCGCCCGATCAGGGGCGCATCTTGTGGCCCGGCGCGGTTCGCAAGGACGGCAAGCGGTGTCTTCAGCGCATGGGCAAGATCGCCGGCATGGGCCCGCGCGCGCTCGACCTGGGCTGCGTTCATGGCGATCAGCCTGTCGAGTTCCTGCGCCAATGGTTGAAGTTCTGCCGCATCGGGGCGGGGCACGGTCTGGGCGTTTCCGTCGCGCACGGCAGCGACAGCGCGTGCAAAGCGGGTGAGATCAAGTAGCCCGGCGCGCACCGCTGCGATCTGCGCCATCAGCAGCGCCGCCCCCAAGACCGCCAGTGCCACCAGGACGGGCCTGCGGATCAATGTCAGTTCAGCGGCAGCCTCGGCGGCGGGCAAGGTGACGGTCACCGTCAGGGCGCGCCCGTCGCCCGGTGCGGTGAACCGCTTCTGATGGATGACAAGCGCAGCGCCGTCGGGCCCGGCGGCATTCTGGCTTTCCAGCCCAAGATCGCCCGTCACCAGCGACGGTGCGCGGGCCAGGACGGTGGCCCCGTCGCCAACCTGCCAGTACCAGCCTGAAAGCGGACGCTCAAACCGCGGATCGGCGGGGGGCGGGATCACCGCGAAGCTGCCGGTTACGTCCCATTCGGACGCGGCCATGATGGCGCGCGCGCTGGCCGTCAGTTCGGCATCAAGCCTTCGGTCCACGAAATCGGATAGAACGGCCGAGAGTGCGATCCAGGCCAGTACAAGCGCCGCTGCGGTCAGCCCGCCGGACCACAGCAGAAGCCGCGCGCGGATAGAATTGGGCCTCATGCAGGATCGCCGGGCAGCAGGCGATAGCCCTCACCGCGCCGGGTTTCGATCCGCGCTTCGCCGATCTTACGCCGCAATCGCCCGATGACCACCTCCATCGAGCGGAAATCGCGGTCTGTGTCGCGGTCATACATATGCTCGGACAGTTCTGTCCGGCTGACAACGCGACCCTTTTGCAGCAGCAGGAACCGCAACAGCTTCCCCTCGAAGGCGGTGAGCTTCAGCGGCATCCCGTCCAGCGTGACCAGCGCCGTCGCCATGTCCAGTACCAGACCGCCCGCGATCAGTTCCGACGTCGCATGACCTGCCGCGCGTCGTATCAGGGTGCCGAGGCGCAGCACCACTTCTTCCATGCGAAAGGGTTTGAGCACATAATCGTCGGCCCCCGCGCGAAACCCCGCAACCTTGTCTGCCCAAGCGTCGCGGGCGGTCAGGATCAGGACGGGAAAGGAATGCCCCTCTGCGCGCCAGCGGCGCAGAACCTCGATCCCGTCCATTCCGGGCAGGCCGAGGTCCAGCACCGCCGCGCCAATTGTCTCGGTCGCGCCGAGGAATTCGCCCGCTTCGCCGTCATGGGCAGCCTCGACCGTGTAGCCGGCGTCGGACAGTGCCTCAGCGATCTGGCTGGCCAGCGCGCGATCATCTTCGATCAACAGCACCTTCATCGCGGCGGCCCCGGCAGGATGCGCGCTTCGGTCTGGCCCACGCCCTCGACTTCCAGAAAGCGGCAGCCCGGGCCAGTCAGCTCGATCTGCAAAACATTGCTGGCCGGGGTCAGCCAGCGAACTTCCTGAATCAGCCCGTCCTCATCGTCGCGCACGCGCAGCGCCTCGCCCCGATAGCGCGCCGCGACACAATCCAGCGCGGCAGCGGGCCCAATGCGCATGGCATCGGGGGGCGCGTCCGCGAAGGCGGGCGCGCAGGCAAGCAGGGCAGCGATGAAAACAATCGAGCGCATAAGGTCCAATATAAGGCGCGAAGGCTCAATGGAACCCAAACGGCGCCGTTGCGGGTGCATTGGGGGCGAATCGCGCAAGATGCCTGCATGATCGACATGAAGGAGATACCCATGAAACGCACATCGACTGCCATCATTGCCGCAATCGCGCTGACTGCGATGCTTGGCACCCCACTTGGCGCGCAGGGCACGCAGCTTTCAGGCACGATTGCGGAACGCTTCGGGCAGCAGATCGTCGTCACAACGCCCGAGGGGCGCTTGCTGGTCACGCTGCCCGAAGGCGCAGAGGTGCCCGGCGAAGGCGCGCGCGTCAGTTTGGACGGGACCCGCGACGGCGACACTTTTGCGGCAACGGCCCTGACCGTCACCGGAACTGCTGAGGCGCGGCCGGTCGCCCTGCCGCAGCCGCTGAGCGGTCTTGGCCTGACCGACATCCGCATCCGTCCCGATGACGACGGCGAAACCTATATCTACGCCCGTCTGCCCGGGGGTGGATGGCTGCGGGCTGAAGCGCGTGGTGACAGGCTGATTGAAGTTCAGAGCGACATCGTTGGCCTGCCTGAAAGCCTGGTCGCGGCGATGCTGCCGGAAGCTGCCCGTGCCGAGCCGCGCTTTGCCGACATCGCCCGTTTGACTGAGATCGAGCTGGATGAGGGCGAGATCTCTGTCGAAGGCTACGCGGCCGATGGCATGCGGATCGAGATAGAGTTCGGACGGAACGGGGACCTGCGCGACTATGAGCGCGAACGCGACGATCGCCGGTCGCTGTCCGACGCGGCGGCGCGGGAACGGCTGGAGGCGCTTGGCTATACGCAGATCGGCTTTCTTGAACGGGGTGGGCGCGATGTCGAGGCGCTGGCGCTGAACCCATTTGGGGATCAGGTCGAGGTGCGCCTCGACGATCAGGGCCGTGTCGAACGCGAACGTCTGTGGACGCAGTAACGCGAAAGAAGGATGGCCAACATGACTGACAGTACACACCCTGATGACGACCCCGCGAAAGAACTGGCCGCATTGCATCGGTCCGTCGCGTGTCTGACCGCACGGATTGAGACGCTTGAGGGGCGGTCCCCGGATACGATGATGCGCCATGCGGACTGCGCCGTTGCTGTTGCGGGATCCATCGGGTCGCGCACAAAGGCCGCATGGCGCGCCTTGCGCGGTGGTGATGGTGCAGGCCCATCTGCTGCCAATGGTGACAGCGCGCTAACCCAGACAGGAGGCGGCCTTTTGGGCGCAGCGTTGCTGGTCGCTGCTGTCCTCTTTGCAGCGTTCGGTGCCGTGGAACTGATGGATACAGTTTTCTAGCGCGCGCGCCGTCTCATCGGCGGCGCGGCGACTTTTTTGCGTGCATGCGGGCCTCGATCCCTGCGTGCCGCCGGTATCAGCAGCTAGAGCAAGTCAAGCTGCTGATATCCCCTCACGAATTCTGCCGAAACTGTTGCAAGGTCGGGTACATGTGGGCGATGGCTTCAACATCCATTTCTTGCTTGAACGGATAGCGCGTTGGCAGGTCGCGCGCGCGGATGGCGGCGGGGCGGGCGTCCAGTTCGGTCATCAGCCGCGTGATGTTGGGGAAGCGCACCGCCGGGTCAGTATCAAGTATGGCTTCAATGCGCGGCGCCCAGCCCCAGATGGCCATGTCGATGATGCTGTAGTCCGATCCCAGCATGTAGTCACGGCCTTCGAGCCGGTCCTCAACGATCTGCCAATGGCGCGCGGCCTCGAACCGATAGCGATCAAGGGCATAGACGCTGATCCCTTTGGCGATATGACCAAAGTGAACCGCTTGCCCCGAATAGGGTCCGATGCCCGAGGCGATGAAGAACAGCCATGACAGCAACTGCCCGCGGGCCGCAGCATCGCCCGATTTGGGCAGGAACTGGCCGGTCTTTTCGGCCAGATGCAGCAATATGGCGTTGCTGTCAAAAATTGCCACATCGTCGTCGATCAGTGCGGGCACGCGGCGGTTGGGGTTCAGGGCGTTGAATTCAGGCGTGTGTTGTTGGCCTATCTTGGTGTCCACCGGGACAGGCGTGTAGGGCAGGCCGGTTTCTTCCAGCATCAACGCGACTTTCATCGGGTTCGGTGCGGCATTGAAATAGAAATGTATCATGGTTGTCCCTTGCGTTGTCGCGGCCAGACGAAGGCGCGGCCCCCCGCCTATTGGAAGGGGGCCGCGCATGGGTTTGAGGGCTGGTGCGTATCAGCGGCCCAGCGACGCCTCGATCTGGGTCAGGAAGCCGGCTGCGTCGTCATGGCCGTCCAGAATGACGGGCCAGGACATGCGGGCTTTTTCCATGAAGGGTGCCAGATCAGGCTCATGAATGGTCACGCCTGCTGCGCGGGCGGTTTCCAGCCCGGCATCGGCCAGTTCATCATGCACCAAGATCCCGGCGGCAATCGCCTCGGCTGCGGCGTCTTGCACCATCGTTTGCAGGTCTTCCGGCAGACCTTCCCAGAAGCTGCGGGACAGAACAAAGATGGTGGTCGACTGGTGCGTGTTGGTCAGGGTGAAATCAGTGGTGGCTTCGTGGAAGCGGTCCGCGACATAGGCATCGGGCGAGATTTCCAGCGCGTCGACAACCTGGTTTTGCATGGCCATGAAGACTTCGCCGTATGCCATGGGCGTGGGCTGGGTGCCGAGGGAATTATACGCCTCGACAAAGCCGGGGGTGGGCAGGACGCGGATCTTCAGGCCCGCCATATCATCGACGCTGGTGATCGGCACGGTGGACGCGATGGAGCGTTCGTAGATTGACCCAAAGCCAAGGCCCATCATGTCGAATTCTTCCAGTTTTGAAAGCATTTCGGTGCCGATGTCGCTTTGCAAGACGTCATAGGCCTGCTGTTTGCTGTCAAACAGATACGGCAGGGACAAAACGCGATAGGCCGGAACCACGGTTTCCAGCGACGAGCCACCGACCATGCCGCCGGTCAGGATGCCGGTGCGGAAGGATTGGATGGCGCGGGTCTCATTGCCCGCCTGTCCGCAGCACTGAACCTCAACGGCGATGCGGCCTTCGCTGCGATCTTCGATCAGCGTTTTGAACTCTTCCAGGATAACCTGATACGGGCTTTGGTCCGACAGGACATGCGCCAGTGTCATCTGGTGCTCCTGTGCGTTCGCTTGGGTGGTCAGCGCCAGCACCAGCGCGGTGGTGGCGGTCAGTGATTTGAAGTTCCGCATTTTTACTCTCCCATTGTGTGATTAACGTATCAATGCCAGTGAAATGCCCGGCACGTAGGTAATGATCAGCAGGTTGACGATCAGCACCAGCAGCAGCACCGACAGCGGGCGCATCAGCTTTTCCATGCTGACACGGGCAATCCCGCAGGCGATGAACAGGTTGACCCCGACCGGGGGCGTCACCATCCCGACGGCCAGGTTGACGATCATGATGATCCCGAAATGCGTGGCCTCGATGCCATAGGCGCGCGCGATGGGCACAAGGATCGGCCCCAGAATGATGATCGCGGCGAAGGTTTCCATGAACATCCCGACGATCAGCAAGAACACATTGACCAGAAGCAGAAAGACCAGCGGATCATCGGTCATGCTGGTGAGAAGCGCGCCGATGGCCTGGGGCGCGCGCAACAGGTGCAGCGAGAACCCAAACATCGCGGCAAAGGCCACGATGATCATGACCACTGCCGATGTGACTGCCGCTTGCGCGACGATCTGCGGCAATTGGCGAAACGACAGTTCACGGTAGACGAACAGGCCGAGGAACAGGGCGTAGAAGACGGCGATGCCCGCAGCCTCGGTCGCGGTGAAGATGCCGCCGAAAATACCACCAAGGATCAGGACTGGCATCAGCAACGACGCCCAAGCCCGGCCCATGGACCGCAGCACCGCGCGCGACCAGTCGGGCATGAAGAATGACTGACGCTCGCCATAGGATTTGACCCATGACATGGCGATAACGGTGGCCATAAGCGACCCGGCGATCATCAGCCCCGGCAAGAAGCCCGCCAGAAACAACTCGGTGATCGAGGTGCCTGTGGTCACGCCATAGACGATCATCGCAACTGACGGCGGGATGATCACGCCGAGTTCCGCCGAGGATGCGGTGACCGCTGCGCTGAAGGCGCGCGGATAGCGCTGTCGTTCCATCTGTGGGATCAGCATGGACCCGATGGCGGCTGCCGTGGCGGCGGATGAGCCAGATATGGTGGCAAACAGCATGGAGGTCAGGACAACCGCGGCCGTAAGTCCACCGCGCACCCAACTGACCAGCGCCTTTGCAAATTCGACCAGCCGGGTGGCGATGCCGCCCGCAGTCATCAGGTGCCCGGCCAGAACATAGAGCGGCAGCGCCATCAGTGTGAAGCTGTCGAGCGATTCAAACACGACCTGTGGAATGGCGATCAGCGGAATGGAGCGCTCCTGCAAGACAATCAGCGCCGCCATCCCCAGCGCCATCGCGATCGGCACGCTGATTGCAATAAGGCTCAGCAGTACGAGGATCAGAATTGCCATGGGATCAGTCCTGTGGGGAATGGTCAGCGCCGAGCCGGATGTCGCGTTTGGCGATCACCGTGTCAGCGATATGTGCGAAAGTGTTGAGGATCAGCAGCGCGGCGCCCACCGGCATGGCCCAGTAGACCCAGTCCTTGGTGATGCCCAGCACGGGGCTGGTTTCGGACCGGCCAAGCGCCACGAAATCCAAACCCGCCTTCAGCAGCAGCGCGCTGAAGGCAATGATCAACAGCAGGACGGCGTAGCGCAGCGGAACGCCGAACCGGCGGGGCAGGGACTGGATGCCAAACTCCATCGAGATCAGTCGGGTGTGGCGCATGCCGTAGCCCGCGCCGAGAAACACCATCCAGATCAGCGCATAGCGCGCCAGTTCTTCCGTCCATGGGGCAGAGATATTGATCCCTACAGTGGTCAGCACGAAACGGACTGTCACCTGCGCCATGACAGCGACGCTGACGAGCGCGAGAAGCCCCGCGAGGATGTAGAGCAGGACCTTGTTCAGGCGGTCGGTCATAGCAAGAAGCACTGTCATGGCCGTTGCTCCGGGGTGGGGGTGGGAACGTGCGTGCGCGCGCGCCTCCGGTGTGCGTTGAGTGTAAGCGGAAGGTAGATTTGTGCGCAATATAAATTCTTGTATAGATAGCGCACTTATTGAGGGTGCTGGGCGCCGCAGAAGTCGGCCACGAAAGGGTGGCCCCGGCGCCCAGCGTGCATGCTGAACGTAGGGTGTTATTCAACCACAATGAGATCTTGCCAGCCTTTGGTGAGAGCCTCGCCCCCACCTTTGCGCGCAACCACGCAGTCTTCGATCCGTGCGGAGAAGTCACCTTCCTGGAAGATTGAAGGTTCGATGGTGAAAATCATGCCATCGCGCACAATTGTTTCATCACCGGCGGTCAAAAACGGCGGTTCATGCACGTCCCATCCGATTCCATGGCCCAGACGGTGACGGAATTTGTCGCCATATCCGGCGTCGGCGATCACGTCGCGGGCGATTCGGTCAACCTCGGCGCAGGTGATTTCATCGGCTTTCAGCGCTTCGATGCCGACGCGCTGGCTGGCCATGATCAGGCCGTGAACCTTTTGCTGTTCAGCGCTCGGCGCGCCAAAGGATACGGTGCGGCCAAAGTCATAGCACATGCCATCATGCACCGCGCCGAAATCGAACAGCACCGAAACCGGGGCAGTCAGGACACGCGGCCAGCTTTGCAGGCGGCGGCCGAACAGGATCTTGTGGTTCGGCCCGGTATTGTAGAGCGAAGTGGTAAAGCTGGGCCCCAGCGACCCATGACGGCGGAGCTGAAAATCAACTTCGGACACGATGTCCAGTTCGGTCATGCCGATTTTCAACTGTTTGAGGACATCGGTAAAGGCCGCTTCGGTGATCCGGCCCGCCTCGCGCATGGTGTCGATTTCTGACGGCGATTTGACGACGCGCAACTCACGCAAGATCGCCGTGGCGGATTTGAATTGCGCGCCGCTGACCAGTTTTTGCAGCTCCATCAGGGATTCGGCGTCGGCGTCATCGGATGTGGCGATGCGCGCGCCGTCCTTTGCACCCAGTTCGGACAGGATGCCTTTGACCAGCGTTACAGGATCATCCCAGTCGCCCAAGACGCGCACATCCAGCCCGTCCATGCCGCCCTGCGCACCAAATTCGGCGGTCATGCGCGGAATGGTCAGGATGGGATCATGATCTGGGGACAGCCACGCGCCTTCCAGCCACATGCCGGGGTGCAGGTTGCGGCCCCAGTTGGGAGTATCGCGGTGAATGCCGGTCAGGTAGTCCAGATCGGTGCCCATGGGAATATAGACAAGATCGGCGCGGCCTTGAATCAGGCCCTGAAAGGCTTTCATCCGCTCGGCGTAAGTGTTCATTGATAGCTCCTATTTCTGGTCGTTCAGGTGGCAGGCGGATTGCCTGCCGGGGGCAATGTCGCGCAGCCTGGGCGCTTCGGTCCGGCAACGCGGCAAGGCATGGGGACAACGGGGGTGAAAGTGGCAGCCTTTCGGCGGGTCCAGCGGCGAGGGCATGTCGCCCTGGATGGGCTGATAGACCTGCCGCCGCCGGTCGAGGCGCGGCACCCCTTCGATCAGGGCACTGGTATAGGGGTGGTTGGGCCGGTCGAACACATCGGCCACAGGTCCGGATTCGACAATGCGGCCCAGATACATGACCAACACGCGGTCCGACAGGTGCCGCACCACGCCCAGATCGTGGCTGATGAACAGATAGGTCAGCGCGTATTCATCGCGCAGTTGCATGAAAAGGTTGATGATCTGCGCCTGAACGGACACGTCGAGGGCACTTACAGCCTCGTCCGCGATCAGCATCTCAGGGCGCACGGCCAGCGCGCGGGCGATCCCGATCCGCTGCCGCTGTCCGCCCGAAAACTGATGCGCGAAGCGACCCGCATAGCTGGGATCAATGCCACAGCGTTCCATCATTTCGGTCGTGTAATCATCCAGTTGCGCGGCGGGGACGATACGGTGCACGCGCGGCGCCTCGCCGATCAGGTCCACAACGCGGTGGCGCGGGTTGAGCGATGAAAACGGGTCCTGAAAGATCATCTGGCGTGCCAGCGGGCGGGGTTTCGCACCGGGCGCCGTGGTCTGGGTGATCTGGCCCTGGGTCGGCGTCAGCAGCCCGGCGACCATGCGGCCGAGGGTGGATTTTCCGCAGCCGGATTCGCCCACGACGCCCATGACCTCGCCCCGTTGAATGGTGAAGCTGACATCGGACACGGCATGAACGGGGCGCGCACGGGGGGAGAGACGCAGCCCGGCCAGCAGCGCGCCAAGGCCCGGTTGCTGGCCGCCGAAGGTTTTGGTCAGGTTTCGGACATCCAGAAGCGGGGCAGTCATGGCAGAACCTTTGGCAAGGGATGATGACAGCGCAGCGCACGGCCATCGGCGGGCCCATCATTTTGCGCCTGCGTGTCGATCTGCATTTCGGGGCGGATTTCACAGGCAGCGGTCGCCCGCGTGCAGCGGGGGGCGAAGGCGCAGCCCGTGGGCAGTTCGGTCAGCGCGGGCATCCGGCCGGGGATCTGCGGCAGCAGCGTGCCGGGGGTATGGCTGGCCGGAACGCTGTCGATCAGCCCGCGGGTATAGGGATGGGCGGGGTGATCCAGAAGGGTATCAACCGGGCCATGTTCAACGATGCGGCCCGCGTACATCACCGCCAGTCGGTCGGCGATGCCTGCCACCACCGACAGATCATGCGTGATCCACAAAAGCGCGGTGCCCTTTTCGCGGCACAGCCGTTGCACCAGCGCCAGGATCTGGCCCTGAATGGTCACGTCCAGCGCTGTGGTCGGCTCATCCGCGATCACCACGTCGGGGCTGTGCAAGAGGGCAATGGCAATGGCGACGCGCTGCCGCATCCCGCCCGACAATTGGTGTGGGTAGGCCCGCAGGCGCTCAGCCGGGCTGGCAATGCCGACGTCGTGCAGCGCGGCCTCGCAGCGCACAAGTGCCGCGCGGCGGTCCAGGGTTTCATGCGCGCGCAGGGCGTCGAGCATCTGGGTGTCGATGCGCAGCACGGGGTTCAGTGTCATCATGGGATCTTGAAAGATCATCGCGATCCGCCGCCCCCGGATGCGGCGCATCTCTTTGGGCGTCATGGTCAGCAGGTCTTGCCCATCCAGCAGGATTTGGCCCGCCGTAATCCGCCCTGAGGGAGGTAGCAGCCCGTTGATGGAGAAGCCGGTCATCGTTTTGCCCGACCCGCTTTCACCGACAAGGCCCACAACCTCGCCGCGCGCGACATGCAGGTCTATGGCATCAAGCACGCGCACCGGGCCGGTGGCCAGTTCCAGCGTGGTTTCCACTTTGCGGAGTTCTAACACGGGCTGGGTCATCGGTTCAGGTTCGGGTTGAGGGTTTCACGCAGCCGGTCGCCCAGCACATTGACGCTCATGATCAGGATCAGCAGGACCAGACCGGGCAGCACCGATATCCACCAGCGCCCTGATTGCAGGTAGTCAAACCCGTTGGCGATCAGCAGACCCAGCGAGGGACGCGTGGGCGGCAGGCCCAGTCCCAGGAAGGAAAGCGTTGCTTCCAGTGAAATCGCCATCGCCATTTGCATGGTTGCGACAACCAGCATGGTGGGCAGGCAGTTGGGCAGGACATGCAGGAACAGGATGCGCAGGGTTCCCAGCCGCAGGCCGCGCGCGGCCTCAACATAATCGCGCGCGCCTTCGACGAGGGCGACGCCGCGGACGGTGCGGGCAAAATAGGCCCATTGCACCACCACCAGCGCCAGAATGATCTTGTCCACCCCGCGGCCCAGGATGACCAGCAGCACCAGCGCGACGAGGATGGTCGGAAAGCTGAGTTGCAGATCCACGATCCGCATCAGCAGCGTATCCAGCCAGCCGCCGCGAAACGCCGCAATCAAGCCGATCAGCGTGCCGAAGGTCAGCGCGATCAGTCCCGATGCCAGCCCGACAAGCAGCGATATCCGCGTGCCGTATAGCATGGCCGACAGCATGTCGCGGCCCTGTCCGTCGGTGCCGAGCCAGTGTGTATACCCCTCCCAGCTTTCGGTGCCGGGGGCCAGGAGGTTGTCCATGATGCTGATTGTCGCCAGATCGTAGGGGTTTTGCGGTGCAATCCACGGCGCAAGTATGGCCGCACCCGACAGGGCCAGGAAGATCGCAAGGGCGATCTTTGCGCTGGGTACCGACATGAACGCACGCAGGAACGCCCGGCGTCTACTGGGTTTTTGCGCCGAAGCGGTCATCGTGCCCCCCCGCCCACGCGGATGCGCGGGTCCAGCAGGGAATAGACGATATCGACCAACAGGTTCAGCGCGACGAACATGACGACGACAAACACCAGATAGGCCACGATCAGCGGCCGGTCGAGGACAGCGATCGCGTCAATCAGCATCTTGCCGACACCGGGCCACGAAAAGATGCTCTCGGTGACAACGGCAAAGGCGATCACCCCGCCGAACTCCATGCCCAGAACGGTCACGATGGGGATCATGATGTTCTTCATGACATGCACCCCGATCACCCGACTTTCGCGGATGCCATTGGCTCGGGCAAATTTGATGTAATCGGCGTGAAGCACCTCGGACATGCCTGCGCGCGTCAGACGGATGACAATCGCCAGCATGACCAGCGACAGGGTAAAGGCGGGCATGGCAAGATGGCGCAGCCCGTCCAATGTCAGGAAGGTCACCGGGAGCCCCAACAGGTTGACGGGTTGCGCGCGCCCGATGGCTGGCAGCCAGCCCAGATTGACGGAAAAGACCAGGATCATGATCAGCCCGATCCAGAAGACCGGGACCGAAAAACTGAGCATCGAAAACCCCATGATGGCTTTGGAAAACAGGCTTCTCGGGCGCAGACCGGCGAAGACGCCCAGTGGCAGCCCCACGCCGAGGGCAATGATCAGCGCGGCCAGTGCCAGTTCGAGCGTTGCAGGAAAACGTTCCCAGATCAGCGTCATGGCTGGAATGCCGTAGGTGAACGACCGCCCCAGATCACCCTGAACCAGCCCGACCAGAAAGCGGCGGTATTGTTCCCAGATCGGTTGATCCAGCCCCAGATCGGCGCTGATCGCGTTCAGGCAGGCCTGCGTGCATTCGGAGGACGCAAAGATGTAGACTGGGTTCCCGATGACATTGACCCCGAAGAACACCAGCAGCGTCATGACAAACAACACCAATACGGCCTGTAAGCAGCGCCTGATGATGAATTCCAGCATCGGATTTCCTTGGTTGTGGCAGGGCGGCGCAAAGCTGCGGGCAGGGCGTTTGGGCAGGTGGCCCGGACGCGGCTGCGAAAACTCAAAGGTGTGATCGGTCTACAGGTCGGTCAGGGGGACGGGGGAAGCCGCCGAGCGCTTCCCCCGTTTGGTGTGGTGGTGCGCTTAGTCGTCGGTGCGGGTGATTTCCCACGCCAGCGTACGCTCGTTGGTGCGGGCTTCGTGTTCCAGGCCGCTGCGCATGGCCCAGACGTTCACCTGAAAGTGCAGCGGGATGAAGGCGTAATCATCCATGCCGATGGTCGTGGCTTCGGTCAGCAGTGCCAACCGTGCGTCACGGTCAATGGTCTGTTTTGCGCGGATCGACAGGGCATCAACCGCCGGGTTCGCATAGCGGCCAAAGTTGCCATTACCGCCACCCGTGGCAGCGTTATAGCTTTCCAACACGCCCGACACCGTATAGGTGGCATCGCCCGCAACCGTGCCCCAGCCCGTCAGGGACATAGAGAATTTAGGGCTGTCAAACCCGGGGAAGGTATCTGCACCGCCGCGGATCAGGTCGGAAAAGAAGATGTTGCGCGGCATGGTGTCAACTTCGGTCTGGATCCCGATGCGCGACCACATTTGCGCGATGGCCTCCAGAATGCGGGCGTCGTTGATGTAGCGGTCATTGGGGCCGTGGACCGTCATCTGGAACCCGTCGGCATAGCCTGCCAATTCCAGCAATTCGCGCGCCTGATCGGGGTCGTAGGCATCGGCTTCCAGCGCGTCGACATGGCCGAAAAAGCCCGGCGGCACGATGTTGCGGGTGGGTTCGGCAGCGCCCCCCATGATCCGGTCGCGGATGGCGTCGCGGTCGATCGACAGGCTCAGGGCCTTGCGCACGCGCCAGTCGCGCAGCGGGTTCGGCGTCATTACATTGCCGTCGTTGTCGCGGACGAATTCTTCAACATGCCGGTAGGCGGGCATCATATAGATCAGCCGGTCGGAAGGTGTGGTGCTGAGTGTGAAGTTGGCGTCCGATTCAATGCGCGGCAGATCGACGGTCGGCGGGTAGTCGATGATATCGACATCGCCATTCAACAATGCGGCCAGACGCGCGCTGTCCTGACTGACCGGGCGGAATACCACGCGATCCCAGCCGGGATCGCCGCCCCACCAGTTTGGATTGGCGGTCAAGCTGACGCGGTTACCAGGGCTGAATTCTTCAAACATGAAAGGGCCGGTGCCGATGGCCGCCAGACCCGAGTTGAAATCGACCGAGAATTCGCGGCCTTCTGCGGCGTGACGCGCCATGATGGGCAGCATCGCCAAATCTTCGGGCACGTTCGGATACGGCCCTTCGGTGCGGACCAGGAGCGTGTGGTCATCCACCATTTCCCAGGTCTTCGAGCCTTTGTCCAACTGGAACGCCGGGCTGGCCGGCGCGCCGGAAATGCCGCCGCGCAGCCGGTCAAAGGTATAGATCACGTCATCGGCGGTGAACGGGGTGCCGTCGTGCCAGGTAACGCCCTGCCGCAGCCGGAATTCCCATGTTTCATCATCAATGGCTTCCCATGACACTGCCAGACCGGGTTCAGTCTGGGACGAGGTGTCCAGGTTGACCAGCTTTTCGAAGATATGTTCCTGCACCTGCAGGTCTGCGGAAAGCTGCGTCCAGTGCGGGTCCATGGACACCGCCTCAGATCTGACGCCGATGGTCAGAACGTCCTGCGCAAAGGCAGGCGCGGTCAGCACGGATGCTGCCACGATTGCGGCCAAGCCTATTCGTTTCACTGCTGGTCCTCCGTGTTGTGGTGAAAGGGTGTGGGCGCGCCAGATGGCTTGCCAAAGCGATTGTGCGATTTACGCACTTTTGTTTTCTTAATAGAAAGGTTGCACTTCTTTTGGCGCCTGTCCACACTTAGTTTTGAGTTGAAATCAGAAAATTGCCGAGCTGAAAGACGGATGCCGCACGCATGTGCGAGATTCCGACGCTTGCTGGGCGCAGCGCGACAAATCCTTGAAGTCAGTGTGCGATGGCGGCAGCCGGCCTCAGCCTTGGCTCAGGACCCAGTCGGCGAGGTCGGCATGGGTGCAGATCCACACATCACCACAGGCACGGGCATGATCCAAAAGCGCGTCCAGAAGCCAGATGCGTGACCGATAACCGATCACGAAGGGATGAAATACCAACTGGCACAGCCCGCGCTCGGCGCGGGCGGCGTCGAATTCACGGCGGAAAATGTCATGTACCACGGCCGGGTCGGTCCATGGCCGTGTCGCGGGGTCGCGGTTGAAAAGCAAATAGGCGGCATCGTCGCGCGACCATTCGACGGGTATTTCGACGACACCGCTGGGTTGCCCGTCACAAAGCAATTCATAGCATTCATCATCGGCCATCAGGCTGGAATCGTAGCTGAAGCCCAAATCGCGGACCAGTTCGATGGTATGCGCGCTGAGGTCCCAATGCGCGGCGCGGTGGCCTTTGGGGCGCGTGCCCGTCAGCTTTTCCAGCGTATCGGCGGCCTGCGCCATCAGGCGGCTTTCGGTTGCGCGGTCCAGTTTTGACGTATTCTCATGGATCCAGCCATGCACCCCGATTTCGTGGCCGCCCGCAACAATCGGTTCCATCGCGGCAGGGTCGATCAGGGCGGCGACAGCGGGTACAAAGAAGGTCGCGGGCGCGTTGTGCCGCGCCAGCGCGTCCAGCACGCGGGGTACGCCACGGCGGCGGCCATATTCCCCCCATGACAGCCGCCCCACGGTGGACCGCCCCGCGCCCAGTTCAAAGGTTTCGTGATCCGCGTCGAACGACAGTGCCAGGGCACAACGTGCCCCGTCCGGCCAACGGGTGGGGCGCAACGCGCGGCCTGCACGGACATGTTCGACGATGGGGCGCCATTCGGATTCCGGCATTTCCCATGGCTGTTCGCGGTTCATCGCGGCAAGACCTCGGCAATGGCCAGGTGAAGGGCGTGAGCCAGTTGGTTGATCTCATCCTCGGTGATGCAGAGCGGGGGCGCAAAGCCGATGATGTTGCCTTCCGGCATTGGGCGGGCGATGACGCCGTGGCGCAGCATCGCCGCGGAAATTGCGCTGCTGACCGCCATAGGTTTGTCGTAGAATTGCCGCTCGGCCGGGTTTTCCATGAATTCGACGGCGGCCAGCAGTCCCTCGCCACGGATTTCGCCGACATTCGGGTGATCGCCCGCCGCATCGCGCAGTGCTGCGAGCAATTTCGGTCCCGTATGCGCGGCGTTTTCCACGAGCCCCATAGAATCCACCAGCGCCAGCGTCGCCACACCTGCCGCCGAGCTGACAGGGTGGGCCGAATAGGTCCAGCCATGCGCCAATGCGCCGAATTGATCTGTGCCATCGGCCAGTACGTCGAAAATGCGCTGCGAGATGATGGAGCCTGACAGCGGCGCATAGGCGGATGTCAGCCCTTTGGCGATGGTCATGAAGTCAGGCTTCATCCCGTAGTGATCGGAGCCGAACATGGAGCCTAGCCGCCCAAACCCGGTCACAACCTCATCCGCGATAAGGGCGATGTCGTGGCGTGCCAGCACTTGCTGCACGCGTTCCCAATACCCTGCGGGCGGGGGCAGGATGCCGCCGGTGCCCATGATCGGCTCCCCAATAAAGGCCGCGATTGTATCGGGGCCTTCGGCCTCGATCATCGCTTCCAATTCGGTGATCAGGAAATTGGTGAAATCAGCCTCGGTCATGTCGGTGTCGGGGCGGCGCAGGTAGTGGGGCGTATGGGTGTGCAAGAACCCGTCCAGCGGCAGGTTGAACCGCGCATGATAGGCAGCGAGCCCGGTCAGCGACCCGGATACCAGCCCTGACCCGTGATAGGCGCGCCAGCGGCTGATGATCTTGCGCTTTTCAGGACGGCCCAGCAGGTTGTTGTATTGCCAGATCAGTTTGACATTGGTCTCATTCGCATCCGAACCTGACAGCCCGAAATAGACCCGCGCCATGTGGTCGGGCGCGCGGTCCATGATCATGCGGGCCAGCTTGATGGCTGGTTCATTGCCGTGACCGGCAAAGGCATGAAAGAACGCCAGTTTCTGCGCCTGTTCGTTCATCGCATCGGCGATTTCGGACCGGCCATAGCCCGCGTTCACACAATAGAGCGCCGCGAAGCCGTCCAGAAAGCGATTCCCGTCGCGGTCGATGATGGTGCAGCCCTCACCGCCGGTGATGATCCGGCCCGGCACATCGCCGCGCGCATGCTGGGCGGTGTGGGTGGTCGGGTGTAGCAGGCAATCGCGGTCCCATGCCGCCAGTTCGTCATTGATCGGGGATTGAAGGGTCATAGTCCGCTCTCCAGTCGGGTATTTGCTATGAATTCGGGGATACTGGCCTGGTTGGGCATCGACAGCACAAAGCCCACCATCTGCGCCACGGTCTGCGGTGTCAGGCGGTCGGCTTTTGGGGTGACGCCGGGCAGACCAGCGAGCAGGTCGGTATCAATCGCGCCGGGACAGATGGCAGTTCCGCGCACACCTTCATCCCAGCCTGCAAACCGAACGGCTTGTGTCATGGCGTGCAGCGCGTGTTTGACCATGACATAGCCGACCGATGTGCCACCGCGATACCGCTTTGAATCGGTGGAGGCGATGTTGACCACGCGCCCCGCACCGCTGGCTTTCAGATGGGGCAGGGCGGCGCGGATCAGGCGAAAGGGGGCTTTGACATTCACGGCCCAGAGATCATCCAGATCCTGTTCGCAATCGGCATCCGTGCCTTGTTCGAAATCGACGAAGCGCAGGATGCCTGCATTGTTCACCAACGCATCCACGCGGCCAAAGCGTGCAATTGTGGCATCCACCCAGGCCTGCGCGTCGGGGGCGCATTGAGCGTCAAACCGGGTGGCCATGGTGGTCTCGCTGGTCATGTCGGCGACCTGAGACAGGTCGCGTACGCCGAGCGACAACGCCCAGCCCTGTTGGCCCAGATGTTCAGCGATGGCGCGGCCCAAGCCCCGGCCCGCGCCGCTGACCATGGCCACGCGCATCAGAATAGCCCCTGATGGACGCCGCCGTCGTTGACGATGTTCTGGCCAGACATGAAGCCCGCCTGCGCGCTGCACAGGTAAGCGACCAGATCGCCGCATTCGGACGGGTCGGCAAACCGGCCGGCCGGGCAGGATTTCACCCTGTCGGCCACGATAGCCTCATATGTGGTGTTGCCGCGTTCGGCATGGCCGTGCAGGTTGGTGTGCAGCGCGTCGGTGTCGAAGAGGCCAGGGCAGACGGTGTTGATCGTCACGTTATGGGGGATCAGTTCGCGCACCATTGCCGCGGTGGCACCGGACAGCGCCAGGCGTGCGGCGTGGCTGTGGGCGAAACCCACCTGCGGGAACTTGATGAAGCTGACCGACATGTTGACGATCCGGCCAAAGCGGCGTTCCTGCATGCCGGGGGCGACGGCCTGAATCATCTCGATCGAAGACAGAAAGTGGTCTTCCAGCCAGCTGCGCCAGTCTTCGGGCTTGATCTGTGCATAGGGCGTGGGCACCTGGCGGCGGCCGGGGTTGTTCACAAGGATATCGGCGCGCCCCCCCGCCGCGTCCAGGATGGCCGCGCGCCCTTCAGTGGTGTTGAAATCAGCGGCGACGGCGGTGACGGTCGCGCCAAAATCATCGCGCAGTGCCTGCGCGGTCTCATTCAGCGCGTCCGCTCCACGCGCGTTGATGACGAGTGATACGCCTTCGCGCGCAAGCGATACCGCAACAGCGCGGCCCAGCCCACGGCTGGCAGCAGTCACGATAGCGGTGCGACCCTCAAGTCCCAGATGCATGATGCAGCTCCTTCATAGGTGTTGTGATGACATCTGCGCCAAGAATTTTCCGCAGACCGTCGGCCAGTCCGGCCAAAGCCGCGCCTTCCAGCGGCAGCAATGGCGGACGCGGATAGTCGCCGCCGGGCAGCCCCATCAGGTTCATCGCAGCCTTGGTCGCGGGATAGAGCGTGCGTCCGTCGGTGGTAAACAATTCGGTCAGCGCCAGCCCGGTGCGTTGCAGGGCCAGTGCCTCATCCAGTCGCCCGGCGCGGGTTGCGTGCCACAGATCCATACAGCCTGGCGCCCAGACATTGGGGAAGCAATCAATCAGCCCGTCCGCGCCCGCCAGCACCGCAGCCACCCCGAAGACTGAGGAAGGGCCGCAGAACACGCGCGCGCGGTCCCGGACCCGCAGCAGGGTTTCATGGAAATTCCGCCAATCGCTGGAGCTTTCCTTGATCGCGACGATATGATCCAGATCGACCAGCGTATCAGCAATGGCGGGCGTGATCGCGTTTCCGGCGTTTCCGGGAATGTTGTAGACGATGATGGGCATGCCCGCTGCGGCCGCGTCGACCCGGGCGTAATGCCCGATGATCTCGGCTTCGGTCAGATGGGCGAAATAGGGCGGCATGACCAGCACACCGTCGGCACCAGCCTCGCGCGCGGCGTGGATCTGGTCAATCACCTCTTCGGCGCGAATGGCACCAGTGCCGATGATCGCAGGGCCGCGCCCGCGCAGTGCCTTCACAGTCAGATCGGCCAGATGCGCGCGTTCGGAAAGATCCATCGCCCAGAACTCGCCGGTGCAGCCTGCCGCGACCATGCCGGTTGCACCGGCGTCCATCAGCCGGTCGATATTGGCAGTGTAGCTGTCCGCATCCAGCGTGCCATCCGCCCGGAAGGGCGTGGTGATCGCGGGCATCGGCCCCGACCAAGAGATATTGTTACGGTTCACTTTCTCGTCTCTCCTGAGTTGCGTACCGCGCGGGGGGCGCTTTGGCCGCGCGCGGCGCGGGGCCGGTTGGATCCCGGCGGGTGGTGTTGGTGCGCCTTAGAGTGGCGCGCCGACCAAGTGGGGGGTGGTCGGAGTTTCTGCTGGTTCGAATGGCACCGGCACATTCAGCCGCGGCCCGGTTTCGCCCGGACCAAACACATGCAGCGCCGAGGTGTCGATGCTGAACGGGACCCGCGTGCCCATGCGCAGGATCTGGTCGGCGGGTGTGCGCGCTGTCAGCCGGGTCGAGGTGCCCAGCCGCAGGGTCACGATATTCTCATGCCCGGTTTCTTCGACCAGCAGCACCTCGGCGGTGTTGTCGCCGGTGCCGATGGTCAGCCCTTCGGGGCGGATACCCATGCACGCGGGGCCGGGCTGCGCCTGATCGATCAACGGGCCAACGGGCAGATCCAGCGTATCGGTGCGCAGGCGCCAGCCGTCGCCCACGCGGGACAGCTCGCCGTCCACAAGGTTCATCGACGGGGTGCCGATAAAGCCCGCAACAAAGCGGTTGGCCGGTGCGCGATAAACTTGTTGGGGGGGTGCGAATTGTTGCAGATCACCGTTGAGCATGATGGCGATGCGGTCCGACATGGTCATCGCTTCCAACTGATCGTGGGTGACATAGACCATTGTCCGGCCCAGCCGCGCATGGAGTTCGACCAGTTCGGCGCGCATGTAGCCGCGCAGCTTTGCATCGAGGTTGGACAAAGGCTCATCCAGCAAGAATACCTTTGGATCGCGCACCAACGCCCGCCCAAGGGCCACCCGCTGTTGTTGTCCACCAGACAATTGCCCCGGCTTGCGGGCCAGTAGCGGCGTCAGCTGCAACATGTCGGCCACCTTGGCCACCATCTGATCGCGTTCGGCGGTAGGAACGCGGCGCTTTTTCAGCGGATAGGCGATGTTCTTGCCGACCGTCATATGCGGGTACAGCGCGTAGGACTGAAATACCATGGCGATGTCTCGCTTGCCGGGGGGCGTGTCATTGACCACCTTCCCGTCAATCCGGATCTCGCCGCCAGACGGAAATTCCAGACCGGCCAGCATGCGCAGAGTTGTCGTCTTGCCGCAGCCCGATGGGCCCAAAAGAGACACGAACTCCCCTGATTTGATGGTCAGATCCAGATCGCGCACCGCAGTGAACGTCCCGAATGATTTTTGCACATTTGAGAACACGACGTCAGCCATGATTACCCTTTCACGCCGCCGGCACCGAAGCCGCGGGTCAGATAGCTTTGCAGGAAGGCGAAAACGATGATCAGCGGCACGCTCATCATCACCGAGGCGGCCATCAGCAGCGACCATTCGATGTTGAACGACGAGACCAGCATGTTCATCACGCCTGTGGTCAGGGGCCGCGCATTGTCCGAGTTGATCAAGACCAGCGCGAACAGGTATTCGTTCCACGACAAGATGAAGGTGAACAGTGCGGTCGAGATGATGCCCGGCAGCAGTTGCGGCAGAATGATGTCGCGAAACGCCTCCATCCGGCTTGCGCCATCCACCAGCGCAGCGGATTCCAGATCCTCGGGGATGCCCGCCATGAAGGACCGCAGCAGCCACAATGCATAGGGCAGGGCGAACGTGGTGTACGCGATCACCAGGCTGAAAATGCTGTTCGACAGCCCCATATTGACCAGCATCAGATACAACGGGATGATCAGCACGACGGACGGCAGCAGGTAGGTGAACAGCACCAGGAATGCGAGACTTTCGCGCCCGCGATACCGAAACCGCACCAGCGAATATGCCCCGAGCGTGGCAATGCTGACGACAGTCACCGTGGTGGCCACCGACAACACGACCGAGTTGCGGAAGTAGATCAGGAAGTTGGTTTCCCGCAGCAAGCGCAGATAGTGATCGAATGTCACTGTTTCGGGCAGGATGGTTGGTGGGCGGCGGAACAACTCGATTTGCGGTTTGATGGATGTCACAACCATCCAGAACAGCGGAAACGCCACCGCCAGAACGATTGACCATGCAAAGAGGTTGAACAGGATACGACGTGTCATCTGGTTCAGTCCTTGTTGCGGGTTTTCAGCACGTAAACAACCATGAACACCAGCATGATCGCCATCATCACCACGGCATAGGCCGACGCCATGCCCATCTGGTTGAGTGCAAAGGCTTCTTTGTAGACCAGCAGCGGCAGCGTCTGCGTCGAGATCAGCGGCCCGCCCCCGGTCAGCAGGAAAATCAGGTCGAATTCCTTGAAATCCCAGATCGCGCGCAACAGGATGATGACCACCAGAACCTCGCGCAGCTGCGGCAGGGTCACGTCGAAAAACCGCGCTATGGGTCCGGCCCCGTCGATCTTTGCGGCCTCATACAAAGGTTCGGGGATGGTTTGCAGCCGCGCCAGAACGGCAATCACGACAAACGGGAAATACTTCCACGCGCCCACCAGAATGACCGAGATCATCGCATTGGGGGAACTGCCCAGAAAGTCGATCGGCCAGTCAATCAGCCCCATCGACATCATCAGATGGTTCAAGATGCCGTACAGATCGTTGAACAGCCAGCGCCACACCAGCACCGCGACCACGGTCGATACGAAATAGGGGAACAGGATCAGGCTGCGCGCAATGCTGCGGAACCAGATATTCTGATGCAGCACCAGCGCCATCCCCACGCCGCAGATGATCTGCAGGGTCAATGTGCCCACGGTCCAGATCAGGGTGTTGCGCAACGATGTCCAGAATTCGGGGCGTTGCAACAGCCGTTGATAATTCTCCAGCCCGACAAACGACCCCTGCAACGTGGGGGTAAAAATCTGGAACAGCGACAGATAGATCGCCGAGAACAGCGGATAGACGATCACCGCACAGAACACCAGAACGGTGGGCGCGATCAGAAAAACGCCGAGCATCGCATAGCGACGCTCCAGCGGCGTGGCGGTATTGGGGCGTGGCATGGTATTCCTTTAGTCAAAGGCCGGGGGGCCAGCCTGATCCGGAAGCCCCCCGAAGCGGGTATCAACCTGATACGATTTCCGCAATTGCGCGTGAGGTGTCCGACAATGCCTCGTCAACATTGTCCCCGTTCAACACGACGCGCTGGACCAGATCGGCGATTGGCCCGGCATTGATAACCTCGCCTGCGCGGTCATTTGACTGATGCTCGGCGCTTTCATAGCCCAGGTTGAAGCCGCCAGCCGCCGCCTGTGCCATCAATTCGACTTCATCGCTGTAGGTGCGGATGATGTCGTTGTCCTGGTACCGCGCATCGGCGCTGACTGATTGCAGCACGGGCAGTACATGGCCAGGTGCCGCGTGCAGCTGACGGATGTAGCCTTCCGGATCGAACAGGAACGCAGCGAACAGTTTCGCGGCTTCCTTGTTTTGCGATTGTGCCGGGATGAACACGCTGGGAAAGTCGTTGAAGGTCCAGGGGGCGATATCGGTGCTCATCCGGGGATAGGTGGCGCAAGTGATATGTTCGGCGATGGCCGGGTTTTGCAGCACGGCGTTCACCAGAACGCGGCCCGTGTAGATACCCGTGGCTGACGCGCCGGAGATGAATGCGGTAAGTGACTCACCCCAGCTATAGTTGGTCGCGCCGGGGGGGCAGAATTCGCGCATCTCGCGGTAGAATTCCAGCGCGTTGCGGGTGCCCTCGTTGTCGATATCAACTTCCAGATCGGGGGTGAAGACATGCCCGCCCGCACCATGGATAAAGCCCGTGAAAATCAACGAAGTCATGGTGTTGCGCCCGTAAGGCAACGGTGCGCCATACGTGCCACGCGTCTGCATGGCGGAGCAGGCGGCGCTCAATTCGTCCCATGTCTCGGGGATCTTGTCGATATTGGCCTGTTCCATCAGGTCGCGGCGCAGCCACATCATGTTCGCGGCTGAGTTACCGATGCCGGTGCCGCAATACTGTCCGTCTGCGGCGCGGAACACATCATTTGCACCGGGATAGAAATCATCCGCGCCGATTGCAGCGATCACATCGTCAAAGGGTTCGATCAGCCCGTTGGCGTAGTAGCTTTGCACCGCGAATGAGGGAAGGTGCGTGACGATATCCGGAACCTGTCCGGAAGAAAACGCGGCGGCCAATTGTGGCGCATAGCCTTCGTCGGAGGTCATTTCGAAAGTGACACGGATTTCGGGGTGCAGCGCGTGGAAGGCTTCGATCTGATAGGCATAGGCGGCCACTTGCTCGGGCGAGCCTTGTGGCGACCACCAGCGCAGGTTGGTGGTCTGGGCGAAAGCCCCGCGCGGCATGGCGCTGACTGCTGCCCCGGCCATTAGTGCTTGCAGTGTGGCCCGGCGCGTCAGATGTGATCTTGTCATATTTTTCCCCCTGAGTGTTGCAAAGCATATGTGCGTATAGCGAACTTATGTTCGACAGTTAGCCAAGTTTTTCTTGCTCTTTCAAGTGTAAATTGCAATTCCCAGTGTTGAGGCAGCTTGCCACAGCGTTATTTTTTAATGATTTAGGCAAAAAAGAGAGATCGCGCATGTCTGACGACTCGGAGAAGCTCAAAGTCCGTACTGAACGCAATCCTGCGCGCACAGGATTGATGACGGCCTCGGCCGATTCGCCGGATGAGGATGGCGGGCTGAACCCGCGCGATTATGTCAGCTCACTGGTTCGGGGGCTGGATGTGTTGCGAGCGTTCAACCGGACACGCCGCAAGATGAGCCTGACCGAAGTCGCAGCCGAAACCGGCAATACCCGCGCAGGCGCGCGCCGCATCCTGTTGACGTTGGTTCATGAAGGGTATGCCGTGGCCGACGGCAAGCTGTTTGACCTGACGCCGCAAGTGCTGGAACTGGGCTTTTCGGTGCTGTCATCCAAAGGGGCATGGGATATCGCGCGTCCGTTCATCGACCATCTGTCCGATGAAATCCGCGAGTCGGTGTCAGCTGCGGTGCTGGATAAATTCGATGTCGTCTATGTGTCTGGCGCGCAGTATCACCGGGTCATCAGTGTGGGTATCACGGTCGGCGCACGGTTCCCGGCGCATTGCACCGCCACCGGGCGGGTTTTGCTGGCCGCCCAGCCCGAAGAGATGTGGCCCGGGATATTGCAAAACATTCCCCTGACGCCGATGACGCCCCACACTGTCACCGACCGGCACAAATTGCGCGCTATTTTGGAGGAAACCCGCGAAAAGGGTTGGAACCTGGTCGATGAAGAGTTGGAGATCGGGTTGGCCTCGATTGCCGTGCCGCTGCGCAGTTCGCAGGGTGTACTGGTCGGCGCAATCAACGTAGGCGTTCCAACGGTGCGGATGTCGGTGGATGAGATTGTCGAAACTGTCCTGCCACGCCTTTTGGAAACTGCCGCCAATATTTCACAGGCATTGAAGCGCTGAAAATCGCCATAATCAGGCGGCGAACCGTTCCGGGCCACAGCCGTTAAACTGTACGTTTGGTAAGGACCCTGCGCTTAGTGCAGCCGCGGCATGCCCTACCAGCGGCCCCAGCGTATAGCCCGCGTCGCCCGGCACCGCGACGATCACACGCGGGCAATCGGGCAGGCGGCCCAGAATGGTGCGCCCATCGGCGGTGGTATTGATTCCTGCCCAACTACGCAGCACCCGCAGGCCTGCGATTGCCGGAACCAGCCGCCCCGCCAGCGCGACATTGCCCAAGAGCGACTGAGCGACGACCTGCGGCACCTGCGCACCGCGCCCGTGGGCGGGCCAACCGCCCCCAATGACGATCTGCCCGGTCTTCAACTGCTTCAGCGTGATCGAGCGTTCGGCATGCTGGATCAGGTGGCGGATATCGCTGTCGCCGTCTTCGGTGATGTTCATATGCAAGGCTTCGGCCTGCACAGGGACGCTCAGGCCCAGTGGCCCGCACAACGCCCCCGCGCCCCAGCCATTTGCCACGATCACCTGTTCGGCCCGCCACGTGGCCCCATGCGCCGAGCCGGTAGCCAACATACCTGTTCCATCCGGGGTTAACGTGGTCACCGTGTCGGTGTAAAACATCACACCGGCGGCGCGCGCGGCGGCTTTCAGGCGGATGTTGGCGTGCAGCGGGTTCAGCTTTCCCTCATCGCGGCAGAGTTCCGCGCCGAGGATCTGCGGGCCAAGCCACGGTGCCAGACGGTCCAGCGCGGGCCGATCCAGAATTTCGACGTTCAGGCCATGGCGTGCCTCGCGCCCGGCCTTGGTTTCCAAAAAGCGCAACTGCTCGGCGGTCTCGGCCAGCATCAACCCGCCGTCGCGGACCATCTGAAATGGGCCAAACCGCGCCTCTAACAGATCCCAAAGCGTGACCGCCTGTAGATACAGCGGCAGGGAGGCTTCGACATTCGGGGCTTTCTCGGGGAACAGACGGATGAAACGGCTTTGCAATTGCACATGCAGGCTGCCCGCATTTGCATCTGATCCGGCGTTTGTACCGCCATCGACCAGATGCACAACTGCGCCGCTTTCGGCGGCGTGCAGTGCGGCACAGGTGCCGACGATCCCGCCGCCAACGATCAACAGGTCACAGCGTATCATCAAACACGCTTTCTGCGGCCATGATCGCACCGATGCTGACAGGTTTGATCGGTACGCGCGGGGCAAAGAAACTGTTGTCATCGGGCGTGGTGCCAGTGGCCTGCGCCATCAGCCGCACGGCAACCGGGCTGCAATAGCGCCCCTGACAGCGGCCCATACCCGCGCGGGTTGCCCGTTTCATCGTGCCAATATGCGCGGCATCGGCCATGCCTGTCTGTATCTGTGCCAGAGTGATGTTTTCGCACCGGCAGATCACGGTTTCCGGGTCGACCGGCAGGGCGGGCAGGGGGGTATAGAGCTGCCAAAGTGCCTGTTGAAACCGCCGGTGCCGGGCCAGTTCGCGTTCGGCCAGAAACAGGTCGTGGTCGCAGCCGTGACCGCATTCAGCGGCGGCCGCGCGCCCGGCGATCTGGCCTTCGACCATGGCCGCAGGCGCGCCACCCAGCCCCGCGCAATCGCCCACAACGCGCAACCCCGGAACATTCGTGCCCATCCGCGCGTCGCGCAGGGTGCGCAACTGACCAAAGGCAGAGTCATAGTGCATCGCTGCGCCCAACAGCCGCGCGATTTCGTTTTGCGGATCAAACCCGGCATTCATGCACAGCGCGTCTACCGTGATGGTTTTGCCCGATCCGCCTGTTTCATAATGCACCGTCAGCGCGCCATCGGCGTCCTGATCGATGCGCCGCAGGTTGGTGCCAAAGCGCACCGGCACAGCGTGACGGCGCAAACGCGCCATTATCGCCCCGCCTTTGGCGGCCAGGGCGGGGCCACGCAGTGCCATGCGCAGGGCGGCCAGAGGGCGCGTCCATGGGGCTGCCGCGCTTTCACCGACCATGATCACCTTTGCCCCGCCCTGCGCCAGTTCACTGGCAACCTGCAGGTTCAGGGGCCCAGATCCGAACAGTGCCACACGCTTGCCCGCCAGTGCGCGGTAGCTGCGCCAAAGGGTTTGCGCGGCACCTGTGGTCATCACGCCGGGCAGTGTCCAGCCGGGCACCATGACGGGCCGTTCATACGCGCCGGTGGCGACAATCAGTTGCTGTGGGCGGATTACCAAGGCGCTGTCGTTATGCTGTGCGATAATCAGGGGGCCGTCGAATGCGCCCCAGATTTCTGCCTGCGATATGACCTCGACCCCTGCGGCGTGCGCGTCGGTCAGCAGCACCTGCCCCTGCGCCTGTTGGCCATCCATGGGGGAAAGCCCGGCGATGGATTGTTTGAAATACTGGCCCCCGGCGATCTTGCGTTCATCCAGCAGGATCACACTCGCGCCTGCGCGCGCCGCGGCAGTCGCTGCGGATAGGCCACCCGCGCCGCCGCCTATGATCAGGACATCTGGCGTCAGGTGGCGGGCCTGTGCTGCCGGGGTGGTTGTCGTTTCAAGCGGTAAGGTGACGGGCGAAAGGGCGGGTTGCGTGGTGATTTCCATCCCGTCGGTCAACGGTGTCATGCAGGCGCGCTGGCTGGGTTGGCCATTCACCACGACAAGACATTCCTGGCACACTCCCATGCCACAGAACATGCCGCGCGGCGCGCCTGTGGGCGTCAGCCGCAGGGCGCGGATACCGGCCTCGGTCAGCGCCGAAGCAATGCTGACGCCCTCACGGGCGTGTAATGCCCGGCCATCAAAGCTGAAGCCGACAGAAGCGGGCGGGGGCGAAACCGGTGCGGTCATGGAATCCTTCGGGTGCAGATCGGTTGGGGGTGTCATGGGATCGTGGTGGACCTGTCCGCCGGCGCTGCCGAGGTGGGGGATGCAAGGTTGTGTTCAGAGCCGGTCTGACCTGTCTTTTGTGTCAGTTCATCGCGCAGTGCAACAAGCCGCGCCACCGCACCGGCGCGCCAGCGGGCGCGGTCCGGCAGGTCATCCAGCGCAATCACCCTGCGGCGCTGATGATCTACATCGCCCACCAGCGTGTCGGACCATGTGCAATCCACCTCGCCACGGGCTTCGCCCATTGCGCGATAAGCCGGGCCCATACGCGCCGCATGCGCGCGGATCCCGCCAGGGGTGTTCAACTCGGCGGTTTCAAATGGACCGGACAGTGCCCAGCGTGGGCCAAGTCCCAGCCGCATCACGGTGTCGATCCCTTCTGCATCTGCGACACCTTCGGCCACAAGGCGATAGGCTTCGCGCAGGACCGCGCCTTGCAGCCGGTTCAGGATGAAGCCGTCGATTTCATGGCCCAGCGTCACGGCGGTAAAGCCGGTGCGCGCGAACAGGTTGGCGGCACGCGTCACTGTCTGGGCCAGCGTACCCGGCGCCGGGGCCAGTTCGATCAGCCGCAAAACTGACGGCGGGTTGACGGGATGCGCCACCAATGCCCGCGCCTGCTGTGCGGGGTCAGGCAGAATGCGCGATATGGTGATTGCGCTGCTGGCCGTCGCCAGAACCGTTTGTGGCCCCGACAGGTCCAGCAGGCGCGCGAATATCTGTTGTTTGGTGGTCAGGTCTTCGGGGCCAGCCTCCAAAACCAGATCTGCCTGCGCGACTGCCGTGTCGGCCTGATCGACAACCGTCACGCCGCCCGCAGCACCCCGGAGCAACCCTGCGCTTGCAATCGCTTTGCGCTGCACCTCCAGCCCCCGCGCGACATCGGCGCGCCGGTTGGGGTCTGGATCGGCGATGACCACCTGCGCGCCGCAATCGGCAAAGACGGCAGCAAAGGCCACGCCGATTGATCCCGCGCCCAGGATCACAATTCTGGGTTCAGCCATGCTTCTTGGTTCCTCTGTCGCGTTGCCTGACGTGCTCAGCCCCGCTTCTGCCAGCCGTGCTGCGCCAGAATGTCGTGGCTTGCGATGATGTCGCCATCGGGATCGGCACCATCGGCCCGGGCATCGGTGATGATTTCCAGCACGGTCGCACCCTGGTAGCCGATATCCCGCAACGCAGCGAGGCAGGGCGCAGGATCGACGATCCCGGTGCCAAGACGCTCGTGCTTGAAGTCTGTCGGACCCGAGTCGGAGATGTGGACATTTTCCACCAACGGGCCCAGCAACCGGATCGCTTCGGCCGGATCTTCCTTGATGAACGCGCTGTTGCAGATGTCAAAGTTCACGCCGACCTCTGGGCTGATCTCGGCGATAATTTCTTTCATGTCGGCGGCGGTTGGCAAAAAGGCAAACGGTACGTTTTCCAGCAAAATACGTACATTTGTTCCCTTGGCGTGCGCAACCAGCTTTTGCATGCCTTCTATGAACCACGCGCGCATCCATTCGTCAGGCGGGTTGATCAGGCTGTTGACCGGGCCGGGGATCGCCACGACATAGGGACAGTTCCATTCTGCAGCGAGGTCGATCGCCTCGCGGTAGCGGTCCAGCGTGTAGTCACGCATGAGCACATCGACGCCGTTGGGATTATTGTCCAGCAGTGGATAGCAGAATGACGAAAACGCGGCCCCTTCGCTGTCCATCCACGACTTGCACGCGCGCCGCTGTTTGGAGGATAATTCGCGTGGCCAGCAATGGGGCGGGAAGATCATCATCTCGAACAGATCATATCCCAGCGAACGCAGATGCTTCAGCGCGTCCAGTCCCTCGTGGGTATAGAGAAAAGGAAACGTGCTGGCGGCTACGCGGAAGTCGGACATGTGATTATTTCCTCTGAGTTTACTTCGCCCTGTTCCATTAGAGAACAAATGTTAATATAACGCACTAAATACACCAAGCAACCAGATAATGAGGAGACTTCATGTCTGCATCCCTGTTCAGCCCCCTGCGATTGCGCGAGGTGGAATTGTCCAACCGGGTCGTCGTCGCGCCCATGTGCCAGTACATGGCGCAAGACGGCGTGCCCCAAGATTGGCATCTGGTCCATCTGGGCCAGTACGCGCAGTCCAATTTTGGCCTGATCATTGCCGAGGCGACGGGCGTGTCGCCCGAAGGCCGCATTACACCGGGTTGTACGGGTCTCTATAGCGATGCGGCTGAGGCTGCATTTGCCCGGATCATCAGCTTCGCCCGCAGCGTCGGCAACAGTATGATGGGGGTGCAACTGTCGCACGCGGGACGCAAGGCCAGCACGGCAACACCGTGGGACGGGGCAGGTACGCTGGTTGACGGCGCGTGGCAGACGGTTGCGCCTTCAAACGTGCCGTATCTGCCGGGCTGGCCGGAACCTACCGCGCTGGATGCGACGGGCATGGCGCAGATCAAGGCCGATTTTGTTGCAGCGACGCGTCGCGCGGCACGCGCAGGCTTCGATCTGGTCGAACTGCACGCGGCGCATGGCTACCTGCTGCACGAATTCCTGTCACCCATCACCAACCAGCGCACCGATGCCTATGGCGGCAGCCTGGAGAACCGGATGCGTTTCGTGCTGGAGATCTTTGAGGCCGTGCGCGCCGAATTTCCGGCTGAACGCCCGGTGATCCTGCGCCTGTCCGCCACCGACTGGATTGAGGGAGGTTGGCATGTTGCCGACGCCGTCATCCTGTCGCGCGAACTGGCGGCTTTGGGCTGTGACATGATCCATGTGAGTAGCGGCGGATTGGATCAGCGCCAGCAGATCGTGCCGGGCGCGGGTTATCAGGTGGCATTCTCGCAGGCTATTCGCGCCGAGGCCGATATTCCCACGATTGCCGTGGGGCAGATCACGCAGGCCATACAGGCGGAAACCATTTTGCGCACCGGGCAGGCGGATGCGATTGCGCTGGCGCGCGGTGCGCTGTGGAACCCACGCTGGGCGTGGCATGCCGCAGCCGAACTGGGTCAGGAGGTCACCATGCCCGCCCCCTATGCACGGTGTAATCCCGCGCTGCGTGGCAAACCCTTTGTTACCAGAAAGGCGCTGAAATAATGGATCTGACAGGTAAAACAATCGTCGTTACCGGCGCGTCGAAGGGGATCGGTGCGGCCACCGCGCGCGCCATGCTGGATGCGGGCGCGCGGGTTATCGCGCATTACGGCAGTGACCGCGCGGGGGCCGAGGCCGCGCTAGATGGTGCATTCCGCGACCGCGCGACGCTGATTCAGGCCGATTTTTCCGATATGGCGGCGGTCGATGATTTCTGGGCGCAGGTGCGCGCCACAGGCCCGGTGGATGTGCTGGTCAACAACGCGGGCATCATGCGGCAGGCCGGCGGGATTGAGGATGAGGTTGCAGACTGGGACCGGGTCTGGACCGAAGCCGTCGCCATCAACCTGCATGCGCCTGCGCGTCTGCTGCGCCATGCCGTGCGTGGCTGGCTGGATGCCGGGCGGGGTGGGGCGATTATCGGCATCGGCAGTTGGGTGACGACACGGGGCACCTCCAGTCCGGCGGCTATCGCCTATGCGGCATCAAAGGCCGGGATCGTGGCGGCGACCAAGACAGTTGCGCGCAATTATGCGGATCGTGGGATTTTGGCCTATGTGATTTCGCCCGGTGTGGTGCGCACCCGCATGTCCGAGGAAAGCGCCGCCGTGACGGGTGGTGCCGCTGCGGTAACCGCCAGCCTGCCGATGCGCGAATGGGTGCCGCCTGAGGAAATTGCCGATCTTGCCGTCTATCTGGCAAGGGGCCGCGCGCGGCATCTGACGGGCAGCACGATCGACATCAATGGCGCGGCCTATATTCGATGATCGCCGCGGCGCAGACGGATAGGTGTTTGCGAACCGGCGCGTGCCACGAAAACGGGGGCAGGCGCTTGCCCTCCCCCGATTGCGCTGCCAGTTATGCGCGCCGGTCAGCCCCGCGCCTCGATCGCGTCCACCACGTCGTCCAGTTCGCGCATCAATGGGACCATGCGGGCCACGCGGTCGCGCCCTTCCTGCCCCAGGCTTTCAAATGTTGTGATCGGCGCACGCACATCGCCCACCGGATAGCCCGCTGCTGCCGCCAGCGCCTTGGAATAGCACTGATGCCCGTACAGCGGGTGGCCTGCCGTGATGATCGTGTCGAATTTCTGAATGATGCTCTGCACCGCCCAGACATCATCCCAACGCCCTTGCTCGGCCCATTCCACGAACTTGACGGATGCGCGGGGGATGTAGTTGCCATAAGGATTTACATAGCCATTCGCGCCCATCTTGAAGCTTTCCAGCACCTGTTGCCCGGCCCAGACGTTCATCAGGCCGTCGCTTTCAACCAAAATGGCGTGGATGCGTTCGATCCGCTGGCTGGCTTCCTTGATGTAGCGGATCTGCTCAAAGCTCTTGGTCAGGCGGCCGACCAGTTTAGCGCTCATGTCCACGTTAGACGTGAAGGGGTTGTTGTACAGCATGATCGGCAGCGAAACCGCCTCGCAGATGGCTTTGTAGTAGTTGAAAATCTCGTCTTCGGTGGGGGTGTAGTAATAGGGGGGCACGATCATCAGCCCATCTGCGCCCAGATCCAGGGCTTGTTTGGAATAGCGCACCGCGTTGGGGGTGTAGGCGTCCATGGTGCCCACCAGAACTGGAATGCGGCCTGCGATATGCTTGACGGTTGCTTCGACGAAACTGCCGCGTTCTTCATCCGTGATAGTCAGGAATTCGCCGGTGGTGCCCAGGATGATGATGCCGGGAACACCGCTTTCGAGCTGCCAGTCCAGATACCGGCGCCACGCTGCATAGTCGATTTCCGCACCGCCTTCGGTGAAGGGCGTGACGGTCACGGTGTAGCTGCCATTGAACTTCTTCATGATCTTTTCCTTTTGATAAGCGGGCCTGTCCTGACCGGCGAGTGGGTGGAATGAAAACAGATGTCGTTGTGATTGGCGGGGGCCTGACCGGCACCGCCTGTGCGTGGTTCCTTGCCCGCGAGGGTGCGGAGGTCACGTTGCTGGAAGCCTCGGACCTCAACACGCAGGCTTCGGGGACGAATGCGGGGTCGATCCATTTGCAGATCCCGCACCCCGAATTTGTCAATCTGGGTGCTGATTGGGCGCGCGCCTATGCGCCCAGCCTGCGCCTGCTGCGCGCGTCGCTGGACATGTGGCAGGCCCTGCCGGACGAACTGGGTGAGGATCTCGATGTCAAGCTGGCCGGGGGGCTGGTGGTTGCGACCACGGACGCCCAGATGCGCCAGATCGAACAAAAATCCCTGATCGAGCGGTCCGTCGGCGTTGAAACCGACATCCTGGGCCGCGACGATCTGCGCCGCATCGCGCCCTATCTGGCACCGAATGCGATTGGCGCGGGGTATTGCGCGCAGGAAGGCAAGGCAAACCCTTTGCGCGCCACACCCGCCCTTGCGCGTGCCGCGCGGGCGGCGGGTGCGGTGATCCGGACCCATAGCCCCGTCACCGGATTGCAGGCGCGCGATGGCGGCTACACCGTGATGACGCCGGACGGACCGATCCACGCGCGGCGCGTGGTCAATGCCGCTGGCGCGCGCGCCGCCGATATTGCCGCGATGTTGGGCCTGTCTGTGGATTTGCAGGGCTTTGCGCTTCAGGTCACTGTGACACAGGCGATGACACCGTTTATTCCGCATCTGGTCTATTCCGCTGCGGGCAAGTTGTCCGTGAAACAGGCCGGCAACGGCACCTGCCTGATCGGCGGCGGATGGGCCGCGCGGTCGCGCGCTGACGGTAGCCTGTGCGTCAACCCGGCGAACCTGTCGGGCAATCTGGCAACGGCGGCACGCGTCATTCCCGCGCTGGCGGGGGTGCAGACGGTGCGTACCTGGACCGCAGTGGTCAACGGCACTTCCGATTGGCGCCCGATCATTGGGGAAGCCCCTGGTCATCGCGGTTTCTTTCTGGCGCTGTTTCCGTGGATGGGGTTCACGGCAGGGCCGATGACGGCCCGATTGGTTGCAGATATGGTGCTGGGCCGCCCGCCGCGCTTGTCGCTGGAAGGGATTTCAGCGCTTTCTGACGGTTAAAGCGCGCCCGCCGTTTGTGCCGTTGCGGCGGCGGGGTAGCCCTTTGATGTGCGACTGGCGCGCCGGTGCGCAGGATTGGATAGGGGGCGCATGGGCGCACCCCACTTCAGGCCGACGCCGCGTGTTTGCGCTGATAAGCGCGCCAGGTCATTGCCCATGTCGACGCGTCCTCGAACACATCGCCCTTCACCTGTGCGACGGGCTGATTATGCGGCGCGGTCTTGACCCGTTCGGGGTTTTCCCGCGCCTCTTGCGCGATCTTGGCTACGACATCGATCCACAGGTCGATATCGGCTTTCGACCATAATTCGCCCGCCTCGGGCGTGAAGGGTTCGGGGACGATCCACGGCTCATGGCTCATCCACCAAGGGTCGATGCCAAAGTCGGCCATCCGGTTGGCGAAATCCATCGTGCCGACCCCGGTTTCCTCGAACAGTGGGGCCAAGGACCAGCGTGTCATTTCCATGCGCGGCGCGGTGATGTCGGGGTTGGATCGCGCCAGCCCGTCGATCTGCGCCAGCCGGTGATCCATGTAGTTATTCGCCACAACCGAGATGTCGGACGCAAGGTCGATGCCTTCGGCCCCCATGGACCGTGCCCACGCGTAGGCTTTCACCACCTGCGGCACGTTGCCCCAGAATTCGCGGATCTTCCCACAGCTTTTGGGCCGATCTTCATCCAGCCGGTAGCCATTTTCGGTTTTGACGATCAGTGGCGCGGGCATGTAGGGGGCCAGTTCCTCTGTGCAGCCATAGGCACCGACGGCGGGGCCGCCACCCGCCTTTGGCGCGCCAAAGGTTTTGTGCAGCATGAACATGCAAGCATCAAAACCCAATTCGCGCGCCGAAAGCTTGCCCATGACCCCGTTGAAATTGGCATGGTCATAGAAAATCAGCGCACCCGCCTCTTTGGCGACCCGCACCCATTCCTTGATCTCAGGGTTATAGATTCCCATGTCATCTGGGTTGTTGATCATGATCAGCGCGGTGCGGTCGGACACGGCGGCTTTCAACGCATCAAGTGATGGATAGCCGTTTTCTTCCAGGGGCAGGTTGACCACCTTGAACCCTGCGGCGGCGGCCGTTGCCGGGTTGCAGGGATGCGCCTGAATGGATGTGACCATTTCGGTGCGCGTGGCCAGCTCACCCCGATCCGCCCAATAGGCGCGTGCGACAGCGGTCATGGTATAGGCGGCATCGGCCCCGCCGCCTGCCTGAAACACAAACTGGTCCATCCCCGACAGGCTGCGCAGGATCAGATCGAAATCATGCAGGATTTCCAGCACGCCTTGCAGTGTATCGGGGTGCTGATAGGGGTGGATTTCGGCCAGTTCAGGGCGCTGCGCCGCGTATTCGGCGGTTTTGGAGTTATACTTCATCGTGCAGGTGCCAAACAGACTGACGCCCATCATGCCCAGTGTCATCTGGCTGAGGTGCAGGAAATGGCGCTGCACCTCAAATTCCGTCAGTTCGGGCAGGTCGGGGCGATCTGCGCGCGCGATGCTGCCCGGCAGGGTCACGGCGGGCAGTTCAGCCTCGGGCGTGGGAAAACGCTGACCACGCGCGCCAGCGCGGCCCAATTGGTGGATCACGGGTTCATTCCAGCGCGCGGCTTGGATTTCGCGGGGTTGGGTCATTTGCACACCTCGGTCAGGTTTTGGGCCAGATGGCGCAGGTCAGCGGCGCTGTGCACTTCGGTCACGCAGTAAAGCGCGCATTGGCCCTGTGCCAGTTCATCAGAGATATCCTTGCCGCCAAAAATCCCGCGCGGGCGCAGCGCGTCGTTGATCTCGGCGACGGTTTTGCCGGCATCGTCAAAGTTGACGACAAATTCCTTGAAAGTCGTGTCACGCCACAGCACGCGCACGCCGGGGATCTGATCGAGCAGCGATTGCGCATAGCGGCCCCGCGACAGGATCGACTGACCGATCTCGCGGAAGCCATCCGGCCCCATAAGGCCCATATAGACTGCGCCCGCAATCGCCCACAGATAGGTGGAATTCCCGGTCCAGTCCTTGCCATGCTCGC
This sequence comes from Roseicitreum antarcticum, assembly GCF_014681765.1. Classification (GTDB taxonomy): domain Bacteria; phylum Pseudomonadota; class Alphaproteobacteria; order Rhodobacterales; family Rhodobacteraceae; genus Roseicitreum; species Roseicitreum antarcticum. The sequence goes on from NZ_CP061502.1 coordinate 235,715, forward strand.
GCGACCCGTAAGAGTTCTGATGTGCGGCGGCCAGGCCAAAGCCGAATTCACCGTCCCGCCGTGTTGGGGCGATAGATACGAGAAAGCCGTTGTATTCGCGAACATAGCGTTCTTCATCGCGGCTGGCGATGAAGCCACCCACGCCGCCGCCGCAGTTCATGTGCACACCCAGCGGTTGCACCGGCCCCGTCACAATATCGGCCCCGTAATCCCCTGGTGCTGCCAAAACCCCGAGGCTGAGGGGGTCCACGCCCACGATGGTTTCCGCCCCTGCGGCCCGCGCGGCCGCGGCGATGTCAGCGGGCGTTTCTTCGATCGTACCCAGATATGCGGGGTTCTCGAAGTAGACCGCCGCCACATCCGGCCCCAGCTTTGCGCGCAGATCGTCCATGTCCAGCCGCCCGGTCGCGGGATCTGCGGCGACCAGCACCACCTGAATATGGTTCTCCATCTCGGACGGTTGGCAATAGGTGCGGATCACCGACAGGCGTTCCGGGTCGGAGTATTGCGGCACCAGCACCTTGGACCGGCCTGTCAGGCGCTGCGCCATGCGGATGGCGTGGCCAATTGCGCAGCCCCAGCTATAGACCGGCAGCTGCACCACATCCAGGTTCAGCAATGCGCCCAACTGGCTGGAAAATTCGAACCACGCCTGGTTGCGCCCATGGTCGGATTGGTACGAGCCCCAGACGTTGGTGGCAAATTCGGTGCGGCCAACGATTTCATCGACCACTGCCGGGACATGATGCTGCCAAACCCCTGCGCCGAGGAAGTTCAGATTATCCTCGCAGGTTCGGTTCTTTTTCAGCTTGGTCAGCAGGTCGCGCTTCAGCGCCATTTCGCTGGCGAGCTGCGGCGGCAGGTTCAGCGGTTCTTTGCGGAAGTGATCTTGCGGGATCTGTGCGAACAGGTCCCGCACTGACGATGCGCCGATCTGATCCAGCATATCCTGGATCGCGCCCGGGGCGGATAAGGCCATCCAAGGATGCCCTGTGTCTTTTGGTGCCATCTGATAGCCTCCTGTGTTTATCGGTCGCAATCGGTTGCCTGAGGTTAAGAATGCGGCCTCTAGGCCGCAGCGATGCGCATCATCTGCATTTCACCCGCGCCGGTGCGCACCCGGACGTAGCCTGAAAGCACCTGGTCGAGCTCGGCGCAGCCGGTATCGACCCATAGACAGGGTTGCGCCAAAGCATTCAGCTTTGCCTGGGTTGCCAGAATATCCAGCGCGTCACGCCCGCCTGCCGCACGGATGACGCCTGGATCGATTTGCTGGTTGCCGCGCCCCAATAGAAAACCCTGTTGGCCCGTGACCCCCAGCACCAGCCGCACGGCACGCGCCTGGGTGGTCAGCGCGTGCAGTTCAGCCGCCTGCGCGTCGCGCGCGACCACTTTGCCCCCCTGCACCGCGTCGACGCCCAGCAGCGTGGGCATTTCCCCCAGTGCGCTGACCACCTGCCCGGCACTGGCTCCCGGCCCGATGATATACAACGTGTCGGGCGGCATCTGTTTTGCCAGTTCTGCCGCCGCCAGCGCCAACGCGGCCTGATCGTCGCGCGCGCCCGCGCGGCCCTTGGCGGCCTGCATCCGGCGCGGACGCGCGGGGATACGGGCCATGCCATAGAGGTGCGGCGCAATGTGGCCTGCGCGCAGGGCGGCTTCGTCGATGTCCATCACCTCGGCCTCGGTGAAAGAAGGATGGGACGCGTCGGTCTGCATCAGATCAGCAATCAGATGGCCGGCATTGGCCGGGGACAGCGCGAACACGCCCGAGTGCATCTTGACCCCGCAAGGAATGCCCAACATGGCCGTATCCGGAGCCGCCGCCAGCACGTCGCGCGCCGTCCCGTCACCGCCCGCAAAGATGATCAGATCAACCTGCCCCGCCATTGCGGCCACTGTGATCTGCGTGTCAGCCCCGTTATCCTTCCGTGGTGTCTTCTGGGGCAGCAGCGTCACTTCAAGCGAAATGTTCGCCAGCCAGTCCGCCCCCAATGGGCCTGGCGCCGTCAGTACGACAGTACCGGGGCAGCGCTGCGCCAGAATCTGCAAGGCGCGCCGCGCCCGCAACCCTGCCTGCGGAACAGCCCCACGGCGCAGGGCTTCGGCCACGGTATCCATACCATCGGTGCCTTTCAGCCCGACCGCCCCGCCCAGCCCCGCGACCGGATTGATGACGACACCCAGCCGCATCTCAGAACAACCAGACCTGGATTTGCAGCACGGGCGCGATTTGGCTGAACATGATCCAGAATGCCCCGGCCGAAATCACCGCAACCGGCACAACCAGCTTCAGGCTTTCCAAGGGTTTCGGCGACAGCGTGGCCATCGCAAGGACCAGCATCAGCGTTGTGGAACTGACCAGTCCCAATTCGCGCACCAGCCAGAAATATGCCAGCGACCAGACCACGACGGCCAGGATCATGCGCATTGGCACGGTTTCCGTCTTGCAATTCTCTGGGTGCCGGAAGGCGTGCCAGACCATCAGTAGGGCGCAGGGAGTCAGCACCAGAAACATCAGCCGGGGTACCGCTGTGGGCCCGCCGCCCGGGCCCGGGCGCCATTGACCGTATTCGGTGTGCCAAAATCCCCAGACGCCCAGCACGACCAGAGCGACGGCGCCTGTCAGATACTTCATGTCCAGTTTCGCAGGCATTCGCTTATCTCCGCCGTAAAGTTGCCCAGAAGAACAAGGCCATCACGCCGCCGCCCGTTGCATAGATCGCCAGCGCGATAGGGCTTTGCAGCAGATAGCCCCAATCATTCTGGCCCAGCAAAAGTGCTTGACGCAGCGCGCGCTCAAACCCCGGCCCAAGGATGAAGCCGAGGGCCAATGCCGGGATCGGAATGCCAAAGGTGCGCATCATGACCCCGAACACACCCGCCGCGATCAGCATCCAGACATCGACGATGGAATTTGAAATCGCGTAGGTGCCGACCACCGCCAGTGCGACCACGATCGGAAGAATAATTCGCGGCGGGATCATCGAGATCCGGGCGTAATACGGCAGCAGCGCCTTGCTGACGGCAAGATTCATGATCGTGCCGACCACCAGCAAGATGAAGATCGCATAGATCACTGGCATGTTCGCCTCGATCATCTGTGGGCCGGGGGTGATGCCTTGCATGATGAAGGCGGCGCCAATCAGGGCGGCAGAGCCACTGCCTGGAATACCGAACGAAAACAGCGGTATCAGCGTCGCGCCTGCCGTTGCGCTGTTGCCGGCCTCTGGGGCAGCGATGCCCTCCATGCTGCCCGTTCCGAACGCTTCAGGGCGGGCAGAGGCACGTTGCGCCAGTGCGTAGCTGAGGAACCCGGCCAGTGTTGCACCCGCACCGGGCAGTGCGCCGATAAAGGTGCCCGTCGCGCTGCCGATTGTCATGGCGCGCCATAGGCTGCGGAATTCCGCGCGCGACAGTTTGTCCTTGGCTGGATCATAGCCCGCTTCCAGCGCCACCTGCGCGGCGCGTTCGGCCTCGGTCTGAACGCGGCTGTGAAAGTTACGCCCGACCTGGATCATGATTTCAGACAGCGCGAACAGCCCGATCAGCAGCGGCACCAAGCCGATGCCGCTGGCCAGTTCTGGAATGCCGAAGGTGTAGCGCTGCGCCCCGGTGAACGGATCGCGCCCGATCATCGACAGCATCACGCCGATAGACGCTGCGGCAAAGCCCCGTGTGACGCGGCCTTTGTCCAGCGATGCAATCACCACGATGGACACGATATACAGCGCGAAAAAGTCGCGCGGCCCGAATTTCAGCGCCAGCGCTGCCAAAGGGGTGGCGATGAAGATCAGCACCAGCACCCCGGCCAGATCGCCGAAAACGGAAGAATAAAGCGCCGTGTGCATGGCCGAATTGGGGCGCCCGGCCTGTTTCGCAGGATAGCCGTCCATCATGGTGGCCGCTGCCCCCGGTGTACCCGGCACCCCAAACATGATCGCTGAAATCGACCCGCCGAACAGCCCGCCCTTATAGATGCCCATCAACATGCCAATTGCCGCCGCTGCATCCATCGTAAAGACAAACGGCAGCAGCACGGCCATGGCCATATCGCCCGAGATGCCGGGAATCGCACCAACCGTCACACCCAGAAACACCCCCAGCAACACGGCCAGAAGCACTTCGGGGCGAAAGGCGATGTCAGCCGCGAGGGGCAGGATATCTAGAAGGGGCACAGGGGGACTCCGGGTTTGGGCAGGCGCAGACGGGGTGCTGCGCCTGCCACAATGTTGGTGGTCTCAGCCTCAGTTCACGCTTGCCAGCGTTTCACGCACGGTGTCGAAAGTAGCGTCATAGATCGCTTGCACCCCATCTGCCCGCGAGATGGGGCGCGCGTCGACATTTGCGCGCTCGGCCAGTGCCTGCCCTTCATCGCTGGCATAGGCTGCGGCGATGCCTTCGGACAGGTGGTCGATGACATCTTGCGGCACGTCCGCCGAGGCAAAGATCGTGTACCAGACCGGCATGATCACATCATGGCCGAGTTCGGTCAGCGTCGGGGTGTCGGGCAGGGCGCGTGCGCGCTCTGCCGATGCGACGGCCAGCGGTACCGCGTCACCCGCCTGAACCGCACCGGCAATCGTGGCGGGCGTGGTCACAGCGACGGGAACGGTCCCGCCCAGCAGGAACTGGACCGTTTCACCACCGCCCGAGGTTGGCACCTGATTGGTGGTGAAACCAGCTAGATTCTGCAAGCGCATCAATGGCAGGTGGCTGGAGCTGAGGTATGTGCCGTGCGTGACGGCGATACTGCCGGGGTTGGCCTGCGCGGCGGCGATGAAGCCTGCCAGATCATCGAACCCGGAATCTGCACGCGCCACGATTGTCGGCGCGATTTCAGTGACCTGTGCCAGCGGCACCCAGTCCTCAGGCTCATAAGGCGTGTCTTCCAGCAGTGGCAGGGTGATCAGCGGGCCGTAGTCCGAGATGATCAGCGTATAGCCGTCGCTGCCATTTTCGCGCACGAAGGTCGCGGCATCCAGACCACCGGCGCCGGGCATGTTCACAACCTCGACACGGGTGCCCAGATGGTCCTCGCCGACCTGTGCAAGGATGCGGGCGGCAATGTCGATCCCGCCGCCGGCACCGTAGGGCGTTACAATGCGTATTGTTCCCTCATTGGGAAAATCGGCATAGGCAGCGCTGGTTCCGAGCAGCATTGCCATCGTGGCGGCGGCGGCCGCCTTGATTTTCATGGTCATTCTAATCTCCCTTTTGGTTACGATTATGAAGTGGTCTGCGCACTTCTGTTTAATCTGTTACGAACTTTTGTGCGCGTCAACAAATAATGAAAAGAAACCGCGCACGGATTTCGCCGGGCGCGGCGCGTTGGATCAGCCCTTCTGCAAGCCACCGATGCAGGTGTACTTGGTCTCAAGGAAGTCTTCGAGACCCTGCCAGCCCCCTTCCTTGCCCAGGCCAGACTCTTTGAGGCCGCCAAAGGGCGCTTCGGGCGTGACGATCAGCACTTCATTGATCCCCAGCAGTCCATATTCCAGCGCATCCTGCATGCGAAAAGCCCGGCCCAGGTCGTTGGTGTAAACATACGCGGCCAGCCCGTACTCGGTGTCGTTGGCCTGTGCGATCAGGGTTTCTTCGGTGTCAAAGCGGTAGACGGCAGCGACCGGTCCAAAGATCTCTTCGCGCGCGATGCGCATCTGCGCGGTTGCGCCGGTCATCACGGTCGGTTGGAAGAAGCATGCGCCGCGCTCATGCGCCGTGCCGCCTGTCACGACGGTTGCGCCTTCGCCGACGGCGTCGTCGATCAACGCGCGGGTCTTCTCAATGGCGGCGGCGTCGATCATCGGGCCAATTTCCACACCTTCTTCGGTGCCTGCGCCGACGACCAGATTTTTCGTCCGCTCTGCCAGCCGTGCAACAAACGCATCGTGGATACCAGCCTGCACGAAGATACGGTTCGAGCAGATGCAGGTTTGTCCTGCATTGCGGAACTTGGCGATCATTGCGCCGTCAATCGCGCGGTCGATGTCGGCGTCGTCAAACACGATAAAGGGCGCATTGCCGCCCAATTCCATTGAGACTTTCTTAACCGTTTCAGCACAGTCTCGGATCAGCAGTTTGCCCACTTCGGTTGACCCCGTGAATGTCAGTTTGCGCACCAACGGGTTTCGGGTGATTTCGCCTGCGATCACCCGCGCCGACCCGGTGACGATGTTGACTGCACCAGCAGGGAAACCCGCCATTTCCGCCAGAACGCCCCAGACCAGTGCAGAATAGGGTGTGGCGCTGGCGGGCTTGACGACGACGGTGCAGCCCGCGGCAAGTGCTGGTCCGATCTTGCGGGCCAGCATGGACGAAGGGAAATTCCATGGCGTGATGGCTGCCACAACGCCGATGGGGTGGCGGGTGGTCATCAGCTTGCGCCCAGCCCATGGCGATGGAATGACTTCGCCCATGCTGCGGCGTGCTTCTTCGGCGAACCACAGCACATATGCCGCTGAAGATCCGACTTCGGCGCGTGCTTCCGGCAGGGGTTTGCCCTGTTCTGCGGTCATGATCGCAGCGAGCTCGTCTTGATGTTCAAGGATGAGCGCGTGCAACCTGCGCAGCTTTTCGGCGCGCGCGCTGACTGGAAGGGTGCGGTAGGATAGAAACGCCTGATGCGCGGCATCAATGGCGCGTGCGGTGTCTTCCGCCGTGGCGCTTGGCACTTGGCCTATGGTTTGGCCTGTGGCGGGATCGGTGACGGCGAATTGTGCGCTGTCCGACGCCTGAACCCAGGCCCCGCCGATCAAATTGGCATCAAGCTGTTTTTCCAAAAAGCGCATGGCACCCTCAATATGTGAACTTTTGTTCGTATAGCGGACAAATTTGTGCGCTTCAATCCTGAATCCACGGGATGCCGGTGTCGGACGCAGCCGGGGAGTGTTGCGACGGGTCGGACAAAAGCGCACGACCCTTGTCGATGACATCTGGGGACGGACCCGCAAAGGCTATCGCGTGATGCCCAATGTGATCTTCGTCATGGGGACGGATGGCACGGTCCTTTATCGCAGCATCTGAAACAATACCGACAAGATCGGTTCGGTTCTTGAAGCGGTCTTTAAGCAAGCGATCGTCACCATGGGTGAGTTGAAGGCCAAACCACCATATTCTTTCGCCGCAATCGGCGGTTTGTTGTCGGGCGGTGACGATGGGGCTTTTGCCACGTGATCTGATGCTGCTTGATGCGGCAGCGGAAGCTCTGCCCGTGCCGGCCGTCAGACCCCTTCTGCGTCCTGCGGGGGAACCGCGTCAAAAGGTGGTAGCGTGATTTGACGCGCTGCTTCTTCCTGAATATACGCCGCCAGCGTCCGCGCCGCCACGCTGCGGGTCTGCCAGCGCGGAAAGAACAGCACATACGGAATGGTTCTGACCGGATGGAAAAGGCGCATCACGCCGCCTGGCCGCAGGCAGGACTGGGCCACGAACCCATCAGCCAGCCCAAGGCCAAAGCCGCGCCCGGCCAGTTCACAGGTGACCGGGCCATTCGGTGTTTGATAGCGGATGTCTGGGCGCTCGCCTATCTCATCAAAACACTGCTGCAAGATGCGCCGCACCAGCGTGTTGGTTGCGTTGGATACCAGCGGTTCGCCCACCATGTCCTGCACCGTCACATGGAGCCGCGCGGCCAGCGGGTGATCTTCGCTCATGACGACAACCATGGGAACGCGGATCAGGGGCGCGCTGTCCAGTTCATCCGATTCCAGTGGCAGCGTTGCCACGCCCAAGTCAAAACGCTCACGCCGTATGGAGGGTTCTATTTCAAGTCGCGTGCGCATATCGATCCCGACCGTGACCTGTGGAAAATCTTCGCGCAGCCGACGCAGCGGCTCCAGGAACAGCGCGTCGAGCGCATAGGGCGCGGCCAGCACACGCACATGGGTCTTCAGCCCCATGCGCAGCCGGTTGGCGGTTTCCGTCACCTCATCCAGTTCGGTCAGGGCCAGTTCGATCTGTCGGTATATCAGCCGTGCTTCGGCGGTGGGCTCCAGCCGCCGCACCTTCCGGTCGAACAAGGGAAACCCGACCTCCTCTTCCAGCGCGGCCAGCAGGCGACTGACCTGTGGCTGGGTGCAGTTCAGCCGCTCGGCCGCGACATTCAGGCTGCCGCCTTCCATGAAAGCGCGCAGGGCCTCGAGGCCGCGAAGTTTCATCGGTGCCTCCTTGCGGGAAATGCATGAACTTATACACAACACGAAATTGCCGCGGCTCTCAAGCGTTGTTAGGCTCAACTCACCTTAATCGAACCTTACCCCGGCGGCGGCCCGACGGCCACCTCAGGTGCCTGGCTTTCCCTTTTCGTCGATACCGGCGATGCCCTGAACCCAGCTGGTTCGGGGTGGCGGGGGCATGTCATCGGGTGTTGGGAAAACACAACAGGGAAACAACAAATGTTTGCACGTGCTGGCCTGACAGGGGCCCTTCTTCTTTCCGTTTCGACCGCGCCGCTTATGGCGGGCAAGGCCGATGATACTTTTACCTGGACCACCGCGAATGAGATCGGCTCGGCCGATATCTATTTCGCCAACCTGCGCGAGACGCTGATCGTCACTTATGCGATGTGCGACAGCCTGATCTATCGCGACCCGCTGACCGACGCCTATGAGCCGCTGCTGGCCACGTCGTGGGAATGGACGGATGCGACCACCATGGATGTGACCCTGCGGGAGGGTGTTACCTTTCATGACGGCACCGCCTTTGGCCCAGAAGATGTAGCCTATACGCTCAATTTCGTGGCGGACCCTGCGAATGAAAGCCAGACTCAGCAGTTGACTGGCTGGATCGACACTGTCGAGGTTACGGGCCCCAATTCGGTTCGTATCCATGCAAAATCGCCCACCCCGGCGGCGCTGGAATACATGACCGGCACCATGCCGATCTTCCCCGAAGGACATTATGACAACGCCCCCGAGGTGCCCGGCGCGGACGGCACCCAGCGGCGCGACAATGGCGCGGTGACGCCGGTTTGCACAGGCCCTTACGAAATGACCACGTTCGAGCCGGGCGAAGGCCTGACGCTCGAAAAGAATGAAGGCTACTTTGCCGACAGCCCCAAGGGCACGCCCCAGATCGGCACCATCATTTTCCGCACCATCAAGGATCCCGAAACCCAGATCGCCGAGCTTGTGACCGGGGGTGTCGACTGGATCTGGGGCGTCCCGACCGAGAATGTCGATATGCTTGCCGCCATGGATGGGGTCGAGGTGGTTGCCGCACCGACCCTGCGCATGTCGTTCCTGGAACTGGATGCGGCTGGCCGCAGCGGGGAAGACGCGCCGACGACGGATGTACGGGTGCGGCAGGCCATCGCTCACGCCATTGATCGCGAGGCGATTGTCGAAAATCTGGTGGGTGACGGGTCACGCGTCCTGCCTTCGATCTGCGCGCCAGCGCAATTTGGCTGCGAGACCGATGTGAAGCAATACGACTACGACCCCGAGAAGGCCCGCGCATTGCTGGCCGAGGCGGGCTATGAAGATGGACTTTCGCTGCCGTTCTGGAGCTATCGTGACCGTCAGTATGCCGAAGCGATCCTGAACTACCTGCGTGAGGTAGGCATCACTGCTGACCTGAACTTCGTGCAATGGGGCGCGCTGCGGCCTGCACTTGCTGGTGGCGAGGTAGAGTTGGGTAACCTGACTTGGGGCTCGAACGGGGTGCTCGATGTGTCTGCCTCGACGAGCTACTACTTTGACGGCGGCGAGATGGACTATGCCCGCGATGCGGATGTCACCCGCTGGCTGGAAGAGACGAATGTCGAAACCGACCCCGAGGCACGCAAGGCGCTGTATTCCCGCGCGCTGAACCGAATTGCGGATGAGGCCTACAAGGTGCCGCTGTTCCTCTATGCGCGGACCTATGGGTTCAACGATGCGTTCGATTATCCGATCACGGATGACGAACTGGCGCATTTCTATCTTGGTTCGTGGAAGTAACCGCGTGGTTCGGCGCTGAACAAACCACTCAGAGCATGTCGCGTTCACCCGCAGTCACGCGGCATGCTCGGACGTATCTCTCGCGCATGCTCAAGAACATGCTCTCATCAATTTCCCAAGCAATGGGCTGGGGGGCGACACCCCGGCACCGCGAGGTCGCATGGCATTTTATATCTTGAAGCGGCTGGGTGTGATGCTGGCGGTACTGACCGTCACCTCGATCCTTGCCTTCCTTCTTCTGCATCTTTCCGGCGACCCTGCGGCCACCATGGCAGGCGACGGGGCAAGCCCCGAAGATGTCCGCGTCATCCGCGACGCCTACGGCTTCGACCGTCCATTGCCGGTCCAGTATCTGGATTGGGTCGGTGGTTTGTTTCAGGGCGATTTCGGGCGTTCCTACTATCTGCGCACCGATGTCGCCGAGCTTCTGCCCGAAAGGCTGGCGGTAACGGCGACGCTGGGTGTCGCGGCGCTGGCCTTTGCGCTGGTGCTGTCGATCACGCTGGGTGTTGCGGCGGCGCTGCGTCCGAACACGATCATCGATCGCTTTGCCCTTTGGCTGGCGGTGGCGGGGCAAGCGATGCCGTCGTTCCTGGTGGCGATCGGGCTGATGTATGTCTTCGGTGTCTGGCTGCGCGTGCTGCCGATTTCTGGCGGGGACACATGGCAACATTTCATCCTGCCGGTGGTTGCGCTGGGATACTATGCGACGCCCTCGATCATGCGCCTGACCCGTTCCGGAATGATGGAAGCGCTGCAATCTGATCATGTGCGCACCGCGCGGGCCTATGGGTTGTCGCCTTGGCGGGTGGTCATCCGCCACGCGCTGCGCCATGCCATCGCGCCCATCGTTTCCATCGCCGCAGTCGAAATGGGCTTCATGCTGGGCGGGTCGATTATCGTCGAATCCGTCTTCTCGCTCAAGGGGATCGGGTATCTGGCGTGGGAATCCATCCAACGCGCCGACATTCAGGTGATTCAGGCGATCTTGCTGGTGATTGCGGCCGCCTATGCCGTGCTGACCCTTGCCGCCGACCTGCTGAACGCAGCACTAGACCCGCGCATCCGCGTCTCGTGAGGATCAGATGACAGATACACATACGCCCATTCTTGCAAGCAGCTCCCCCGCCACGGCCCCCGTTTCGGTGCTGTCGCCCGGACAGGTCGCGCTGCGCCGCGCGCTGAAGCACACGGGGTTCTGGGCCGGTGGCGGCATCTTGCTCTTCATTGTGCTCGCCGCGCTCCTGGCGCCGTTGATCGCGCCCTACGACCCTGCCGCGCAAAGCCTTGGCGCCCGCTTTGTGCCGCCGCTTTGGGCGGAAGGCGGCAGCGCCGCGCATTTGCTGGGCACTGACAACCTGGGCCGTGACGTCTTCTCGCGCCTGTTATTCGGGGCGCGCACGTCGGTGATGCTGGGCTTTCTGACCGTGCTGGTTTCGGGCTTCATCGGCGTCTCGCTGGGGCTTGCGGCGGGGTATTTCGGCGGCTGGGTCGATCTGGCGGTGAACTTCCTCATCAACATTCGCCTGACCTTGCCAGTCGTTCTCGTGGCGCTGGTGGTCGTGGCGGTGATGGGCAATTCGCTGACGCTGCTTGTGATGGTGATCGGCCTGTTGCTGTGGGACCGCTTTGCGATTGTCACCCGTTCCGCCACCCAGACGCTGGCGGGGCGCGAATTCGTGACATCGGCCCGGACCATCGGCAGCTCGACCTTGCGCATCATCTTGCGCGAGATCCTGCCCAACATCACTGGCCCGCTGATCGTTGTTGCCTCGATCGAGTTGGCGCATGCGATCTTGTTGGAGGCTTCGCTGTCCTTTCTGGGCCTTGGCGTTCAGCCGCCGCTTGTCAGCTGGGGCCTGATGATCGCCGAGGCGAAAAGCCAGTTGCTGTTCCGGCCCTGGATGATCGCGATCCCGGGGGTCGCCCTGGTGTGCCTGATCCTGGCGATCAACCTGCTGGGCGACGCACTGCGTGACATCACCACACCCGAGGGCAAGGCATGAGCGTAGAATTGCTGAAAATCCGCGACCTGAAGGTCGATATCCCGCTGGCCAACGGTATGCTGCACCCGGTGCGCCGCGTCGATCTGGAGGTAGCGCGCGGCGAAACGCTGGCCATCGTGGGCGAATCCGGTTGCGGCAAATCCCTTACCGCGCTGGCGGTCATGGGTCTTTTGCCCCGCGCGGCACGGCCCACGGTCGCGCAGCATATCTTTGACGGCAAGGATCTGGCGCAGGCCAGTGACCGCCAGTGGCGGCGGCTGCGCGGTGACCGCGTGTCGATGATCTTTCAGGACCCGATGACCGCGCTGGACCCCTGCTACACCATCGGCAATCAGATGTGCGAGATCCTGCGCCAGCATCGCCGCATCTCGCGCAAGGCCGCGATGGCGCGGGCGCTGGATCTCTTGACCCGTGTGGGCATTCCATCGCCCGAGGACCGGCTACGACAATATCCGCACCAGTTGTCCGGCGGCCTGCGCCAGCGGGTCGTAATCGCCATGGCGCTGCTGTGTGAACCCGATCTTATCATCGCCGATGAGCCGACGACGGCGCTGGACGTGACCATTCAGGCGCAGATCCTGCGGCTCTTGAAGGATATCCAGCAAGAGATGGGGCTGGGCCTGATCATCATCACCCATGATCTGGGCGTGGTCGCGGGTGTCGCGGACCGCATCATCGTTATGTATGGCGGCGAGGTCGTCGAAAGCGGCACCTGCGATCAGATCCTCTCTGGCCCGTTGCATCCCTATACCGAGGGCTTGCTGCAATCGCTGCCGCGCCCGGGCGAGACGCAGCCCGGCGACGATCTGGGCTTCATTCCGGGGGTTGTGCCGCGTCAAACCGGGCCGCGAGACAGTTGCGGCTTTGCCGGGCGCTGTCCTTATGCGCAGCCGGTTTGCACACAGGAAGCCGTGCCGATGCGCGATGTCGCAAACCCGGGCGCGGCGCCTCACAGCATGCGCTGCGTGCTGACGCCCGACACTACCGCGCGCGACCCCGACATATGGACGCGCCTGAACGAGGAAACCGCATGACCGACACTGTGCTGGAAATGAATGCCGTCACCCGGAACTATGCCGTTGGCGGTATTTTTTCGCGTCGCCGCACGCTTCAGGCGCTGCGGGGAATCGACCTGAAAGTTGAAAAGGGCAAGACGCTGGGCCTTGTGGGTGAAAGCGGTTGCGGCAAGTCTACGCTGTCGCGGATGCTGCTGGGCATCGAAGAACCCAGTTCGGGCACTGTGCGCATCGACGGGCGGGCGCTGGACAGCTACACCCGGCTGGACCGGGCGCGGTTGATTCAGGCGGTCTATCAGGACCCCTATTCATCGCTGAACCCGCGCATGACCGTTGCGGCGACCATCGCCGCACCGCTGACTGTGCGCGGCACCGGCACAGCCAGATCGCGGCGCGAGAAGGTGCGCGCGCTTGCGGCCGCCGTGGGCTTGCCGGAGCATCTGATCGACGCGTATCCCGGCCAGCTTTCGGGTGGGCAGCGCCAACGCGTCGCCATCGCCCGCGCGCTGATCGCGGAGCCTGAGATCCTGATCTGCGATGAGCCGACCTCGGCGCTGGATGTCTCGGTACAAAGCCAGATCCTCAATCTGCTGAACCGGCTGAAGCGGGAATGGGGGATCACGATGATTCTGATCAGTCATGACCTGTCGGTGATCCACCATCTCGCTGACCGGGTGGCGGTGATGTATCTGGGCCAGATCGTTGAAGAGGGGGACGCCGCTGCGCTGTTCAAGGCGCCGCGCCACCCCTACACGCAGGCGCTGCTGCGCGCCGTGCTCCCCGCGAAGGCAGGCCAGGGCGTGCCCGAGCTGGGGCTGGCGGCCGAGTTTCCGAACCCCGTCAGCCCACCTTCCGGCTGCGCATTTCACCCCCGCTGCCCGCGCGCCGATGGCGGGCTGTGTGCGACCGTTGCGCCCGGTGTGACCGGCAGTGGCACCACCCGTTTCCACTGCCACCATCCGTTGCCGAATGCCGCCGACGCGCAGGCGTGACCCTCATTTCCCGAACATCCATGGACTGCCCCACATGACCAACAAGATTACCTTCGACATCCATCACCGCGCGCCCTTTGCAGATGGCGCGGGCTTTGGCGATACCGGCGCTTATGAACACATCCGGGGCCGCGTGCATTTCGCCGTCGATCCGCGCGCGCCCGCGCAGGCAGCGGTGACTGACATTGCCCTGGCCCCGCGCGACGCGGATGGGCTGGTGCATTGCGCCGCGGATTTCGAGATCTTGCGCCCGCTTGACGGTGCGCGCGGCAATGGGCGGTTGTTCTATGACTATGGCAACCGGGGCAACAAACGCGCACTGCAGTTTTTTAACGATGCGCCAAAAACCAATGCGCCTGGTGGCCTGGCGGATGCGGGCAACGGGTTCCTGATGCGCCGGGGTTACCACATCCTTTGGATGGGCTGGCAGGGCGATCTGCTGCCCGGCGACGGGCGGATGCTGTTCGATGTGCCCATAGCGACCGATGGCGATACCCCTCTGACGGGTACCGTGCGGACCGAGTTGATCGCGGGCGGACCGGGGGTCACGGTTTTCCCATTGAGTTCGCTCGTAACCGCGCGATCAAACCCTGCTGTCTCAAAAGATACAAGACGTGCGCGCCTTAGCCGTCGCCGCTACGCTTGGAGCCCGCGTGAGGATATCCCCGCAGATCGCTGGGCCTTCGCGCGGTTGGAACGGGGCCCGGGCGTCGACAATCAGGGGATGGAAAACGCCGTCGTGCCGTCCGACAGCCACGTCTGTCTGCCTGAAGGGTTCGAGACCGGCTGGATCTATGAGATTGTCTATGAGGCGCGCGATCCGCAGGTCCTGGGGCTGGGGCATCTGGCGGTGCGCGATGCGGTGTCGTTTCTGAAATACGGCGATGTGGATGCCAAAGGCACACCGAACCCGCTGAAAGACAACGGTGGCCGTGTCGACTACGCTTACGCTTGGGGCCGGTCGCAGACCGGGCGCTGCATCCGTGATGCGCTCTATCTGGGCTTTAACGCTGATGCTTCGGGGCGCCGGGTGTTCGACGGCGTGCTGCCGCATGTGGCGGGCGCAGGCAAGATGTGGATGAACCACCGCTTTGCCAACCTCGTCTTGCTGCCGGGGCAGGAGTTCGAGAATCATTTCTCGCCCGCCGACCGCTTTCCCTTTGCTTATGCTGTATCGACCGACCATCTGACCGGCGCGGTCGATGGCATCCTGAAGCGGCCCGACACTGATCCAAAGGTGATCCATACCGACACCGCCGCCGAATACTGGCACCGCCGCGCCGCGCTGGTTCATACCGACACCGAAGGCAATGATCTGCCTCAGCCTGACGGCGTGCGGATCTATCACTGGGCCAGTACGCAGCATTTCGCGGCGCCAAAGGTCGATAAACCCGGCTTTGGCATGAGTCAGACTTATTTCAATGTCGCTGCCAGCTCGATGCTGTTCCGCGCGACGCTGGATAACCTTGACGCGTGGGTGTCGCAGGGGATCGCGCCGCCTGAAAGCCTTATGCCCCGCAGGGCGGATGGCACGCTGGTGTCCTTTGACGTCTGGAAGGCCGGGTTTCCACAGATCCCTGGCGTGGCATTGCCGCGCGGACCCAGTCGGCTGGAACTGATGGATTTCGGCGCCGATATCGACCTCGGCCTGATCGCCAAAGATCCACCCGATCTGCCGGGCGGGGAGTACTGCGTGCAGGTTCCGGCCACAGATGTGGACGGCAATGACATCGCGGGTATCCGTGTGCCGATGGTGCAGGCGCCGCTGGGCACCTACACCGGCTGGAGCCTGCGCAATGCCACCTTCGGATTGGGCGCACTGGAAGGCATCACTGGCACCTACATCCCCCTGCCCACCCGAGAGGATGAGCGCGCGCAGACTGGTGACCCGCGGGTGTCGGTGGTCGAACGCTATGGCAATGCTGCGGGCTATGCGCACGCCATCGGCGCGGCCGCGCGCAGCCTCGTCGATGCCGGGCTGATGCTGGACGAAGATGTGGCGCAGGCCGTCGCCGAGGCGGCCGATTGGGGCCGCCCGCGCCATGATGTAAAGCTGTAGGGAATGTATACCATGACTGACAGGGGAATGGTCGTCGCACCGCAGCCCGAAGCCGCCGAAAGCGGCGTCAATATTCTGCGGGCCGGTGGCAATGCCGTCGATGCCGCGATCGCGACCGCGCTGGTGCAGACTGTAGTGGACCCGCTGATGTGCGGGATAGCAGGTTTCGGTTCCATGGCGGTCTACGATCCGGCGACGGGAAGGCAGGAATACCTTGATTTTCACGCGCCCGCGCCCGCAGCCGTGACCGAAGATATGTGGGCCGATCTGGTCGAGGGTGAGGCGCTGGACGGCTTTGGCTTCCTGCTCCGGGGCCGTGTCAACGACCTTGGTGCAGGTGCGGTCGCGGTGCCTGCCAGCCTGCGCGCCTATGAAGTGGCGCACCAAAAGTTCGGTAAGCTGCCCTGGGCCGATGTCGTTGCCCCGGCGATCCGCTGGGCTGATGAGGGGTATTTCGTGCGGCCCGCAATGTACGCTTTCTTTCTGGAAGGTGACGGTTACGGCCGCGCGCCGACGCGTGACCGGCTGACCTATTCGGAAGGCGGGCGGCGCCTGTTATGTGATGCGCATGGCGCCCCGAAAGCCATCGGCGCGGCAATCGTCAATCCTGATTACGCTGACGTGTTGCGTCTGATCGCCCGTGACGGAGCTGATGCGCTGCATGATGGTCCCATCGGTGATTTGGTGGTCGACGCGATGGAGCAGGGCGGTGGCCTTGTCACGCGCGCGGACCTTGCCGCCGTTCGGCCAACGTTCCGGCCGCCGCTGGAAGGCACATATCGCGGTTTGCGGATTGCAACGAACCAACCACCCGGCGGCGGCGTGATGCTGCTGGAGATGCTCAACATCCTTGAAAACTTCGACCTTGCAGCGCTGGGTCACAACAGTACCGAATACATCCGGATTCTGTGCGAGGTGATGAAGCGCGCAACGGGGGACAAGGACCGGTACGTCGGTGATCCGGGGTTTTGCGAAGTGCCGCTGGATATGCTCTTGGACAAGGGGCGCGCAGCCGGGATGGCCGATGACATCCGCCGGGGCGTCGTGGCGCACGTGCCGCGCCTGAACACCCATGCGCCCGTGCCACGCGACACCACCCATCTGACGGTGCGCGACGGGGAAGGGTGCTGTGTGGCGCTGACCCATTCGCTGGCCATGCCTTCGGGTGTCGTACCGCGTGGTACCGGGTTCATGCTGAACGGCTGCATGAGCGTGTTTGATCCGCGTCCCGGAAAACCAGGATCACTGGCGCCCGGCAAATCGCGCTTTACCGCATCGGCGCCGACGATTGTCCATGACGCCAACGGGCCACGACTGATCCTTGGGGCGCCGGGCGGCACGCAGATCGTGATGGGGATCTTGCAGACGATCTTGAACCATTTCGATTTCGGCATGGATATCGATCGCGCCGTGGCTGCGGCGCGCGTCTCGGCCACCTCGGACTTTATTGACGTTTGCAACCGCATCCCGCGCGATGTGCTGGCGCCGTTGGTGGCGCGGGGGTATGCGGTCCACCGCAACCCCCATGGCTACACCTTTGGCTGGGTCCATGCGATTGCAGTGCGGGATGGTCAGGTCACTGGCGCCGCCGATCCCGGACGCGACGGCGTGGCTTATCGTGCCTGATCGGGGGGGGGGGCGACTTCCCCCCCGACCATTCAGATCGTGAAATCCCCCAGACGGAGACATGCATGAACTACGGAGCCGACCGGCCTGCCGTCCTGAAATACGACCCGTTCAAGGCGATTATCGTGCCACGCCCTATCGGCTGGATCGGCACGATGAATGCCGATGGTGTTCCCAACCTTGCGCCCTACAGTTTCTTCACGATGCATGGGACCAGACCGCACATGATCAGCTTCACCTCTGAGGGCGACAAACATTCGGTCGTCAATGCGCGCGACCGGGCGGAGTTTACCTTTTCGCTGGTGACCGAAGATCTGGCGCAGGCGATGAACGCCACCTCGGCTCCATTGCCTGACGGGGCGGATGAATTTGCTGCCGCCGGGCTGACACGCGGGCACAGTATAGAGATCGCCGCGCCCTTCGTTGCTGAAAGCCCCGCCGCGCTGGAATGCGTAACACTGTCGACTACGCAGTTGCGTGACCGGAATGGTTGCCTGACGGGCAGCTACCTGGTCCTGGGCGAAGTCGTGCGCACGCATATCAAAGACGCGTTTATTCAGAACGGACGCTTTGATACCGTGAAGGCGCGGCCCATCGCGCGTATGGGCTACCGTGATTATGCGACCGTCACCGACGCATGGGAATTGATGCGCCCGTCCGATTGATCGGAGCGCGGCGCGTCCTGTCTGGTGGGCGCCCGCATCGGCCTCGGCGAGATATCTGCAACGCTCTGTTGCGCTCGTTTTTATCCAGATATGACCCTGAGAAAGCTGCGCAGACCCTAAAGGCCGCAGCATGCTTTGCTGTTGCCAGGCCCGGTCGCGGCGGCAGGATACCGCATGTACGCCGCCCAATAGCCAACATCTTGCGGCGCACTTGAACCTTTCCGACCGGCCGCACTGGACGCAGCGCGTCGTTCCTGCTTGTCTTCGGGCGCGCGGGCCGGACAGTCCCGGCAGATACCGGGTGCGACGGAAGGACGGGACGACGATGACAAGACCCAGCATGCAGAGTGAGCGGATCGCACGGATCACGGCCATGCTTGACGTGTCGCCTGCGCTGCATTTGAAAGATCTGGCGGTTCAGCTGGGTGTTACGGTCATGACGTTGCGGCGGGACGCGGCGCAGGCGGGGTCGGGCTTTGCGTGTCGCGGTGGCTATGTCGTGCCCGACCGCAATACCGAGCATTATGATTTTGAAACTCAGATGTCCCATGCGATCAACGCCAAGCAGAAGGCCTCGGAATATGCCCTCAATCTGGTGCCCGAAGGTGCGGTGGTCTTTCTCGACACGGGCACCACGCTGCCGCATCTGGCACGGTTGCTGGCCAAGGGCCGCGCAAAGCGGCTGGTCACCCATTGCCTGACCATCGCAGAGATTCTGCAGGGTCGTTCACAGGTTCCGGTTGAGTTTTTGGGCGGTGAAATCCAGTCGAGCACCCGCTCGTGCCATGCAGATCATCCCGCCCGCCGCATCGCTGCGTTGAAGATCGACATTGCCTTTCTGTCAGCCGGGGGGGTCGATCCTGAGGGCCAGTTGAGCTGTTCGCATGCCTATGAAATTCCGCTCAAGCGGGCGCTGATTTCCCATTGTGTTCAATCCCTTATAGTATTTGACGAAAGCAAGATCGGTCAGCGGAAAAGCGTGGTTTTCGGTGATCTGGATGAGGTCGGTGCAATCGTCACCGAGCGCGGCATTTTTTCTGCGGATGAACTAAAAAAGCGGTTGACTCCTTCGGCCACGAATTAGAATGTGTCCTGAGTTATGTTGCGATCCTAACATTATGCGCAACGTAACCTTGGTGACAGATGGTCACCGGGAAACGCGGACGGGGAGGTCCGCATAGTTGGAGGAACGCCATGAAATTCGCATTTATTCACGCTGCCGCTTTTGCCGTCGCAGCCGCAGGGCCCGCTTTCGCGGATCAGGTCGTCGACATCAGCCAAGTCGACCCTGAAATGCTGACATCCGATGAGACCTATTCGATCGCGACGGTGGTGAAGGTTGACGGGATTGCCTGGTTCGACCGGATGCGCGATGGTGTCAGCCAATTCGGCGATGACACCGGCAGCGATACCTGGATGGTGGGGCCGTCTCAGGCGGACGCCGCAGCGCAGGTGCAATTGATCGAGAACCTGATCGCGCAGGGCGTCGATGCCATCGCGGTTGTGCCGTTCTCGGTCGAGGCGGTGGAGCCCGTGCTGCAAAAGGCCCGTGAGCGCGGCATCGTTGTGGTCAGCCATGAGGCATCCAATATCACCAATGTTGATTATGACATCGAAGCGTTCGATAACCTTGCTTATGGCGCAGCGCTGATGGACAACCTTGCGGCGCAGATGGGCGAGACGGGCGCCTATGTGACGACCGTGGGTTCGCTGACCTCGAAATCTCAGAACGAATGGATCGACGGTGCCATCGCGCGGCAGGAAGAAGCCTATCCGGAAATGTCGCTCGCGACCGAGCGGTTGGAAACCTATGACGATGCAAACACCGACTACACCAAACTGAAAGAGGCGCTGACCGCGCATCCCGAAATCGCCGGGATCGTCGGTGGCCCCATGCCGACCTCCGCAGGTGCCGGGCGTCTGATCGCGGAAAGCGGTTTGCAAGGGCAGCTCAGCTTCGCCGGGACGGGCCTGCCGTCGGTGGCCGGGCAGTACCTGAGCCAGGGTGATATCGAATATATCCAGTTCTGGGACCCCGCGGTCGCAGGCTATGCGATGAACTTGATTGCTCTGGCCGAACTGAAGGCACGCGCGGCGGGTACCGATGCGGGTATCGGTGCTGGCACCAATCTGGGCCTCGAGGGCTATACCGATCTGCAACTGGCAGAGGGCGCGAATGCTAAAGTGCTGTATGGTGCCGGCTGGGTCGGTGTGACTGATGAAAACATGGGCGACTACGACTTCTGATCCAGAAGGCGCAGACCGCAGATGCGGGCGGCGCAGGCAATGCGCCGCCCGCTTGTCCCGGATTTCCCGCCATCATGCTTCGTGATCCCTGCAGGCCCGGCCCGCTTTGGTCTGGATCCGTCGCCTGACATTGTCAGACAGGAGTTTCCCCATGACATCCGCTCCCCTGATCGAGCTTCGCAACATATCGAAGCGATTTGGTGGCGTGCGCGCGCTGGACGACGTGTCGCTCTCACTTGACCCTGCCCGTATTCACTGCCTTGCCGGGGAAAACGGGTCTGGGAAATCGACCCTCATCAAGATCGTATCGGGTGTCTATCAGCCCGATGAAGGCGAGATCCTGATCGACGGCAAACCCGTATCGCGGCTTGATCCCGCGAGGTCCATCGGGCACGGCGTGCAGGTGATCTATCAGGATTTCTCGCTGTTTCCCACGCTGACCGTGGTCGAGAACCTTGTCCTCAACACCTTCTTGCGTGAGGGCCGCAGTCGCATCGATTGGCGCCGGGCGCGTCGCATGGGCCGCGAGGTGTTGGAACGGCTGGACGTGAAGCTGGATCTGGGCGCCACCGTTGAAAGCCTTCCCGCGGCCGGACGGCAGATCGTTGCCATTGCGCGCGCCATGCTGGCGGATGCGCGGTTGATCGTCATGGATGAGCCGACGACCACGCTGACCGGGCACGAGGTTGAACGGCTTTTCCGGATCGTGCGCGATTTGCAGGCTGATGGTATTGCGACCCTCTTTGTCAGCCACAAGATGCGGGAAATGCTGGAGATTTCCGAAAACCTGACAGTTCTACGGAATGGCAAGAAGGTTGTCGAAGGGCCGATTGCGGATTTCAATGAACGCGCCATTACCCGGGCGATGACTGGCCGTGACCTGCATCAGAGCCGATTCACCGCGCCAGATGTGAAGGGCAGGACGCCACGTCTGGAATTGCGCAACGTGTCTGTCGGGGAAAAGGCGCGCGAGATTAACCTGTCTTTGATGCCGGGCGAAATCGTGGGCCTTTCCGGGCTGATCGGCGCGGGACGCAAGGCGATCGCCCAGGCGATTTTTGGCCTGCGGCGGGACATGACCGGCGAGATGCGCGTTGACGGGCGTCTTGTTGCGCCAAAGTCGGTGCCCGAGGCCATCGCCGCCGGCATCGCCTATGTTCCGGAAGACCGCCTGTCCGAGGGGCTTTTCCTGACACGGTCGATCCGGGACAACGCCATCGTATCTTCGCTCGAACGTTTCGCGCCCTACCTATGGCTTGACGGTGCGAAATCCGCCACCGAGACGCGGAAGATGTTTGCCGAAATGGCGATATCGGCGCCTGGCATCGACGTGCCGGTGGGCACTCTGTCGGGTGGCAACGCGCAGCGCGTCATGATCGGACGCTGGCTGATGACCGATGCGCGCGTGCTCATCATGAACGGCCCTACCGTCGGCGTTGACGTGGGATCCAAGGAACAGATCCACGGCATCATTCAGGATCTGACCCGGAAGGCCGACCTCGCGGTCCTGATGATTTCGGACGACATGCCGGAGCTGGCCGCCAACTGCAACCGCGTGCTGTGCATGAGTGAGGGACGCATCCTGAGCGAAATGTCCGGCGATGCGTTGACCGAAGAGGCGCTTGACGCTGCGCTCGTTCGCGCAAAACAGGGAGAACCCGCATGACGTTTCTGCGCAGTTCCGATGCGATCATCATGGCCATCCTTGCGATCGCGATGGTGGTGATCGGCTTGATCAACCCGGCCTTCTGGCAGATGTCCAATCTGTTCAGCCTGCTGAAATCCAACGTGGTGATCGGGATCATGGCTCTTGGTGTGCTGTTGGTGATGATTTCCGGCGGCATTGATGTGTCCTTTACCGCCTTTGCCGTTGCCGGGATGTATCTGGTGGTGAAGGTGATGGTGGCGCTGGATTACAACGGTCTTGTGCTGCCGCTCTTGTCGGCGACGCTGATCGGCGGCCTCTTGGGGTTGATGAACGCAGGGATCATTCACCGCTTTTCGATGATACCTCTGATCGTCACGCTGGGCACGGCCTCGGTGGTGCGCGGCCTGGTGCTGGGACTTGTGGGCACCTCCAACGTAAATATCAACAATATGCCGACCGCCCTGATCGAGTTCGGTCAGACCAATCTGCTTGTTCTGGAACGGGCCAATGGCTCTACCTATGGCCTCACGGCGATGATCGCGATCTACCTGGGGCTGGCGTTGGCGCTGCATCTGGTGCTGAACTACACGATGATCGGAAGGTCGGTCTATGCCTATGGCGCAGATCCTGAAGCGGCAAAGCGCGTGGGTTTTTCCACAAAGCGGACGATGATCTTTGTCTATGCGACCGCAGGCGCGTTGGCGGGGTTTTCGGGATTGCTTCATTCCTCGATGATCTGGCTCGCCAATCCTCGGGATTTCGTTGGGCTGGAACTGGATGTGATTGCTGCCGTGGTGCTGGGGGGCGCGTCGATCTTTGGTGGGCGCGGCACGGTGCTGGGCACTGTGCTGGGGGTGTTCATCCTGGTGATGATCCAGAATTCGCTGATCCTGATGGGCATCGACACAACCTGGCAGCGGGTGGTCGTCGGCGCCATGCTGATCGTCGCGGTGACGATGACCGCGTTGCGCGATCAGCGTAAGCTGGTTTGAGGGGGGGAACATGACAAGCCAAACCGATCCAAGGGCGCAGCGCCCCTTTCTGACGCGGATGCTGTCGGATGAAACCACGCGCACGAACCTGTTGCTGGCGGTCGTCTGCCTGTTGGTGCTGGTGCTGATGACCGCCATGCGGCCGACGATGTTCATGTCGTCCTATAATTTTGAGTCCATGGCGTTCTTCATGCCTGAACTGGGCATTCTGTCGATTGCCATGATGATCGCCATGCTGACAGGGGGCATTGACCTTTCGATTGTCGGCGTTGCCAACCTTGCCGGGGTCACGGCTGGCACTCTTTTTGGCATGATGGCGGGGGAGGGCGGCACCGCCGTGCTGGGCCTGGGGCCTGTGGCGCTCGGCGTGTGTGCGGCGCTGATCGTGGGGCTGCTTGCCGGTTTGCTGAACGGGTTTCTGATTTCAGTGCTGAAGATCACGCCCATTCTGGCCACGCTTGGCACGGGGCAGGTGTTTATCGGAATCTGCCTGGTGCTGACGGGGGGGCCTGCAATCGTGGGGTTCCCGGGCGGCTGGAACGGCATCGGCAACGGCAAGCTGCTTGGCGTACCGCTGCCGCTGATCTTGTTCGGCGTCGTTTGCCTCGTGCTGTCGCTGCTGCTGACGCGCACCTCTTTCGGGCTGCGCCTGAAGATGATCGGCACCAATCCAAAGGCCGCAGTCTATTCCGGCCTGCGCCGGGGTCAGATGATCATCTATTCCTATATGTTGACGGGTGCGCTGGCGGCCATGGCGGGCATTTTGCTGTCTGCACGGATCAATGCGGCAAAGTCCGATTACGGCGGGTCCTACCTGTTGCAGGCCGTGCTGATCGCAGTTCTGGGCGGCACCAACCCAGCCGGGGGCCGTGGCAATGTGATCGGGGTGGCGCTTGCGCTCATTTCGCTGACGCTCTTGTCTTCGGGGTTTCAGATGATGCGCATTTCCAACCACCTGATTGATTTCGTATGGGGGGCTTTCTTGATCGCGGTGATCGCCCTCAACTCCTGGCGCAGATGGAAGGGATCCTGACATGACCGTTATCATTCCTCTGACCCGGGCCCATTTCGGGCCTGCCCGGACCGAGCTTGCGCGCCGTGATGATGTCACGGTCACGGGATGGCGCACCGCGCTTGGGATCGAGATGCTGGAAATCATGACGCCGCGCGGACGGGTCGAGTTGTTGCCTTACCTGGGCCAGATGTTGTGGGACGCCACGTTTGATGGCGTACGACTGACGATGCACAGCGCCTTTGCCGAACCACGTCCCGCCCAGAGTATTGTCGACACCTATGGCTGCCTCGCTTATCACAGCGGCCTGCTGCGCAACGGTTGCCCGGGGCCGCAAGATGACCATCCGCTGCACGGCGAAATGGCCTGCGCTGCCATGGATAGTGCCTGGCTGGAAATCGGCACCGATGCTGACGGCGGTTTTGTGCGGCTGGGCGGGCAGGTGGATTTCATCCGGGGCTTTGGCCCGCATTATCGTGCGATGCCCAGCATCACGTTGCGCGACGGCAGCCTGATCGAGATGGCGATGGCCGTGGAAAACCGCTCCGGTCTGGCGATGGAGCTGATGTATATGTGCCACGTCAACTTTGCCTTTGTGACGGATGGGCGCATCCATCAGATGGCACCGTTCACGCCGGAACGTACACGGGTGCGCCGCGACGTGCCCGCCCACGTTCAGCCGACGCCAGCCTATCGCAGCTTTATCGACCGGCTGGCCGTTGATCCGACCGAGAGTGCGCGGCTTGACCAGCCCGATCTGTGGAACCCCGAGCAGGTTCTGTACGTCGAGCAGCCCGGCACTGACCACACAGGCGAGAGCCATGCCTTGCTGGAGCGTCCCGAAGGCGACGGCTTTGTGATGTCCTGGCGACCAGAGCAGTTTTCGCATCTTGCGCGCTGGATACTCAAGGGGGAAGATGCATCGGTGGCGGCCTTTGCGCTGCCCGCTACCTGCGAACCGGAAGGCTATACGGCGGAAAAGGCCAAGGGCAACGTCCGCAGCCTTGCACCCGGCGAAACCGCGCGTTTTGCCACCCGCTTCGGATATACGACGCAGATTGAGACCGCCGAATTGGCCAAGAACATCTCTGCGTTTGGCGAAAAGGAAAAGACCCATGTCTGACACCAACCGGATTGCCGTTGTCGGTTCCAACATGATGGACCTGATCACCTATATTGACCGGATGCCCGGACGTGGCGAAACGCTGGAGGCGCCTGACTTCGCAATGGGATTTGGCGGCAAGGGTGCCAATCAGGCGGTTGCAGCCGCGCGGCTTGGTTCTTCGGTGTCCATGGTTACCTGTGTGGGTGATGATGCCTTTGGCCCGCAGGTCCGCCAGAACCTTGAAACAAACGGGATCGACACGCGCCATGTCCGCATTGTTGGGGGCGCGGCATCGGGCGTTGCACCGATCTTTGTCGAACCGGATGGTGAAAACGCGATCTTGATCGTCAAGGGTGCCAATAGCGCGCTTGCACCCGCCGATATTGATGCCGCTGCGGACACTTTGCGGCAGGCCTCGGCGATCTTGCTGCAACTCGAAGTGGAACTGGAGACTGTCTATCATGCTGTGGCTTTTGGCGCGCGTGAAGGGATCCCCACCATCCTCAACCCCGCGCCCGCCCGGCGGGATCTGGATGTTGGTCGGCTGGCGGGTCTGGACTGGTTTTGCCCGAACGAAAGCGAGCTTGCGCTGCTGTCCGGTCTTCCGACCGCCACCGATGCAGAAGTGGTCGAGGCTGCGCGCAGCCTGATCGCAGGCGGCATCCGCAACGTGGTGGTTACCCTCGGTGGGCGCGGCGCGCGGCTGATTACCGCGACAACGGTGCAAGAGATCGCGCCGGTGGCTGTCACCCCGGTCGATACAACCGGGGCAGGGGATGCTTTTATCGGCAGTTTTGCCCATTTCTGTGGCGCTGGCTTGGAGCCTGCGAAGGCGCTGATCCAGGCAGCGCGCTATGCTGCCCTGTCGATCACCCGACGTGGTACCCAGTCGAGCTATGCCAACGCAGAAGAGTTCGCAGATTTCACCGCCCGGCAATTGAACGTCTGAGACGCATAACCTGTCCCTCAGCGGGTGTACCGCCCGGGGAAAGAATGGATTTGCCTTGTATCGGCCCCGACCGAGGAGACACGCGAATGACAACAAGAACGGAAATCAAGACCGGCACACAGGGCGCGCTTATCCCGGCGCCTGCCCCGCATCAGAGCCACGCGCGCAATGGCGGCATGCCGCTCGATACGGCAATGTTTGAAAGTCACCGCGTGAATCGCGCGGCCGCCGAACGGCGCTGCGCCACGCTGGCGGGGCGGCGCAGCGTCAAGAAGGTGTATCAGGCCGCTTGGCTCGTCAATGCGATCCGCTGCGTCGATCTGACCACGCTTGCAGGGGATGACACGCGCGACCGCGTGCAACGGCTGTGCGCCAAGGCACGCAATCCGCTGGCACGCCACATTGTCGAAGGGCTGGGACTGGCGGCGTCGGATGTGCAGGTGGGGGCCGTCTGCGTTTATCCCACCATGGTGCCCCATGCCGTCGCGGCGCTGGAGGGTTCGGGGATTCCGGTGGCCAGCGTGGCAACCGGCTTTCCGGCGGGGCTGATGCCGCTGTCGCTGCGGCTAGAGGAAATCCGCTGGGCAGTGGCGCAGGGCGCGCAGGAAATCGACATCGTCATCAGCCGCGAACTGGCGCTTACCCGGAACTGGCAGGCGCTTTATGATGAATTGGCCGCCATGCGCGCCGCCTGCGGCGAGGCCCATATGAAGGCGATCCTTGCGACGGGAGAGCTTGAGACACTCAGCAACGTCTATGCCGCGTCGATGGTGGCGATGCAGGCGGGCGCGGATTTCATCAAGACCTCTACCGGCAAGGAAAACGTGAATGCGACCCTGCCTGTCAGCCTGACCATGGTGCGGGCACTGCGGGATTACGGCATGGCGACGGGTCACCGCGTTGGCTTCAAACCCGCGGGCGGCATGAAACAGGCCAAAGAGGCGATCGGCTGGCTGGTTTTGATGAAAGAGGAACTGGGCCGCGACTGGCTGAACCCGGATCTTTTCCGCTTTGGTGCCAGCTCCATGCTGGGCGATATCGAACGCCAGCTCGAACATCATGTGACCGGGCGCTATGCCGGGCCGAACCGCCACGCTCTTGCCTGAGGAGAGAAGACCATGACACTCGACCAGATTCTCACGTCCATGGACTATGGCCCTGCGCCTGAGGACACCGCCGAGGCGCAGGCCTGGCTGGACGGCCATGCGGGCGGCTTTGGCCATTTCATCAACGGTAAATTTACCGATCCTGGAACCATGTTCGATGTGTGCGACCCGGCGCGGGAAAAGGTGCTGGCCCGTGTCACGCAAGGCACGGTTGCGGATGTGGATCGCGCTGTCGCCGCCGCGCGCGCGGCGCAGCCGGGTTGGGCGAAACTTTCGGGGCATGCCCGTGCCCGCCACCTCTATGCGCTGGCCCGCCACATCCAGCAACATGCGCGGCTTTTGGCAGTGATCGAAAGCCTCGACAGTGGCAAGCCGATCCGCGAAAGCCGCGATATCGATATCCCGCTTGTGGCGCGCCACTTCTATCATCACGCAGGCTGGGCCGAGATTTTGAAAGATGAGCTGCCGGGGCATACGGCGCATGGGGTCTGCGGGCAGATCATCCCGTGGAACTTTCCGCTGCTGATGATGGCGTGGAAGATCGCGCCGGCACTGGCGGCGGGAAATACCGTAGTGCTGAAACCTGCGGAATACACGCCCCTCACCGCCCTCGCCTTTGCCGAGATTGTCGTTGAATGCGGCCTGCCGAAAGGCGTCGTGAACATCGTCACGGGTGACTGGGAAACCGGCGCGGCCATCGTGGCCCATGACGGCATCGACAAATTGGCCTTTACCGGCTCGACCGATGTCGGGCGGCTGATCCGGCGCCAGTCGGCGGGATCGGGCAAGGCGCTGACCCTGGAATTGGGGGGTAAATCGCCCTTCATCGTTTTCGACGACGCCGATCTTGATGCGGCGGTCGAAGGGGTGGTGGATGCAATCTGGTTCAATCAGGGGCAGGTCTGTTGTGCAGGCTCGCGCATTCTGGTGGCTGAATCGGTTGCACCCCGGTTCGAGACGCTGCTGCGCGCCCGCATGACCACGTTGCGCACGGGCGACCCGCTCGACAAGAATACGGATGTGGGGGCCATCGTGCACCCCTCGCAGTTGGCCCGCATCCGCGCGCTCGTCGCCGAAGGTCAGGCCGAAGGGGCCGTGGTTCATCAGAGCGATGCGCCGTCGCAGGGGTGCTTCTTTCCCCCGACGCTGGTCACCGGCGTTCAGCCCGCAAGCGTCCTTTCCACCGAAGAGATCTTCGGCCCGGTGGTCACGCTGACCACCTTCCGCACGCCCAGCGATGCGCTGGCGCTGGCCAACAACACGCGCTACGGGCTTGCGGCCAGCATCTGGTCCGAAAATGTGAACCTTTGTCTGGACATCGCGGGCAAGGTCAATGCCGGGATCGTCTGGATCAACTGCACCAATATCTTTGATGCGGGCGCGGGTTTCGGCGGCTACCGTGAAAGCGGATTTGGCCGCGAGGGGGGCCGCGAAGGGATGCGTGCCTATCTGCGCGATCCTGCACTGGCACCGAAAAAGGGCAAGGGCACCACGCCTGCCCCGCTGCTCACAGGCCCTGGTGCGGCCATGGCGTCAAGCGGGATCGACCGCACCGCGAAGCTTTATGTCGGCGGCAAGCAGGCGCGCCCGGATTCGGGGTACAGCTATCAGGTTTTAGGTCCAAAGGGTCCGGTCGGGCTGGCCGGGCTGGGCAACCGCAAGGATATCCGCAATGCGGTTGAGGCCGCGACCAAAGCATCGGGCTGGGGCGGGGTGACTGGTCACAACCGCGCGCAGATTCTGTATTACATCGGCGAGAACCTATCGGCCCGGGCTCAGGAATTCACCGCCCGGCTTGAAAGCTTCGGGATTGCGCGCAAGGCCGCCGACGCCGAGGTCGAAACCGCCGTTGAGCGGTGTTTCTGGTATGCCGCGCAGGCGGACAAGTTCGACGGAGCGGTGCATTCGACTAAAAGCGATTTCGTGACACTGGCCCTGAACGAGGCTGTGGGCGTCATGGGTCTTGTCTGCCCGACGGCGCAGCCGCTTCTGGGGGCGGTGTCGCTGATGATGCCCGCCATCGCCATGGGCAACCGCGTGGTTCTTGTTCCCAGCCAGACACATCCGCTGGCGGCGTGTGATCTGTACCAGGTGCTTGAAACCTCTGACTTGCCGGGCGGGGTCGTCAATATCGTGACCGGCCCACGGGATACCCTCGCCGAGGTGTTGGCGGCCCATGACGGTGTGGACGGTTTGTGGTATTTTGGTGCGGCAGCGGGTTGCTCTGCCGTCGAAACGCAGAGCGCGGGAAACATCAAGCAGACCTGGGCCGAAGCGGACGATGCCCGCGACTGGATGAGCCGTGCCGGACAGGGGCGGCTTTTCCTTGAAAAGGCGACGCAGGTGAAAAATATCTGGGTGCCATACGGCGCCTAGACGATGCGATTGTTGTCAGGCCCCGGCGCGTTGTCCGGGGCCGGGGGTTCTTTGCCGTTTTCGCACAGTTCCGCTGCGGGGAAATCGCAATCGACCATTCGGAAAGTTGGCGTGTGGCAATCGCATGGCGTCCGACAGGCCCCCATGCATTTGTTGTCAGTGCGCGGGCGCAGCATCGGCCCCAACGCGCTGGAAACTGCGGTGGGGTTTCGTCGTTTAAGCCGCGAAATCCCTCATGCGTGGTTCACGCGACCCCTTGAGCCGTCTGCGTGATACGCGGACCGCGCGCCTCCAGACGTTGACCGCTGTCTGCATCGAAATAGTGCAGATTGGCAGTGTCATAGGACAGGTGGATAGGGTGATTGCGGCGCAATGGGATGTGGGGCGCCAGACGGGCTGATATTTCGTGATCTGCAAAGCGGCAGATCGCCATCGTGTCGGACCCCAGCGGCTCAAACACATCTACCATCGCCTCCAGGTTGCTGGTCCCGGCCTCGGCCCAGATCAGATGTTCTGGACGGATCCCGACATCAATCCGGGCGCCATCCTGCGCGGGGATATCCCCGATCTCCACCGTGGTATCGGCCAGACGCAGGCATGGCGTATCCCCGGTCCTGTCAATCACGCCCGACAGCACATTCATCTTCGGCGATCCGATGAATTCGCCCACGAAACGGCAATTTGGCTGGCTATAGAGGTCCATCGGCGGCCCCTCCTGCACGATGTGCCCACCGCGCAGCACCACTACGCGATCGGCCAGCGTCATCGCCTCGGTCTGGTCATGGGTGACATAGACCGTGGTGGTGCCCAGCATCGCGTGCAGGCGTTTGATCTGGGTGCGCATTTCCACCCGCAACTTGGCGTCGAGGTTGCTGAGGGGTTCATCGAACAGAAAAACTGATGGTTCGCGCACGATAGCCCGCCCCATGGCGACACGCTGTCGCTGCCCGCCGGACAACTGGCCTGGCTTGCGTCCGAGCAAGTCTTCGATCTGGAGCAATCGCGCGGCATTTTCAACCATGGGGGTGATGTCGGCGGCCTTCCAGCCGCGCATCTTCAGCCCGAAACCGATGTTCTCGCGGATCGACATATGTGGGTACAGGGCATAATCCTGAAATACCATTGCTACATCGCGTCCGCGCGGTTCCACCTCGTTGACCACCCGTCCGCCGATCCGCAATGTCCCGCCCGAGATTTCCTCCAGACCCGCAATCATCCGCAATATGGTCGATTTCCCGCATCCCGACGGGCCGACAAAGGCGACGAACTCACCGTCATTCACCGAGAGATCCACACCGTGGATGGCACGGAGCCCGCCATAATCCTTCACAATCTTACTGAGGCTGATGTCGGCCATGGCGCATGTCTCCCGTGTAGCACAAAAAGGGGCTTGCATTATTGATAATTTAAGGATTATCGTTATTGATAATGCAAAGCAAGCCCTAAAGCCAGTGCAGATCAAAGGAGCGGCGACAACATGGCTGTTGAAAGTTTCAACACACCATCGGTAACGGATCTGGTCCCGCGACAGTCAAGCCGCCGCAGCCATCTGCTGTTCGTTGCGCTTCAGAAGGAAATCGTTCTGGGCGTCCTGCCGCCGGATCAGGCGCTGACTGAACTGGACCTTGCGCAGCGGTTTCGGTGTAGCCAGGGCACAGTCCGTGAAGCGCTGATGCAGTTGAACGAAGAGGGCCTCGTGATACGGCTACCCAACCGTGGGACACATGTGGCGCCCTGTCATGCAGATGATGCCCGTGCATTGTTGTCGGTGCGGCGCGGCGTTGAATGCGATCATCTGGATCGGGTGGTTGCCCGGGCGGATGACCGGCTGCGGGTCGCCTTGCGCGATTTGCTGAATGCAATGCGCAATGCTGCCCGGGATGGGGATGAATACCTGCTTTCGGTGCACGACCGGGCCTTTCATGCCCGGCTGTTTGATGCTGCCGAATTGCCGCTGGTGGCGCCGATCCTGACCCGGTGTCTGATTCACAACCATCGGTTCAAGATCCTGAATTCGCGGCCCAATCGCGCGCTGGAAGAAACAGCCGAACGGCATGTGCCGATCCTCGCGGCGTTAGATTCGCGCGATGTGGTGCGACTGCGCAGCGTGCTGGCCCATCACATTGCCACGATCGTCGATTTCGGTCCCGATCTGACCGGCGGGCCTGCGTCATGAATACCCCCACTGACACCATGCGCGATGTGTTGGCCCGGCTGGCGAAGGAAGACCGTGATCTGGCCGATCCAACGACGCTGGAACCGCAGCAAGGCCGGACGCTTGCCTTGCTGACCAACCTGCGCTGGAACGACGACCTGCCCGGCATGGCCGAGGCGCGCACCGTGATGCATGCGGGGGGTCTGCCTGCGCGCTGGGTTGTGCCGTCGAATGATAACGGGCGCGATGCGATCTTGCATGTCCACGGCGGTGGCTGGGCCTTTTGCTCGCCCAGCACCCATGAAGGCGCGGCGCGGCGGCTGGCGGTGGCCTGTGGTTGCCCTGTGCTGACATTCGATTATCGCAAATCGCCCGAACATCCGTGGCCTGCCGGATTGGACGACGTGGCCGAGGCATGGCATGGCCGCGACCCGTCGCGGCGGTGGTCAATGGCGGGCGACAGTGCGGGGGCGAACCTTGCCCTATGTGCGATGCTGCGCCTGATTGCCGAAGGGGCCGATCTGCCCGCCCAGGCGCTGCTGTTCTATGGCGTCTATGCCGCCGATTTTCAGACAGCGTCTTATGTAGAAAATTCCGACGGCCCGGGGCTGACCCGCGCAAAGATGCAACGCTACTGGGATTGGTACGCGCCGCAGGAAGTCCGCGCGGACCCTGAGGTCGCCCCTTTGCTGGCGGACGACGCGGCTTTGGCGGCCTTGCCGCCGCTGTATCTGAATGCTGCCACGCTCGACCCGCTGCTGTCTGATAGCGAAAATCTTGTGGCGCGGTTGCGCGCCCTTGGGCGGGATGATCCGTTCGATCGGTTCGACGGGGTTGTGCATGGTTTCATGCAGATGGGCCTTGCTTTGCCGGAGGCGCGCGAGGCTTTCGCGCGGGCAGGCAAGGTTTTTCGTGGGAGGAGCGTCTGACAAGGACGACAACAAGGGAGGAAAGACAATGACCATCAAGAGAACACTGGGGTTGGCCTCAGTTCTGGCACTTACGGCGGGCTTGGCCCATGCTGACGGCACGGTGCGGTTCTGGTATCATTTCGACAATGCTGACAATCCGATGGATGAACTGGTCGCAGAGTTTGAGGCGGCTAATCCCGGCATCACGGTAGAAGCCGAGAATATCCCCTGGAACAGCTATTACGACCAGCTTTACACCGCGATTATCGGCGGCAACGCCCCCGATGCGGCGATGGTCAAGATGTTTGCGCAACCCCGGCTGGTAGAAATGGGGGCGCTGGAACCCATTGGCGACCGGATTGACGCCTGGGAAGGCAAGGACGGGCTGCAGGAGAACCTTCTGGAACTGACCCGGGCAACGGATGGGCAAGCCTATTATCTGCCGGTCCAGTATGTCGTGCTCTACCTCTACTACCGCCCCGATATGTTCGAGGAACTGGGCCTTTCGGTGCCGCAAACCTGCGATGAATTCCGTGACGTCGCGCGGGCACTGACCCGTGACACCAATGGTGACGGGCAAACCGATGTCTATGGCTTTGGGTTCCGGGGTGCTGCTGGGGGCCATGATCATTGGGGCAGCTTCACCCTCGGCCGTGAAGGCGTCAGCCTGACCGAGGGCCTGAGTTCCGCGGCCGGGATCGCCGGAACGCAGTTCGTGGCGGATCTGTTCCGCGAAGACGGCGTATTCCCGCCCTCGACCCCGAACGACGGGTTCCAGGAAATCATCGGTACCTTCAAGGCCGGGCGCACGGCCATGACCATCCACCACATCGGCTCTTCCAACGGTATGGTCGAGGCATTGGGCGACAACGTGTCGGCCACCGTGGTGCCTGAATGCGGCGGTGGTCGCTGGACGTCGTTTGGCGACGAAAGCACCGCAGTCCTTTCCAGCGCCGAAGACAAGGACGCGGCGTGGGAATGGATTTCGTTCCTGTCATCAGAAGGGAACAATGCCCGGTTCAATGAGGCAACGGGGCAATTGCCGGTGGTAAAGGCCGACACGGCAACCTGGTCGCTGCATCCGCAGCGCTTCGTGCAGGCCACGGTCGATTCACTTCCCCATGCCAACCTGCTGCCCAACATGCCCGAAACCTCAGATTTCGTGAACACGGTCTGGGCCACGGCAATGCAGCGGGTGCTGATCGGCGACATTACCGCCGAGCAGATGAACGCCGAGATCACGGATCTGTTCGCGAACTGAACGTAAGATGATCTGACAGGGGGCCCGCGTGGTGCCCTGTCATTTCCGCGCAGCCCGACTTCCGCAGAAAGAGTGCAAATGACCAAGGCAGAAGCCCCTGACAGGCTGCACCGCCGTCCGCTGTCGCGGATCGTGCTGCCCTACGCAATGCTGTCACCCGCCGTGCTGGTCACGCTGGCCATCGTGTTCTTTCCCATGGTGCAGGCAGTATGGATGAGCTTGCATGATTATGTGCTGTTCCGCCCCAATGCTTTCGACTTTGTCGGGCTGAAGAACTTTCGCGCGGCCCTGAATGACGAAGTTTTCTGGATTTCGCTGCGCCACACGGTCATCTGGATGGCAGCGACCATTCCCGCGCAGCTTCTGCTGGGGCTGGTGACGGCGCTTTTGCTGAATCAGCCCTTCCCGTGGCGGCCCTTGGCGCGGGCGCTCATCATCATTCCCTGGGCGCTGCCCTCGGTGGTGATCGCGCTGATGTGGGTGTGGATCTATGACAGCAACTATGGCATCGCGAACGAGCTTTTGTTGCGCGTTGGCCTGATCCAGCGGGCGATCCCGTGGCTGGCCAACCCGGATACCGCGCTGGCAGCCATCATCCTGACGCTGACATGGCAGGGCTTCCCCTTCTTTGCGGTGATGATCCTTGCCGGGCTGCAATCCATTCCGCGCAGTTACTACGAGGCCGCAAGCATCGACGGGGCTAGCCCATGGCGGCAGTTCTGGCACATCACCTTGCCAGGCGTCTCGGGCGTGATCGTCACGGCCGTGTTGTTGCGCACAATCTGGGTGGCAAACAGTTTCGACGTGATTTTCGTCATGACGGGGGGCGGGCCGGGCTATGCCACCCATACCCTGCCGCTCTATGCGTTCATCAAGGCGCGCACCAATCTGGATTTCGGATACGGGTCGGCTATTGCGACGCTGTTTACCCTGATGCTGATGGTGATCGTGCTGCTGTATCTGCGCCGCACCGGAAAGGCGGTGCAGTGATGGCACTTCACAAACGCTCGACCCTGCGCCGTATCCTGATCGTGGATCTGCCGATGCTGGTGATCCTGACCTTCACGCTGGGCCCATATCTGTGGATGCTCATTACCTCGATCAGCCAGGAATCCACGCTGTTCACCGAGGGCCCGTCGATCTGGAACGCAACGATCGAAAACTACACCCGTTTGTTTGCGACAGTGGGCTTCGCGGGCAACATGCTTGACAGTCTGATCGTGGCGCTTGGCACGGTGGCGGTGGGGTTGTCGCTGTCGGTGACGGCGGCTTATGCCTTCTCGCGGTTCAACTTTCGCGGCAAACGGTTCTTGATGGTGCAGTTCTTGCTGATCAACATGTTCCCGCTCGTTCTGTTGATCCTGCCGCTGTTCGTGCTGATGCGGGTTCTGGGGCTGCTTGATACCCACATTGCGCTCATCATCGCCAACTCCACCGTGGCGATCCCGTTTTCTGTGTGGATGATGGTCAGCTACATGAACGGTATCCCGCGGTCGCTGGACGAAGCGGCAATGACTGACGGCTGCACCCGCATGCAGGCGCTGCGTCGCGTGATCTTGCCGCTGTGCATGCCCGGCATCATCGCCACCGGGATTTATATCTTCATCACCTCTTGGAACGAATACCTCTATGCCCTGACACTCGGGGGCCGGAACGTGCGCACGATCACTGTCGCCGTTCAGACCCTGATTGGCGAGTATGAGGTGCAATGGGGCCTGTTGACGGCGGGGGGCATCGTCGGCGCCCTGCCTGCGACGGTGCTGTTCCTGCTGGTACAAAAACGCCTGATTTCGGGCCTGACACAAGGCGCGGTCAAAGGCTGACACGGAAAGGACAGACAGTGGACAACCCAGTTGGCATCATCTCGATGCAGTTTACGCGGCCGTTTACCGGCAAGGATCTTCATTACTTCGCAAAGGCCGCCGACCTGGGGTTCGATTTTGTCGAACTTCTGGTGCCGGAACCCGAAGACTTTCTGCCACTGGCCGATGTCAGGGCGGCAGCGGCGGATGCGGGGCTGTTTCTGGTGCTGGCCGCGCGGGTGAACCCCTGGCGCAGTATCGCATCGGACGACGTGGCGAACCGGCAAGGCGGCATTGATTACCTGAAACAGACGGTGGATGTGGCTGCCGAACTGGGCGTCGCCGTCGTCGGCGGGCCGCTCTACGGTGAGCCCATGGTCTTTGCCGGTCGCCCACCGGTGCCGCGCAGCGATGCCGACATCGCGACCCGTGCGGCACGCACCATCGACGGGCTGGCCCAGGTGGCCCCCGTGGCACGTGGCGCGGGTGTGGTGTTCGGGTTGGAACCGTTGAACCGGTTCGAGACCGATATCGTGTCCACAACGCGGCAGGCGATTGAAGTGGTCGATGCCGTGGGGGATGCCGGGCTGGGCATCATGTTGGACACGTTTCACATGAACATGGAGGAACGCTCCATTCCCGATGCAATCCGCCTTGCAGGCAACCGGATCGTGCATTTCCAGGCCAATGAAAACCATCGCGGGCATGCCGGTACCGGGCATATCGACTGGCCCGCCGTCATGCGCGCGCTGCATCACGCAGGCTACACGGGACCAATCGCGCTGGAGCCGTTTCGCCGCGCCGATGACAGGGTGGCGCTGCCCATCGCCCATTGGCGCGCCCCGCAGGAGGACGAATCCGACAAATTGCGCGCCGGTCTGGGGGTGATCCGCAACGCGCTGGCACTGGCAGGGGTAGACCAATGATCAATATCGGATGGATCGGCTGCGGCCGTCATGCGCGGCAGATGCTGCTGCCGCAGATGGGCCGCAACGGCATGCGCATCGCCGCATTGTGCGACCGGGATGGCCCTGCGATGGCGCAGGTCGCCGCCGAGTATGGTGTGACCTCGCTGCACAATGATTATCAGTCGTTGATTGCCACGCCGGGGTTGGATGCAATCGGCATGGCTGTGGGTCCTGACCTTCATCACGCCGCAACCCTTGCGGCGTTGGCACGCGGCCTGCCGGTGTTCATGGAAAAACCCCCCGCCGCCAATGCCGAAGGCGCCCGCGAAATTGCGCGCGCTGCGCAAACGGCTGGCAAACCCGTGATCGTGGGTTTCATGAAGCGCTATGCCACCGGCAACCGCATCGCAAAGAACGTGTTGGAACAGGGCGGCTTTGGCCGGGTTCTGGGGATTACCGGCGCCTACATGACCGCTCCCACCTATTTCGTGGGTGAACCGGATTACACCGGGTTTTTCCTGCACCATTGCGTTCACTACATGGATCTTATCCCGTGGTTCGCTGCGGAGGATTTCGGTGAAATGCAGGTGCGCAGCGTATCGCCACAGCCCGGTAAGCTGTTGTTGCATCTGAACTTTACCACAGCCAGCGGGGTGATCGGCAATGTGGTGATGGGGACGGTGCAGTCGCGCGGCACCCCAATGGAGGAAATCCGCATCATGGGCGACCATGCACGCCTGCATGTGGACAACGTCATAAATGTTGCCCTGTACCGCGATCCGCCATTCAAGGCCGATGACTCTGCCGCAACGCTGGATCCGGCTTGCGACACGCTGAGCTGGACGCCGAACTTTACCGCTGCGGCAAGCGAAGATCACAAAGGCTATGGCGCCCTCCTGGCTGACGTGGGCGCGGTCTTTCGGGGCGAAACGCGGAACTTTCCTGATATTGCAGATGGTGCGCGCGCCATGGAACGCCTGGAACGCATGGTCGCACAAATTCAGACCTGAGTGTCCTGCCACCCGCGTAGATTTCCCCAATGCCTCCGTCCTGCCTTGTAGCGTTGTGGGGTCGTTCCGGCTGCCAGACGGTGGGCCGCGCCGACCATTCAATGCTCGTTGCGCTAGCCTTCCGGCGCCGGATTACGTGCGAGGAAAACCCCCACGAGCACGAGCACGAACACCAGCGCCATGCCGCCAATCCCGATCCCAACGATCAGCGGATCGGATTGCACTTTCATCGCGGCAAGGACGATCAGTCCGGCACCAATGGCTGCGCACAGGCCTGACTCAGATCGCCGCGACGGCCTTCGTCAGCATGTCGCGGACCTGGCCCGCGATGGCCGTCAGTTCCGCATTCGCGATCGCCTGCATCGACGCCACCGGGTCTACCGCACTGACCTCAACGCCGCCTTCGGTTTCGCGCAAAATGACGTTGCAGGGCAGCATCGCACCAACCCGGGGTTCGATCCCGATGGCCTGATGCGCCATCTTGGGGTTGCACGCGCCCAGGATGCGATAGGCCGACATATCGACATCGAGCTTCTTTTTCATTGTGGCTTTGACGTCAATTTCGGTCAACACGCCGAAACCATGGTCCGCCAACGCTTTGCGTGCACGCGCGTCAACATCGTCGATGCCTGCGTCCGAGATCATGCGATCAATGGTGTACGTCATCGGTAAATCCTTTTGTGTATTCTCTGAAGAATTGGTTTTGGGCGCGGCCCCGAGCAAAATCGCAGGCGCGCGCGTCAGCAGGCCAAAGCCTTCCTGGCAATCCGTTCGAGGGGCTGTTTCGTTCCATCTCATCAACGAATGGGTGCGTTTTCCACCCTCAAGTTGTGCCTTCGACCCTGTTTTTGCAACATCATGGGGCAGGACTGTGTGGTACAGGGGCCTGCAGCATCATTGGGGCACCCTCACTGACGGACCCGCCCTGGGGCCGAGGGTGTCGCGGTGAATTCGGTCACCCATTCCCCGGAAAGCCGGGTTTTCATGGCTTGTCGCAGAGAAATTCGCGGCGCCCTGCGGCCAGATTTCACCAACTTTTTATAACGCATGGATCATATGTCGGCTTTATAACTCAACGATCATAATCATACTTTATGATCCAGGCAGCATATTGACACTTAATGATCCTGGGAACATAATTCAGGTGGAAGGATCACCCCGATGGATCAGATCGCCCGGACGACCCAGGACATCGGCCATGTCCTGCGCCAAGCGCGCAAGGCCAAGGGCCTGACGCAAAGCGAGCTTGCCCATCGCGCAGGGGTCTGGCAGCGCACGGTATCGAACATCGAGACCAGCGCCAGCGGGGCAAAGGTGGATACGATCTTCGACCTGCTCGCAGCGCTCGATCTTGAAATCCACATCGTACCTCGCAGCAAGATGAAACCTGACGACCTGGAGGACATCTTCTGATGGGGCGCAGGCGCACGTTCCCTCCGCTCGACGTCTACATGAACCGTCGGCATGTGGGGCAATATTTCCGCGACCCGGATGGGGCCTTTGCCTTCACCTACGCGCCCGACTGGCTGGCATGGGCGAACACCCTGCCAATCTCGCGCGCGCTGCCGCTGCGGCCGGAACGGTACGCGGGCCCCCCGGTCATCGCGGTCTTCGAGAACCTTTTGCCAGACAGCGATGACATCCGCCGCCGCGTGGCCGAGCGTGTCGGCGCGGATGGGCTGGATGCCTATAGCCTCTTGGCCCGCATCGGGCGCGATTGCGTGGGCGCCTTGCAGTTCCTGCCCGAAGGCGAGGCGCCCGGCGCCAGCGACGTGCTGACCGGTGTACCTCTGGACGACCTTGAGATTGCGGCAATGCTCAAGGATCTGCGCCGCACACCGCTGGGCATCCGGGCGGGGCGGGATTTTCGGATCTCGGTGGCGGGCGCG
The DNA here is from genome assembly GCF_014681765.1 of Roseicitreum antarcticum. Classification (GTDB taxonomy): domain Bacteria; phylum Pseudomonadota; class Alphaproteobacteria; order Rhodobacterales; family Rhodobacteraceae; genus Roseicitreum; species Roseicitreum antarcticum. Next base: position 275,391 of record NZ_CP061502.1, read on the forward strand.
CAGGAAAAGACGGCGCTGCTGTTTCACGAAGGCCAATGGATCGCACCGTCGGGGACGACGCCCACGACCCACATCCTGAAGCCCGCGATCGGCAGCCTGCCCAATGGCATGGACCTGACCGACAGCATCGAGAACGAGCATTTCTGCCTGCGGTTGATGGCGGCATTCGGATTGCCGGTGGCGCACACCGAAATCGCCCGGTTTGCGGATACCAGGGTTCTGGTTGTCGAACGGTTCGACAGGCTGCGCGCCCGGGATCGTCGACTGATACGTCTGCCACAGGAAGATTGCTGCCAAGCGCTCGCTGTGCCGCCGACACGCAAATACCAGAACGAAGGTGGCCCAGGCATCGTTGATATCTGCGCGCTGCTGCAAGGCAGCGATGAGCCGGTCCGCGACCGCGCGCATTTCTTCAAGGCAAATGTCCTGTTCTGGCTGATCGGGGCGACCGACGGTCATGCGAAGAACTTCAGCATCGCGTTGATGCCCGGCGGGCGTTTCACCATGGCGCCGCTCTATGATGTGCTGACATTGCAGCCGTCGCTGGATGCCGGGCATTTGCAAAGCAAGGACATGAAGCTTGCGATGCGCGTCGGAAACAGCCGCCATTACAAGGTCGCGGATATTCTGGGGCGGCACTTTGTCGAGACTGGGGTGGCCGCAGGTCTTTCACGCCCACAGGTGGGGCAGGTGTTCGAGGACATTCAGGAAAAGGCCGGGCAGGCGTTCGCAACAGCCCTGTCTGAAATGCCTGCCAGTTTCCCCGCAGGGCTTTTCGATGCCGTCAAACGCGGGTTCGACCATCGGGTGACGCGGCTGTTCAGTCAGAAGGACTAGATTTTGGGTGCAGGCACGCGCCTGTTGCGCGCTGTATCTCTTAGACTTCTTGCGGTCCTGTCCAACCGCCCTGCCTGACACCAGAACGACGCGCGGCACGGGGGGCGCTCCCCCGTGCCGACACATCTTGCGCGCGCAGCCCATGGCACGGCCTCCGCTATGAAGCCGTGCCATGAATTCCTGCATCCGGGTTCAGAAAAATCCCATCTTTTCAGGGTTGTAGCTCACCAGCATATTCTTGGTCTGCTGATAATGGTCCAGCATCATCTTGTGGGTTTCGCGCCCGATCCCTGATTGCTTGTAGCCGCCGAAGGCTGCATGCGCCGGATAGGCGTGGTAGTTGTTCACCCAGACGCGCCCAGCCTCAATGTCGCGACCAAAGCGGTAGGCGCGGGTGCCGTCGCGCGTCCAGACCCCGGCACCAAGGCCGTACATCGTGTCATTGGCAATCGCCAGCGCTTCGGCCTCATCCTTGAAGGTGGTGACCGATACGACCGGACCGAAGATTTCCTCCTGGAACACGCGCATCTTGTTGTGTCCCTTCAGGATCGTCGGCTGGATATAGAATCCGCCCGCCAGATCGCCAGACATCTGCGCTGCAGCGCCGCCTGCCAGCACCTCGGCGCCTTCTTCGACCCCGATCGTCAGGTAGGACATGATCTTGTCATGCTGTGCCTGGCTGGCCTGCGCGCCGACCATGGTTTCCATCAGGCGCGGATCACCTTGCTTGATCGCCTTTACCCGCGCGATGCAGCGTGCGATGAACTCGTCGAAAATATCCTCCTGGATCAGCGCGCGGCTGGGCGAGGTGCACACTTCGCCCTGGTTGAAGGCGAACAGCACGAAACCTTCGACTGCCTTGTCGAGGAACGCATCATCCGCCGCCATCACGTCGGAAAAGAAGATGTTGGGCGACTTGCCCCCCAGTTCAAGCGTCACCGGGATCAGGTTGGCCGTGGCGGCCTCCATGATCTTGCGGCCTGTCGCGGTCGACCCGGTGAAGGCGATCTTTGCAATCCGGTTGGACCGCGCCAGCGCGTCGCCCGCCTCCGCCCCGTATCCGTTGACAACGTTCAGCACGCCCGCGGGCAGCAGGTCGCCGATCAGCTCCATCAGCACCATGATCGCGGCGGGGGTCTGTTCGGCGGGTTTCATCACGATGCAATTGCCCGCCGCCAGCGCGGGTGCCAGTTTCCAAGCCGCCATCAGGATCGAGAAGTTCCACGGGATGATCTGCCCGACCACGCCCAGCGGTTCGTGAAAGTGATACGCGACGGTATCATTGTCGATCTCGCTCATCGTGCCTTCCTGGCTGCGCAGCACGCCCGCGAAATAGCGGAAATGGTCCACGGTCAGCGGGATGTCGGCGGCGGTGGTCTCGCGGATGGGCTTGCCGTTGTCCCAGGTCTCGGCGGTGGCGATCAGGTCCAGATTGGTCTCGATCCGGTCGGCGATCTGAAGCAAGAGGTTGGAGCGGTGCGCGGCCGAGGTCTTGCCCCAAGCTGCGCGCGCCGCATGCGCCGCGTCCAGCGCCAGCGCGATGTCGTCGGCGTCCGACCGCGCGACCTCACAGATCTTCGCGCCAGTGATCGGGGTGACATTGTCGAAATACCGCCCCGAGACGGGGGGCACGAACGTCCCGCCGATGAAATTGTCATAGCGCGCCTTGAAGGGCGATGCGGTTTCGGCCTTGGTTTCGGTAATCACGTTCATGGGGATCCTCCTGTCGGGTCCGGCCGCCTCCTCGCGGCCACAGGGGAAGGATGCAGGGCTTTGGGGCCTGGGTCACTGGGGGGCCGTCAGACGGCGGGTGCCACCTGTCGCAGAACTGCGACAGGTGGGGCGGGGAAAGTGGATTTGGCGGCCAAGTCTGGCGCAAGGGCACCGAAAATACCAAAAATGGACCTGACATCGTAAGAATCAGTCCAGCAAGACCTCGCATCTTTGCAAAACTTGCCCTACTCCCGGCCCAGCTTGCGGTGCAGCGTCGCCCGGCTGACGCCAAGCGCGCGCGCAGCGGCCGATACATTGCCGTCGCAGCGCGCCAGCGCCCGGTTCAGGACCGCGCGTTCGCCGTCCTCGATCCGGTCATGCGACGCGCAGCCCATCAGGTCGCCCAAGGGGCGCGGGCGCGCCGCCAGATCGCCCGTCATGCCCAGATGCAGCCGCGCCGCCCGCGTCGCCCCGATCACCAGATCATCGGCATCGACAGCCAGCAGCGCGCCCGCTACGCGGTCCAGACCTGGCAGCAGCACGATGCGCGCGCGCGGGAAATGTTGGTGAAACAGCTCTGCCTCGACCCGTTGCGCGGCCTCGGTCACCGTGTTGCCGATCAGCCCCGCCACCGCGTCGGGCAGGTCATGGCGCGCGGTAGACACGTCGATCACTGCCATCAGCATGCCATCCGGCCCATGCACCGGCGCCGAGGAACAGCTCAGGCCGATGTTGCTGGCCATAAAATGCTGGTCCCGGTGTATGGTGACGGCCCGCCCCTCGGCCAGGCAGGTGCCGATGCCATTGGTCCCCACCTGCGCCTCGGACCAGATTGCCCCGGTCCACAGGCCGGATTCCGCGAAATGCCGGTCATCGCCCGGATGCCCGCGCCGATCCACTGCGATGCCCTGCGCATCGGCGATCACGATACAGGCGCCCAGGCTGCCAACGATCTGGAACAGCCGGTCCAGATGCGGCGCGGCGGTGGGCAGCAGCGCGCCCAACCGCTCTGTGGCCTCGGCCAGTTCGCGGGCGCTGACCCGCGCGTCGCGCAGCCGCGTCAAAGGATCCAGCCGATGCACCCCGGCGGATCGTGCCCAGGATGCCGCCACGGGCGATCTTGTGGCCATGCCGCCGGAAATCGCGGCTTCGATCCGGCTCAGGTGCAGCGAAGTTTCGGTCGGCATCAGGTGTCCTCCCCCCCCCCACACAAATGCAGGGTTGCCTTCGGGACGTGGCGCTCGGGTCTCTCCTCCCACCGCGCGCCTGCCCGGAGGTAGAGGATAGATCGAAGCCGGTGCGTCAGGCAAGCGTCTTGGTCCCATGCTGCGAAAGGCCGCCACCAAGGGCCGGAACCACGGATTCCAGGCACGGACCTGAAAAACGGGCCGGAACCATGGCGGGGGGCGTTGCGTTTAGAACATGAACAGGCCGGGATTGGCCTGCAACATGTGAAGGAGTCCGCGATGAATAATCTCAAGGAAGTCTATCTGGACCAGTTGAAAGACCTGCACAGCGCGAACAAACAATCGCGCGATTCCGTGCGTCAATTGTCGGAAGCCGCCAGCAGCGATGGCCTGCGCCGCGCGCTCGACGCGGGGGCGGCGGGGATCGCCGACGGCATGTCGAAGCTGGAGACCTTGCTTGCCGCCCACGACACGCCGTCGACCGGCACACATTGCAAGGGCATGGAAGGGCTGGTCCGCGAAGCACGCGCCCATGCCCTGAAGGAAGAATTTACCGAAGGGGCGCTGCGCGATGCGGTCATCGTGACCCAGTATCAGCGCATGGCGCATTACGCCATCGCGGGCTACGGTTGCGCGGCCGCCTTTGCCACGCAACTGGGGCTGACCGATCAGGCCGCGACCCTTAAAGGGATGCTGGATTCTGCCTATTCCGGCGATCACACGATGACGGAACTGGCCGAAAGCGGCATTAACGCCGCCGCCGCCTGAGGGCGACCCGACATTGTGAACGACCCCCGGGGGCCGGCAGATGCAACTGTCGGCCCTTTTGCATGGCCATCCCCCCTCCCTGCGCGGGTTTCCATGCGCGCATCGTCAGCGGCGGCGGCGCCCGCTGTCACGCAAGGCGCTTCCAATAGCGTTGCGCGTGGCAGGCCCGGATGAAGCCCCCTGCATCCCCCGGGCCTGACAGATCAAACATGCCCTGATCGGACACGCTGACGCCAGCGGCATCGAACAAGGTCTCTGCCGCCGCCGTCATCGCGATAAATTTTGCCTGCGCAAACGCATCCGCTGCGAAATACCGTGCCGGGTGCATCTCGGCGAACGCCTCTGCCCCCGCATCCGTCGCCAGCACCGCCACCGCGTCGTAGAGGGCCGAGGGCGCGTCGTCGATCGTCTGATCGGCGACCACGCGCACGCCGCCTCCGGTGGTGATGCCGCCCGCCATGGGCGCGATCAACGCAACCAGCCCGTCTGCATCGGTCGTCGCGCGGATCAGCGCATCCAGCAGCGCATCGTCGATCCCGTCGGTCATCAAGATGCCCAGCGTGCGGCCGTGGAAACTGTCCGGCGCGTTCTCTGGGATCGACCGCGCGTCGGACAGTGGCGGCGTGTTGGCGGGTTCATGCACCGTGTCCAGCCCCGGCCCGGTAGCGACATCTGGCACCTCACTGGAATGGTCAGCAACGCTGTCTTCCCGCGCCTTCCACCTGTCGTCGCCGCGCGCTTCGGAGACGCGGTGATGCCCGCCCTGCGGATCGGCGCGCAGGCTGTTGTGGTTGCTGGACACCGGGGCGCCTTCGGCGGGTGTTGTCCGCTGACCTGCATCGGGGTGCTGATGCGGTGCACCGCCCGTGTCGCGCGGATGCGGTCGGCCGGGGGTGCTCTGTCTGGATTGGCGCGCCATGGTCGCGCGGAAATTCGGGGTATCGTTGGGCATCGCGGTGTCTTCCCTGGATGGTGCGGGCGGCCCGGTGGGTGATGTGCGGGCGGCTGCGGATGAAAGGGCGTGTGCGGTGGAGATCCCACGCCTGACCAACCGCTTCGCGGGCCGGTTTGTTCCGGTCGCTGGTGGCCAGCACTGCCGCATCGGCAGAAACCGGCTGATGTGGGTGTCTGGTCGCATCGGCAAAATGTCTGGAACACTTTGGGCTTTGCATGGTTGACCACGTAGCCGCAATGAATGGAGCAGACCATGCCAGACCTTTATGTCAGTCATCCGCTGAACGGTGTTTCCTTGTCCGTACCGCCGGTTCCCACCGCGCATCCGGACCCCGACCCGTCGCCTGATCCCATGCCCGAACCATACCCCGACCCGCCGCCGGTGCCACCGCATGATCCGCAGCCGGGCGAGATGCCGCCCGCGCCGGTCGCCAGACGCATGCCAAAGCGCGCGGGGGTGCAGGCCGGTCCGAGGCCCGCTGTCGTGGCGCAAAAACTTCTGCCGCGCCCTCGCTGACGCGGCCCGCCCGAGGGACTGAACAACCGCCACCCGGCGCGCTGCACCCGGGCACCGCGTTCCTGACGCGCCAAGCCTGCGTCTCTAGGCTTAACCCATTGTTAATAAACGCTGTTTCGCATGCGAAACACTTGAACGGCAATGCGTTGAAAACGCTGGGATTCAGGGGTGCTTCGCCTGGAAAACTTCTTGCGAAACATCTGGTCCGCAGCGCCGCCCCCTCAGCACACTTCTTGCAAAAAGAACCGCACCATCTGGGCCGAGGCATCTGGACCGCTGCGCTCGGTGTATGATCCCACCGCGCGGCCGCCGGACCAGGCGTGGCCGCCACCGTCGATCATCCACAGCTCCAATGCGCCGTTGCCATCCGCCGCGGCGAAATCGTGCCGGGCGTAGCCGCGTTCGCGCAGGCTGCGGTTATCCATGCGCACAGGCACCACCGCTTTGCCCACCGCCGCCTCGACGATCTGCGCGGCGTTCGACGGGTGGACCGTGCTGTCGCTGTCCCCATGAAAGACGATACGCCGCACGGCGTGGCGCGGCCCGGTGGCGGCGGGAACATGGCGCAACGACCTGCCACCGCTGCGCATCGCCGACATGGCGGACACGACATTGCTCGCCGATCCGCGCGCCAGCCCCGAATGCACCCCGGCGGCAGAGAAGACATCGCCATAGACATCGGCCAGGATCGCCGCCATTGCGCCCCCGGCGGACAGGCCCGCCACGAAAACCGCGTCCCGCGTCAGCCCGAATTCACGCATCAGTTTGCGGGTGAGCGAGGCGAGGATCGCAGGTTCGCCCGCGCCCCGCGCCTGATCCCCGGGTTTGAACCAGTTCCAGCAGCCTGCGGGATTGTCCCGCAGCGCTTGCGCGGGATAGGCGATGGCCAGGCTGTATTTCTCGGCCAGCGCGTTCATGTGGGTGCCTGCGGCAAAATCGTCCGGGGTCTGATTGCAGCCATGCAGCATGACGATCAACCCGGTCGGCTGGTCGCCCCGGGTTGCGGGCAGATACAGCTTGAAACTGCGCGTCCCCGCCGAACAAGAGTGGCGCCGCGACAGATATTGCGCCGTCTTGGGGTTGTCGGGCATGGGGACGGGCCTGGGCGCAGTGTCCACGGGCAGATCCTTTGGCGTGCGCCGCTTTGCAACGGAAGGTGTCGCCCGCTGCACCACGTTGCGCGCTTTGAGAGGTTTCGGTTTGGGCGCTGTCAGCGGCGCGAATGCGGCGGAAATCATGGCCGACACCATGGCCTTTTGCACCCTTCGGACCGATTTCGCCTGTGCGCGGGGTCCCAACAGGCGGGTCGTGCGGCGTATACCCGCCGCGATGATGCGTGACATGAGAGGTTCCTTGACGTGAGAGGGCAACCGCTGTCGGCCTGTGCTGGCCCTTTCGGGGAACCGGGCAGGCCGACAGCGGAGTTTGGACGCCTCTTCATAACGCGCCGCAGGGGCAAGCGTTCCGAATGCGGCAGCGCAGCAATCCGGCAACGCCGGGCCGCAACCATATGCGGGGGCGGCGGTGAGCGTTGGCGCCGTCTGGGGGCCCCTAACGCTGCCCTCAGACGCTGGCCTCACACGCTGCCCTCACACGCTGGTCGGGTTTGCTGCCAGTTCCAGACGGACCAGCGCGGGCAGGGATGCGGCCCCGGTCTTGTGCATCACTGACGCACGGTGGTTTTCCACCGTGCGCTGGTTGATGCCCAGATCGGCGGCGATGATCTTGTTCGGATCGCCCGCCAGAACCCGGGTCAGCACCTCGCGTTCGCGCGCCGTCAGGGTGGCGAAACGCTTTTGCGCGGCCCTTCGGCGGTCGGCCCCGGCGCGCGCATCCTGTCCCGGCGCGATGGCTTGGCGCATGCTGTGCAGCAGGTCCGCCGCCGCCACCGGCTTTTCGATCAGGTCCGACGCCCCGGCGCGCATGGCCGCGACCGCGATGGCGGCATCGCCATGCCCGGTCAGCACGACGGCGGGGATATGCGATTTCTCGGCGCGCAGTTGCCGGATCAGCGCTACGCCGTCGATGCCGGGCAGCACATTGTCCACCAGCAGGCATTCGCCGATCCCGGGGCGCGGTGCGGCCAGAAATTCCTCGGCCGAGGCATAGCTGACGACGATCCAGCCCTCGGCCTCGAACAGGCGGCGCACGGTCTCGCGGATGATCGGGTCATCGTCGATCACATGCACGGTGGTGACGGTGGCATCGGTGCGCGCAATGCGGCGGCGAGTCTTTGCGGCGCGGGCCTGCAAGATCAGTTCCGAGATCTGGGCCAGAAGCACCTCGGGCATCACGGGTTTGATCACCTGGGTGAAGGCAGAGCCTGCGATCTTCTTGAACGTCGCGCTGGTAATGTCGCCGGTCAGGATGATCGTAGGCACCGCGCGGCCCAATACATCGGGCAAGTCCTGCGCCAGCGTCAGGCCACTGGCCCCGCCGTGCAGGTCGAAATCGGTCAAGAGAATATCGGGCGGGTCCACGTCGCCACTGGCCCACAGCAGCGCATCCTTGGTGTTGGACCGGGCGACAACGGTGTGGCCTTCCTTGGTCAGCACTTCGGCCAGCAGGGCGCGCAAAGGTTCCTCATCATCGACCAGCAGCACTGTGCCGGTGGGGCGTTCACTGCCTTTCAGGGCGGCGGCGGTTTTTGTCAGGCGCAGGATCTGCGGCGTCGCCTCCACCACCGGCAGCGTCACCATGAAGGCCGACCCCTTGCCGAGGGTAGAGCGGACGGCGATGGGATGGCTCATCAACTGGGCCAGCCGTTCGACGATCGACAGGCCCAGCCCGAGGCCCATGCCGCCCAGCTTGGACGTGTTCGCACCCTGCTGATAGGCGTTGAAGATCGCCGTACTTTCGGATTCCGGCACGCCGATGCCGGTGTCGCAGACATGGATCGTCATATCCTGCCCGTGACGGCGGCATCCCAGCAAGATCCCCCCCTTCGGCGTATATTTCACCGCATTGGACAGCAGGTTGCGCAGCATTTGTTCCAGCAATTGTGGATCGGTCTGAACCCATGCCGTGCACGGCACAAGTCGCAGCCGCAGGCCCTTCAGGCTGCATTGGGGCCCGAATTCATCGGCCAGCCGCTGCAACAGCGGCGCAATGGCGATGGGGCGCATTTCGGGGCGCACGATGCCGGATTCGATCCGGTTCACATCCAGCATCGAATCCAGCATCGCGGTCATGGAGCCCAGTGTCTGGTCCATCAGCATGGCCAGCCGCGCCCCCTCGGTCGAGCGTTTTTGCTGCGCCAGCAGCCGGTGCAGCAGTGCCATGGCCTGCAAGGGCTGGCGCAGGTCATGGCTTGCCGCGGCCAGAAAGCGCGATTTGGCGCGCGTGGCGCGGTCTGTATCGGCCATCGCGGTTTCCAGCGCCGCGTTGGAACGTCGGCGTTCGGTGATGTCGGAATAGGTGATGACCACCCCTTCGATCCGCCCACCCTCGGCGCGGTACGGCTGAATGCGGCGCAGGAACCACAGCCCGCCGGTGCCTTCGACCTCGCGCTCTTTCGCATCCGACGCGGCCAGCACGGCGCGGGCGTCGGCGGTCAGGTCGTTATCGGTCGAGACCGAGGCGAGGTCTGCCAGCGGGCGGCCCACATCGGACCGGATCAGCCGGAAGATTGCGCGTGCCGCCGGGGTGAAAAACCGGATGTTCAGGTCCATATCCAGAAACAACGTCGCGACATCGGTGCTGAACAGCACGTTTTGCAGATCATTCGCGGTGGTGCGGTGGCGTTCCAGCGTTTCCTGAAGCTGGCCGTTCAGCGCGGTCAGTTCCTCGTTCAGCGATTGCAGTTCCTCTTTCGAGGCAAGGAGTTCTTCGTTGGTAGACTGGAATTCCTCATTCACCGACAGCGCTTCGGCTGTGTCGAGGCCATGCGCCTCGACCTCGTGCTCCAGATCGCGCAACGCCTCGGCCAACTCGCCGCGGGTGGCTTCCAGATCGGCTTCCAGATCGCGGGGCACCTTGCCGGATGAAGGGCCGCTGGTGGTCTTTGACAGCGCGGGGCGCGGCGTATCAATGAAACAGACCAGCACCAGCGGCCCGGTGGCGGCCGGGATGGGGTGCACGATGATGTCGAACCCCGCCGCGCCATGAATGCGGTTGCCCGCCGCGCCTGCGCGGGCCGTTGCAGGCGCGGCGGTGGCCGCAGTGACAGCGGCGCGGAAGCGCGCACGCACGGGCTTGGGCAGCATGCCCAGGACGCCGGGGTCGGGGTGGCCCTGCGTGACCTTGAGGTATTTCTCGGTCGGGCCTAGCAGATAAACGCATTCCAGCCGCGCGTTGATGAGGGCCGCTGCAGGTGCGTAATGGTCCAGCAAGATCTTGCGGCACAGATCGGCCAGTTCCGACCGGCGGCCGGGGGCCGCAGCGGTCGGCGCGGTCGGCGCCGGCTCATCGTGCCTGGCGGCTGCGAAATGCAGATCGGGCGGGTGGCTGCGCCCGGTGCGCCGCCAGAGCCGTGCGGCCTTGTCCTCGACCGTGAAGCAGTCATCGGTCTGCCCGGCGGTTTCTGCCGCGCCCAGCAGCAAAAGCCCACCCGGGCGCAGGGCGAAACAGCAGCGCGCGATCACGCGTTTCTGCGCCTCGGGGCCGAGGTAGATCAGCAGATTGCGGCAAGACACCAGATCAATGCGCGAGAATGGCGGGTCGGCCAGCAGGTCGGCCACGGTGAACACGATCACGTCGCGCAATGCCGATGTCACCCGCCAGCCACCATTTTCCGCCACGAAGAACCGCGACAGGCGCTTTGGCGAGACGACGGCCTCGATCTCGCGCGGGAAGAACCCGGCGCGGGCGGTGGCGATCGCCTCGGCGTCCAGATCAGAGGCCAGGATTTGCACGCTGGCCTGCGTGCCGGTCACGTCCATCGCCTCGATCGCGGTCATGGCCAGGCTATAGGCTTCCTCGCCCGTGCTGCATCCCGCCACCCAGACCCGGAGCGGCCGGTCGGTGGGTTTGTCGGCCAGCAGCGCAGGGATGGTGGCGCGCGACAGATGGTCGAACACCGCCGGGTCACGGAAGAAGGCCGTGACATGGATCAGCAGGTCGGCGGTCAGATCGGCCAGTTCCGCCGCGTCAGTCCGCAAGATGCCGAGGTAACGCGCCATCTCTGCCGGGCCGAGGCCCCCCAGTGCCATGCGCCGCGCGATGCGGCGCTCCAGCGTGCCGCGTTTGTAAAGCGTGATGTCCTGCGCTGCGTGTTTGCTGACAAAACTCAGCAGCGCGTCATAGCCCGTGGTCTTTGCCTGGGTTTGGTCACTGGCGGTGTCGGCAGGGCGCAGCAGGTCCGGGGTGGGCTGTGGGCCGGGTTGGGAGGGCGCGGGGCCTTGCACGGGGGGCTTTCCGGGAAGCTTTGCCAGGAACACTTCCAGCGCGGCGGCCATCCCGGCGGTCGGCAAGGTCTGCGCCACGAAACCCGTCGCAATCGCGCTTTCGGGCATGCCGGGGTACGCGGCTTCGGCGGGGCTTTGTGCGATCACCAGTCCGCCTGCGGCATGAATGTCGGCGATGCCTTCGGTTCCGTCGGTGCCGGTGCCTGACAGCACGATGCAGCCCGACAGTGCCGCCGCATCCCGCGCCAGCGCGTGCAACAGCACGTCGAAGGGCCGCCGTACCGCCTGTCCGCCATCGGGCCCCGACAGGTGCAGCACCCGTCGCTGCACTGTCAGGAACACACCCGGTGGGATGACATGCAACACCCCGACCCGCAACGCCATGCCATCGCGCGCCTGCACCACCTCCAGTCCGGTGTGGTTAGTCAGCAGGTCGACCATCATGCTGTCGTGCGTCGGTTCAAGGTGCAAGATCAGGATGAATGCGGCACGCGTCGTGGCCTTCACGTCCTTCAGCGCGGCGCGGCACGCATCCAGCCCCCCGGCAGAGGCGCCGATGGCAATAACGGGCAGGGCCGTGCGCGTGTCGTGGGGCGACATGGCGTACTCCGGTTGGAACGTGTTGCCGTGTCGGTAAACCGGGTGATCCTCCGGTGTCTTGGCTCTGGCCCTTTGGCTCTGGCCCTTTGGCTCGGGGCGCCTGCAGGGCCGCAGTCTGTCGCCATCGTCCGGCAGCGGCGCCGAAACGGGGGGTTACCCTTGGGTATACCAGCATATGCCATCCGTCGAGCAATCAATTTCCCCCATGCCGCAGACTGCGTGCCGCCCGGGGCAACCCACGCAGGGGCAGACCGGCCCACGCGCCGTTTCGCCCATGAGTAGATTCCGGCCCTACGCAACCGCGCCGAGGGGGCGTAATGTCGGTTCACGATGTTGGTTAGGCAGCAAGTAGCCAATGACCGGGCGGCCGGTACCGCGATGATGTGCACGGGGATTTCCCTCTTGCCCGCAGGCACAACATCGCGGTGCCGTTACGCCCCGGCCCGCGCGGTCATTCAATTTTCAAACGGGAAGCGCGCAAAGGGCGCGTGGCCGCAACTTACAGTCGGTTTGTCCAGACGCCGCCCGGCGCATTTGGTCGAAGACACGCGCGAACGCCGCCAAGACCGTCGGCGGGGCCAGAGCAAGGCCCATGCCGAACAATATGTGCAGGCCTGGCGCGCCGAAGACGACGATAGCCGGGGGCCCGCAAGCTGGACGCAGAACAAGGCGCAACTTGTGCAGCATACCGAAGCCCGCCTCTGGGATGACTTAGCTTTCATCCCACGCAAAAGGACCGCCCCCATGCCCATCGAGAACCTTCATGACCTGTTCGTGCACACCCTCAAAGATGTGCTTTACGCCGAGCGCAAGATCCTAAAGGCGCTGCCGAAGATGGAGCGCAAGGCGACCGATCCGAAGCTGAAGGCGGCGCTTGCGGCGCACCGCGATCAGACCGAAGACCACGTCACCCGGCTGGAAGACGTGTTCGACAGTCTGGGCAAGGCCGCCCGTGGTGCCAAATGCGATGCCATGGTCGGGCTGGTCGAAGAGGCCGAGGGGCTGATGGCCGAGATCGACGATAACGAGACGATGGATGTCGCGCTGATCTCGCTGGCACAGGCGGTGGAGCATTATGAGATCGCGCGCTACGGCACCCTTGTTGTCTGGGCACAGCAGCTTGGGCTCAGCGATGCGGCGGCCTTGCTGAAAACCACGCTGGATGAGGAATACGGTGCTGACAAATCCCTGTCGAAGCTGGCCGAGGCGCGGCTCAATGCTGCCGCGGCCTGAGGCGCGGGCCGTGGGGCCCGGCACTTCCACGCCGCCTGCCGTGATGGAACGGCAGGTACGACGCTGCGATGAAACCAGCGCCCGCCCGCAGGTGGTCCCGTTGGGGCGAACCACGAAAGCCGAAACCCGAAAGCGAGAAGGTGCGCCCATGACCGAAGGACATCCATTCCACGTTTTGCTGCCGGAGCAATCGCCGGTCCTGCGTCGCCGGGCGTTGAAGCTTACCCAGAACCCGCACCGCGCCGATGACCTGGTGCAGACGACGCTCATGAAAGCCTGGGCGCGGCGCGACAGCTTCCAACCCCAGACCAACCTGCGCGCCTGGTTGTTCACAATCCTGCGCAACACCTTTTATTCCGAGTTGCGCAAGTTTCGGCGCGAGGTTCAGGATGTGGACGGCATCCGCGCCGCCGCCCTTTATGAGGAGCCGCGGCAGGATCATGCGATGGCGCTGAAGGAACTGATGGCAGCCGTTGACCTGCTGCCCTCCGATCAGCGACGGGCGTTGATCTTGATGGGGGCCTACGGGTTCTCGCAACTGGAGGCGGCGCATGCCTGCGGCTGTACCGTCGGCACGATCAAAAGCCGTGTCAGCCGGGGACGCCATGCGCTTTGCGATGCAATCGGATATGATGCGGGCGCGCAGCGTCGCGTTGTTCGGGGCGGTGAACGCCGGGTGCCAGACAGCGTGTCTGCCACCACGGCCAGCGCTTCAGTGGCGCGTCGCGCAACCGCTGCCCATTCCCGCGCTGCGCCGCAGACGGCGCTGGACATGCGCCGCGATGCAACAGGCGCGCTGCGCCCTGTGGCTGATGTCGCGGACCTGCTGCACGCGACGCGCGGGCCGGTGCTGCGGGCCGCCAACCTGGATGACCTGCGCACCCTTGTGTCGCAGCTTGAAGGTGCCATCGTCGTCGCGCTGCCGGTCCGCACGGGCGGGTCGCCGCCAATGGTCAGAACCGCGCGCCACAATGACGCGCTGTGCCGCGCCCGGGATGAACTGCGCGCCCGCGAAGACGCCTGGCCAGCGCGGGGCGCTGTCGCGTTCAGCGAAAACCGCCACTTGGCGATTTCGCAGCGCGCCTCCTGGGGCTGGGCTTTCCCCCCGTCTGAATGACCCCCGTCTGAATGACCCCCGAATGATTGCGGGTGCGGCGGTCAGTGGCGGGCGCCGCCCCGTCGCGGGACTGTGTTCACAATCTGCCCATGACAAAGCCCGCCGCAGCCCTAGCCTTCTGGTCTGACCTCATTCAAACCGGAGTGCTTATGAAAGACCGAACCGAAACGCTGGTGGATACGTTCATGTCCGGGTTTGCCGACCGCCATGCCCATGAACCCGAATTCCTGCAAGCGGTGCAGGAAGTGGCGCAAGATGTCCTGACCATCGAGAAGGCCAACAGCGAATATGCGCAGGCCCGCGTGCTGGAGCGGCTTGCCGAGGCGGATCGCATCATAGGCTTCCGGGTCACCTGGCGCGACGACGCGGGCGCGGTTCAGATCAACAAAGGCTGGCGCGTGCAGCAGACGAACCTGCTGGGCCCCTACAAAGGCGGGTTGCGGTGGGCCGCCAGCGTCACGCCCTCGGTGTTGAAATTCCTGGCCTTTGAGCAGGCGTTCAAGAACGCGCTGACCGGTCTGCCGCTGGGCGCGGCCAAGGGCGGCGCGGATTTCGATCCACGCGGGCGTTCGGATGCCGAGGTTGAGCGTTTCGCCATGGCCTTTATGGCCGAGTTGGCCGCGCATATTGGCCCGGAACGCGACGTGCCCGCCGGCGACATCGGCGTGGGCGCACGTGAAGTCGGCTATCTGACCCGGGCCTGGATGCAACATGCCCGCCGCTGGGGCGGGGCGCTGACCGGCAAGCCGCTGTCGCTGGGCGGTAGCCCGATGCGGGCGCAGGCGACGGGGTATGGCCTGATGTATTTCACGCAGGCCATGCTGGCCGAACAATCCGACGGGATCGAGGGCAAGCGCGTGGCAATTTCCGGGCGGGGGAATGTGGCGCAGCATGCCGCGCGCAAGGCGATGCAAATGGGGGCGAAGGTCATCACCCTGTCGGGCCGCGCGGGGACCTGGGTGGCAGAGGACGGGATGCGCACCGAGGCGGTGGACTGGGTGCTGGACGCCCCCGGTGATGGCAGCGCGACGCCGCCCGCAGCGCTTGGCCTACGGTTTCTCGCCGGGCAACGACCCTGGGGGCAGGGGCCGGATATCGCGCTGCCCTGCGCCACCCAAAACGAGGTCGGGCTGGCCGATGCCCGTGCGCTGGTCGACAGCGGGTGCCGCTATCTGGCCGAAGGCGCCAACATGCCGCTGTCAGCGGATGCCGAGGCGCATCTGGCCGGGGCAGGGGTCATTCAGGCGCCGGGCAAGGCGTCGAATGCCGGGGGTGTGGCCATGTCCGGGCTGGAAATGCAGCAAAACGCAGGTTTCGCGCGCTGGTCGCCCGAGGAACTGGACCGCCAGCTTTGCGCAATCATGTGCGACATCCATGCGCGGCTGAAAGCCGAGCGGACGAATTGCCCGACCCCCAGCGGGGCGGTGGATTATCGCCGCGCCGCCAATGTTGCGGGCTATCGTACGCTGGCGCGGGCGATGGTGGCAGGCGGCGTGATCTGAGGTCCGGCGGCACAGGGTGATCCGCCCGCAACTTGAGACACTGGCGGGGCGATGTGCGCCCCGCCGCCGAAGGGGTCAGAACCCTTTTCAGCGCTTTGTTAATCGACCAAACCTTCCAGCATTGCAGCGGTTTGTGGCAGGCAATGCAGGTTGTGGCGCACCTCCAGGATCATACGGGGCGCGGGGGCGCAGGCTGCCAGCTGCCGCATCACTGGACGCCAGTTGATCCGCCCGTCGCCGGGGTGCCAGTGCCGGTCGGCATGGCCATCCACGTCTTGCAGATGTACATGGGCCAGCCGGTTGCCCGCATCGGTCAGGAAATCCACCACCGGCGGGGCACCGTAATTGGCATGTGCCAGATCTGCGTGCCCGGTATCCACCGACAGCCGGAACTGCGGATGATCCAGCAGATCGGCCAGATCGGCGCGGTCCTTGGTGCTGGTATCGTCGATATTCTCCAGCGCCAGCGTGACACCTTCGGTCTGCGCGCGCGCCAGCACCGGAGACAGGCAATCGGCGCAGGCCTGCATCAGCGCGCCGCGCAGCGTGTCATAATTGGTGTAGTTCAGCACATGCCAGAAATTGAACGGTGAATGCACGACCATCACGTCGGCCTCCAGCGCGGCGGCAATCTCGATCCCCTTGATGAGTCGTTGTTGAACAATGGCGCGGATTGCCGCGTCAGGATTGGACAGATCCAGCCCGAAGAACGGGCCGTGGATACCGCGCGGGCCCTTGTGCCCCGCCAACATCTTTTGCCATGCGCCGATCTGTTCCGATGTGTCGCCCGCGATTACCTGCGGTGAGACGAAGTCCTGAATTTCCAGCGGGCGGTTCTGGTCGAACAGCCAGTCGCGCAGCATGTCCATGTGGTGCAATTGCACGGCAGCGCCGAGAAGGGGCAGGGGCATGATGGGGCCTTTCATTTGAGGTGGGGCGGTTGCGTTGGGGTATCGGATGCCAGTTCCTTGATGCTGCCTATTTTATCCCGGCGCGCATGAAGCTTTGGACGAACTGGCGTTGAAACAGCAGGAAGCCGATCAGCAAAGGGGCTGAGGTGATCAGTGTTGCTGCGGTGATGATCGACCATTCGGTGCCGCTGTCGGTGGTAGCGAAGATCGACAGCCCCACGGTCAGCGGCCGGGTCTCGACCGATGAGGTGATGATCAGCGGCCACAGGAAATTGTTCCAGTGATGACTGACCGATACCAGCCCGAAAGCCAGCATCGTGGGTTTGGCCAGCGGCACATAGACCCGCCACAAAAGGCCCAGCCAGGAACACCCCTCGACCCGCGCGGCGTCATCCAGCTCTCTCGGGACGGTTTTGAAGGTCTGGCGCAACAGGAAAATCGCAAAGCCGCTGGCGAAATACGGCAGGCCGATGGCCAGGATGGAATCGATCAGCCCCAGGCTGCCCATGGTGGCATAGTTGCGCACCAGCAAGATGTCGGGCATCACCATAAGCTGCACCAGCACCAGCGCGAACAGCAGGTTCTTGCCCGGGAATTCGAACCGCGCAAACGCGAAGGCAGCCAACGAACACAAGATCAGTTGCGCGGCCAGCACCATGGTGACCAGTACGATGGTATTGACGAAATACCGCGCGAAGGGCGCGGCGTTCCAGGCGCGCACGAAGTTCTCCAGCGTCAGGGGCGCGAACAGCGCAAACCGCGTCTCGAATTCTGCGGGGTGAAAAGCGGTCCAGACCGCATAGGCCAGCGGCAACAGCCAGATCAACGCCAGCGCCCAGGCGCCCGCGACGAAAAGGATGCGGTCAGGGGTTCGCGGCGGCCTCATCTGTAATGTACCTTACGATCCAGCCAGAAGAATTGCCCGATGCCCACCAGCGCCAGCAAGACCACCATCACCACCGTCAACGCCGAGGCATAGGCCGTATCCCAGAAGCGGAACCCCTGTTCGTAGATGTAATAGAGCAGCAGCATCGAGGCATTGTTCGGCCCGCCTTGCGTCATCACGAAGATATGGTCCACGGTACGAAACGCGTTGATCGTGGCATTGACCGAAATGAACAGCGTCGTCGGCATGATCAGCGGCCATGTCACGCGGCGAAAGAAGGTCAGGGGGGAACAGCCCTCGATCGCCGCAGCCTCGCGCAGGCTGGGCGGAATGGTCTGCAAGGCAGCAAGATAGAAGATCATGAAGAACCCCGCCTGCGCCCAGACCGTCACCGCCGTCACTGCGTAAAGTGCCGTATCGGGGCTGCCGATCCAGTTGCGCGGCGACAGGCCGGCCCAGCCGCGCAATTGTTCAAACAGGCCAAAGCCCGGCAGGTAGAAGAACAACCAGATATTGGCCACCGCGATCAGCGGCAGCACCGTTGGCGTGAAATAGGCCAGCCGCAGGAAGCCCCGGCCCAGGATGCGGCTTTGCACGAACAGCGCCATCGCCAGCGCCAGCGCGACCGACGCGGGAATGGTGATCGCCGCATAGATCGCGTTGTTGATCATGGCGCGGCGGAAAATTTCGTCCTGCACCATGCGCGCATAATTGTCCCAGCCTACGAATACCGCAGGCCGCCGCCCACGCGCGGTCGACCAGAAACTGTCGATCACGGTCTGGATGGCGGGGTAATGCGTGAAGCCAAACAGCAAGATCAGCGCGGGCGCCAGAAAGGCCAGCGCAATCAGCCAGTCGCGTCGAAACATCGTAGCGGGCCTTTGCATGTGGCGCGGCGCCCTGGGGATACGGGCGCCGCGCGGGGGTTGGGGGGCTTAGCGGTAGATGCTCAGCACGGCATCGGCGGCGTCTTGCGCGTCAGCCATGGCCTGCGCGGGCGTCTTGTCACCCACGATGGCGGCGGCGATGTTGTCGTTCATGATCTGGGTGATGCGCGGGCCTTCAAAGGTCGAAAGCTCTGGCACCGCATAGGCCAGCTGTTCACGCGCGACCAGCGCACCGGGCACCTCAGCGGCATAGGCTTGCATCCGCTCGGTCTCCCATGTGTCTTCGCGCGGCGCGACATAGCCGGTGGCGATGGACCAGTCGGCGGCCTGTTCCGGCGCGGTTGCCCATTTCACAAAGTCGATGGCGGCGAGGGTCTGTTCGTCATCCGAGCCCTTCATGAGGTAGAAGTTACCACCGCCCGTGGGTGCGCCGGGGCGCACATTGGCGGGCAGCATGCCGACGCCAAAGTCAAAGGTGGCGTTGCTGCGGATGTTGGTCAGGTTGCCCGTGGTGGTCCAGATGATGGCGCTTTCGCCGTCGAGGAAAGCGCGCGGGGTTGCGCCCCAATCCAGGATGCCGGGGGCCATGATCTCATGCTCGGCGGCCAGCGAAACAAGGTATTCCAACGCACCGACCACTTCGGGCGTATCGAAATAGACTTCGGTGCCTGCCGTGTTTGCCAACCCGTCCTGCCCGTTTGACGCGACCAGCCCGGTAAACAGCCACGACGGGAAGCCCGAGGACGGGATGCGCACGCCCCATTGCGTCACGCTGCCGCTGTCGTCGCGCAGCGTCAGCGCGGTGCCGTATGCGACCATGTCGTCCCATGTCGCGGGTGCCGTGTCGGGGTCGAGGCCTGCTGCCGCGAAGGCTTCCTTGTTCCAATAGATCACCGGGGTCGAGCGCTGGAAGGGAATGCCCCAGGTCTTGCCGTCGGTCTGGCTGTTGCGCATGAACGCGGGGTAAAAGCCGCCGATCCAGCTTTCCATTTCCGCGGCGGTCAGGAAGTCATCCCAGGGCAGAACTAGATCCTCGTCGATCATGGCAAACATGTCGGTGGACAGCAAGATCGCCAGTTGCGGCGCATTGCCCCCGCGTGCGGCGGTGATGGCGCGGGTGGTGGTGTCGGCGTAGCTGCCGGTATAGATCGCGTCGATGGTCACATCGGGGTTCGCGGCCATGTAGGCGTCGGTCATGCCTTCGATGACGGCTGCGGCATCGCCGCCCACGGCGACGGGAAAGTAGAATTCCAGCTCGGTGGCCGCCGCCGCCTGTGCGGTGATCGCTGCGAATGCGGTTGTTGCCATAAGGGTCTTAAGCGTGTGTTTCATCGTGTCTCTCCGGTTGAGGGTGGGGAAATTCATCGGCGCGCGCGGGCAGGCGGTGCCCCGCCGCATCGAAGAAATGCAAAGCCTGCGCGGGCAGCACCAGCGCCAGCGCGTCGCCGGGCGGCAGGGCATGGCCGGACTGGCGCACCAGCAGCCGCGCGCCGCCCAGATCCAGCGCAACCAGTTGATCGGCGCCCAGATATTCGACCCCGCGCACCTGCGCACGGATGGGGTGGCCGTCGCCGTCCTGCGCGATGTCTTCGGGGCGGATCCCGATGGTCGCGGTCGCTTTGGGCGCGGGGATGTCGGCCAGCGCGGCGCGCGGCACAAGGTTCATCGGCGGTGTGCCGATGAAGCTGGCCACGAAAATCGTCTCGGGCCGGGCATAGAGCGCGCGCGGCGTCGCCACCTGTTCGACCCGGCCCGCATTCATCACCACGATGCGGTCGGCCATGGTCATCGCTTCGACCTGATCGTGGGTCACATAGACCATGGTCAGGCCCAGCCGTTGCTGCAAGGCCCTGATCTCGCTACGCATTTCGGCACGCAGCTTGGCATCGAGGTTCGACAGTGGCTCATCCATCAGGCACACAGGGCGCTCGGACACCACGGCGCGGGCCAGCGCGACGCGCTGTTGCTGGCCGCCCGACAGTTCCGCCGGCTTGCGCGCCAGCAGCGCCTCCAGCCCCATCATGGCTGCGACACGTTCCAGCCGCGCGGCCTGATCGGCCTTTGCCGTGCCGCGCACCGACAGGCCGAAAAGGATGTTCTCGGCCACGCTCAGATGCGGGAACAAGGCGTAAGACTGGAACACCATCGACAGGTCGCGCGCTTTTGGCGGCAATTGATCGATCCGGGTATCGCCCAGCAGGATTTCGCCGCGCGTGGGGTGGTCCAGCCCGGCGATCAGCCGCAGTAGCGTCGATTTCCCACAACCCGACGGGCCCAGCAGGACCGAGAATTGTCCGGCGGGCAGGGTGACATCGATCCGCTCCAGCGCGGTGGCGCTGGCAAAGTGTTTCGCGATGTCGCAAAGGCGTACATCGGCCCCGCCCGGGCTGCGGTTCGTCATTTGTGTCGTGTCCGTGTTCTTCATTGCGTGGGGTTTAGCGGTTGAATTTGAAGGTTGCGTGACAGGCGCGCGGGGCGGCGATGAAATTTGACAAGGGACGGGTGTGGCGTTGTGGGACGGGATTTAACAATCTGACAATAAAAGCGTTTTTCCATGGAAAACACTGGCGCGCGATGCCGTCGGCAACGCAGACTTTCAACGCGGTACGGCCTGTAATTATCTTTTCCCGCGCAAGACCGGCCCGTAAAAAACCCGCCCGTTAAGGGCACCGGGCGTCAATGCCCGCCATCCACGACATCTTCGCGCAGCGCACCCTCGGGCGGAAAAGCCGCGCGCCTGTCCGGCGCCCCTTTCGCTGCCGCGCCCGGCGCGCTATGGGTCGTCCCATGAACGATACCTTGCCCCCGTGTCCCGAATGCCAATCCGCCTACAGCTACGCCATGGGCGCGCTGTTGGTCTGCCCGGAATGCGGGCATGAGTGGGCGCCAGATGCGCCATCCGATGACACTGACGGCGTGCGCGACGCGGTGGGCAACCTGCTGGCCGATGGCGATACGGTGACGGTGATCAAGGACCTGGAGCTGAAAGGGTCCTCTGGCGTGATCAAGGTCGGCACCAAGGTGCGCGGCATCCGGTTGGTCGATGGCGATCACGATATCGACTGCAAGATCCCCGGCGTCGGGCAGATCGGACTGAAGTCGCAATTCGTGAAGAAGGTGACCGACTAGGACCGGGTGCAAAGCCGCGCATCACGTTGACGTGGGGCGGCGCCCTGATCTGCCGCAGCCTGCGGCTTTGATTGCGCGCCAGGGCAGGGCGGACCACATGCACCCGGCGTTGCCCCTTCACTCTGCCTGCGCGCGTGCTTACTTGCCGACAAACCCGGAGGCTCCCATGCACAATTTCTCACTTCTCGATCTTTCGCCCATCCCCGAAGGCAACACGGCCGCCGAGGCGCTGGCCGCGACCGCAGACCTTGCCCGCGCTGCCGAGCGGGCGGGGTATCACCGCTACTGGCTGGCCGAGCATCACAACATGCCCGGTATCGCCAGTGCCGCCACCGCAGTGGTCATTGGCCATGTCGCTGCCGCAACCAAGACCATTCGCGTTGGGGCGGGTGGCATCATGTTGCCAAATCACGCGCCGCTGGTGATCGCCGAACAATTCGGCACGCTGGCCACGCTGTTTCCCGGGCGGATCGACCTGGGCCTTGGCCGCGCGCCGGGCACCGACATGGCGACAGCGCGCGCGCTGCGCCGACATATGGCGCCCGACGACAGCTTTCCGCAAGATGTGCAGGAGTTGATCGGCTATTTCGGGGACAGCAGCGATGCGACGCCGGTGCGCGCAATCCCCGGCACGGGCACCGAGGTGCCGGTCTGGATCCTGGGGTCCAGCCTGTATGGCGCGCAGTTGGCAGCTTATCTGGGGCTGCCCTATGCCTTCGCGTCGCATTTTGCGCCCGCCATGCTGGAAGACGCGATCGATACCTACCGGCGCACCTTTCGCCCCTCGGCCCGGCTGGACCGGCCGCATGTGATGATTGCCGCCGGGGTCTGCGCGGCACAAACGGATGCAGAGGCGGCGTATCTGCGATCCTCGCAGATCCTGGCTTTCGCGCGGCTGCGGCAGGGCCGTCCCGGCAAGCTGCCGCGCCCGGTAAAGGATGTGACTGCCGAAGTTCCCGCGCCGGTCATGGCGCAGGTGGGGCAGGCGCTGGCTTGTTCGGCGACAGGGTCCGCGACGACGGTGCGCAGCCAGTTGCGCATGATCATCGACACCTTTCAGCCTGATGAACTGATGGTGACCGGCATGATCCACGACCACGCCGCGCGGGTCCGGTCGTTCGAGATCGCGGCCGATGTGCTGACGGACCTGCGCAAAGCCCCTGCGGCGGCATGATGGGCGCGCGGCCCTCTTGTGCCTGTGCAACCGCTCTGCCAAGACGGGATCATGACATCTGACGCCCCCTTTCTGGCCGACCGGAAGCCCACCCGCGCCGATATTGCGCGGATGGCGGGCGCGGGGCAGGGCGGGTGCCTGTCCGATTGCGATCTGGAAGGGTTGGACCTGTCCGGCCTTGACCTGACGGGCTGGACCTTCGAGCGGTGTAACCTGCGGCGGGCCACCTTCAATCGCGCGATGCTGGACGGCGCGACCTTCAAGGCGTGCCGCGCCGCCGAGGCGCGCTTTACCGGCGCCGCCCTGCCCGAGGCCACGATCGACGGCGGCGATTTCAGCAACACCATCTTTTGCGGTGCCCGAATGCCCGATGCGCGCATCCTGCGCTGCAAGATGACCGGTGCCGATCTGACCGGCGTGCAGGCGATGGGGCTGGCGCTGGAAGAAGTGCTGCTGGTGCTGGCATTGCTGCCAAAGCTGTCATTGCGCAAGATGACGCTGCGCGCGGTGGATTTCAGCGAGGCCGATCTGCGCGGTTGCGATTTCCGCGATACGGTGTTGGAGGATTGTTCGCTGCGCGACGCCCACCTGGCCGATTGCCGCTTCGAAGGGGCCGATCTGCGTGGTGCCGATCTGGGCGGTGTGAAGCTGACCGACGCGCGGCGCTTCCGGGGTGCGGTGATCTCCAAACGCCAAGCGGCCGACCTGCTGGGCCAGATGGGCCTGCGGGTGATCTAGTCTTTGTTGCTTGATAATGGCCGCCGCCGCCCTTTCCGTGTTCCGCCCGAAACGATTGCGCCGTCATGAGTGCATAGACGCGGTTGCCTGGGCCCGTCACACGGGGCGAAGTATTTCCAGTTCCGCATCGGGCAAGCCATGGGGTCATTGGCGGAAGGCTGCACGCAGCTTGCCTGCCCCGCCTTTGTGCCAAACGCCAAGGGATCTCTCTATGGCTACCGCTTAATCGGGGGCGGAGGCAGAATCGAACAGCGGCGCGAACCCGGCCCACATCATGCGCATCGCGTCAAAGGGCATGGTGGCCATATCAACATCGGCCATCGCTTCCTCCATCGCGCGGGTCGCCGCGTCGCAGGTGGCACGGTCGGGCCATGCGGTCCAACTGAAAACGGGGACCTCGCCCGCAAGGGCCTTCGTGGCGCGATAGAAATCGGTTTTCTTGCCGTGTGGCACGTCCTCGCCCCATGTTTCGATCATCCCAAACGCACCGCCTTTCTGGAAGATTTGCCACCCCTCGGCGGCCATCGCGATATAGGCTTCCTTGTTTTCTTCCGTAACAGCCAGCAGGAAACCCTGATAATAGCCAGCGCCGCACGGCGCGCCGACACGATAGATCGGGGTGAACCCGCCGAAGATCATGCGGCTGCCATCGCCGGGTATTTCGGCCATTTGATGTATGGCGGGGTCTTCAGGCATTTTCCGCCATGCGGCGTCGCAGGTCGCCTTGTCGGGCCATTCGATCCAGGAAAAGGTGATGACCTCATTTTCTCGCGCATCTACCGCAGCGTAGAAATCGGTGACTTCCCCGCGAGGCACGTCGACGCCCCAGGTCTCGATCATGCGGGTGGCACCATAGGTGCGGAACAACTGCCAGGCTTCGTTCAGGTGCTCGATGTATTCTTGCTTTTTCGCAGCGGGCACGGCGCCGACCGAACCTGAGAAATACGCCATGATGTTCTTCCTTCATAACGGCCATTTTGCTCTGGCCTTCTGCGGCGGATGATACAGTTGAGTCTTGCTTGCATAAGGAGCGTGCCAGCATTAGTAGCAAAAAACAACTGAAAGTATGAAAAGAATGTCCCGCACGCATGAGTGATCCCGCCGCGCTCCCC